>JAIXHM010000101.1 GCA_030145825.1 Flavobacterium sp.
CAAGTTTAGAAGATCGATTTCACATCGGATCAAACACTAAACCCATGACTGCTTACATAATTGCAAAATATGTTGAAAAAGGAAAGTTAAAATGGACAACAAAATTCTTTGATTTATTCCCTGAATGGAAATTGAAAAGCAAACCAGAATATTTCAATATTACCTTACAAGATTTACTATCACATAGAGCAGGAATACAACCTTTTCAAGGTGAAGAAGAAGATCCTAAAATACCAATATTTAAAGGAACTAAAAAGCAAAAAAGAAAGCAGTTTAGTCAATTTGTATTAACATTAAAACCTGTTTTTCCAGATGAGCAAAATCCTTTTGTTTACTCCAATGCAGGATATACATTAGCTACTTTAATGGTGGAAAAAGTATCAGGAAAAAGTTGGGAACAATTAGTAAAAAAAACATTTAATAAAGATTTGAAATTAAATGTAAAATTCTCTTGGCCAGAAAATCAACATCATAAAGACACTTGGGGTCATCTCTATGAGAATGAAAAATTAATTCCAGTTCCATCAAATACAGATTTAACTATAGATTATACAGAACCTGCCGGAGATTTAAATATAAAACTTAAAGATTATGTTAAATTCATTCAACTTAATTTACAAGGATTACAAGGCAAAGACAACTACTTAAATTCTAAAACTTATAATTTTATTCATAAAGGAATTGAGAATTATTCTTTAGGTTGGTATAATATTTACGAAAACAATAATGAATTTTCAACTCATTCAGGAACAGACGGAACTTATTACACGTTAGCACAAATAGATCGAACTAAAAATATAGCCTTTATTATTTTTACAAACTCATTTAACAATAACACTATTCAGGGTGTACGATTGCTCATGAGAGAATTAAAAAAGAATAATAGTGCAGAAAAGTTATAATTTTACATATACACGTAATAAAAAAAGCGACTTAAGTCGCTTTTTTTATGATTCTCTTTTTATAATATAAGTATAAATCCATGTCAAAGTAAAGGTAGGTATAAAATCTAGACCTGGAAGCGCCTCTTCTATAAACCCAATTACACCAGCTACTTTACCAGTTGTTCCTTTGTACATTGTAGCCAAAAGTAATCCTGAAATTGGAGCCCAAACAACATCGGTTACTTCCGCTAGTAAAGGTACTATATAAGACATCATTCCTATTAAATCAAAAATGATACTTAAAACAAGTTTTGCTTTTTTATTTGTTGGTTTTGAAACCGTTTCTACTTGAACTTCTTGTGCCATTAATTAAAAGTTTAAGGTTTATTTAATAAAATTTAAGCAAATACTACGCCAAAATTATTTCAACTTAGATTGATAATATTTACGCAATTTTTCAAGTTTTGGTGCAATAACCATTTGGCAATAGCCTTGTTGCGAATTTTGACTGTAATAATCTTGATGGTAATCTTCAGCAGGATAAAATTCGGTTGCAGGTGACACTTTGGTAACAATTAGTTTGCTATATAATTGTTCTTTTTCTATAAATTTAATATAATTTTCAGCTTTCATTTTTTGCGCTTCCGAATAATAAAAAATTTCACTTCTATATTGTGTTCCAACATCAGCTCCCTGACGGTTCAATGTTGTGGGATCATGTGTTCCAAAGAAAACTTCTAACAAATCTTCATAGGCAACTTGTGTAGGATCAAATGTTATTTGAATAGCTTCTGCATGTCCAGTTTCACCTGAACAAACTTCTTTATAAGTTGGATTTTTAATTTTTCCACCAATGTAGCCAGAAGTCACTTTTTCTACACCTTTAATTTCTTGAAATATTGCTTCGGTACACCAAAAACAACCACCAGCAAAAGTTGCTATTTCTTTTCCATTTTGTATTTCCATTTTTATAGGCTCTTTAAATTCTTGAACAGTATATTTTTTCTCTTTTGCTTGACAGCTCACTAATAAAATTAATGATAAAACTAATTTTCCCATAGCAATTAAATTTACTCAAAATTACGGTTTAAATGAAATTTTGAATGTTATTTAGCTAACATTTAGCATAAAAATAACAAAAAACTTTGTTTCTTTGTAAACATGATAGAGGCTTTTAATATTCATAAAAACTACGACGATTTACATGTTTTAAAAGGTGTAAATTTACATATTAAAAAAGGGGAAATTGTTTCAATAGTTGGCGCTTCAGGAGCAGGAAAAACTACCTTGTTGCAAATTTTAGGAACACTCGATAAACCTGCAAAAAATTACGATTCTAATTTAACTATTAACAATGTTAATATTTTAAAATTGTCTGATAAAGATTTATCAAAATTTAGAAATCAACAATTGGGCTTTATTTTCCAATTTCATCAGCTTCTACCCGAATTTACAGCATTAGAAAATGTTTGCATTCCTGCTTTTATTGCAAATAGAAACAAAAAAGAAGTTGAAAAAGAAGCCGAAAAATTATTAGATTATCTTGGACTTTCACATAGAATACATCATAAACCCAGTGAACTTTCTGGTGGAGAGCAACAACGTGTAGCAGTAGCAAGAGCTTTAATTAATAAACCTGCTGTTATTTTTGCCGATGAACCTTCAGGAAATTTAGATACACATACTGCCGAAAATTTACATCAGTTATTTTTTAAATTACGTGATGAATTTGGTCAAACATTCGTAATTGTAACACACAATGAAGAATTAGCCGAAATGGCAGATCGAAAAATTACGATGATTGACGGGAATATTATTTAGATGAAAATACACAGTTATATATTTTTATTTTTTTTGTTTGCAAGTTGTCAAAAAAACATCTCTATTCCTAAAAATGTTTCTAATTACCTTAATGAAACCATAAAACTATTAAAAGAAAAATCAATTCATAAAAATGAAATTGATTGGAAAAAATTTGAAAAAGATCTTTTTATTAAAGCTCAGCACGCAAAAAATCTAGAAGACGTTTATCCAACAATAAGTTATGCTGTAAAAAAACTCAACGATAATCATAGCTATTTTAAATCAATAATAGAGATTAAAAATGAATCAGAAAACAACCCTTTACCAACATTTTATGATGAAATAACTCCTGATGATATAGGATATATTAGAATTCCGTATTGTATTGGTTCAGAAAAGGATAATGAAAATTATATTACCTCAATTAGAACAAAAATAGATCAACAAGCGCAAAAAAAATTAAAAGGTTGGATTATTGATTTACGAGGTAATTTTGGAGGAAACATGTGGCCAATGTTACTTGCTTTAGAACCTCTGATAGGAAACGGAACTTTTGGATATTTTATAGATGCAAATGAAAATAGTGAAGCTTGGAAAATAATAAAAGGAAAAGCCTATATAAAAGACCAATTAATTATGGAAACCAATATTAATTTTTCAAATCAAGTTCAAAAAAACCCATTTATGGCTATTTTAACTGATAGTGAAACTGCAAGTTCTGGCGAAGCAGTTACGGTAGCTTTCAAAGGTCAAGAAAATACAAAATCATTTGGGCAACCTACTTTTGGAGTATCTACTGGTTGTGTTTCCCATTTATTATCAGATGGTTCATCAATAAATCTCGCTGAATCAATATTTTTAGATAGACATAAAACAAAATATGGAAACAAAATAGTTCCTGATTTTGTAGTTGAAAAAGATAAAACTTTACAAACTGGAATTGCTTGGATTTATAAAATGAATGAGATTCCAACGCCTAAAAATTAAAATGACAAAAAACGAACTTAAAGAATTTTTAGACGAAAAAGTTGAATTATACAATAGACCAGATTTTATAGAGACTGATCCTATTCAAATTCCGCATTTATTTTCTACAAAAGAAGATATAGAGATTGCATCGTTTCTAACTTCTACTTTGGCTTGGGGAAATCGTAAAATGATTATTAATAGTGCTACAAAATTAATGAATGTAATGGGCAATTCTCCTTACGATTTTGTACTTTCTCATAACAACGAACAATTAGAAAAACTAAATACTTTTGTTCATAGAACTTTTAATAATGAAGATGCTAAAACTTTTATAAAAGCACTTCAGAACATTTACCTAAATCATGATGGACTTGAAAAGGTTTTTTCAAAATATCAAAATCAAAAAGACCAAACTGATAGTATTTCTAACTTCAAAAAAATCTTTTTTGAAATAAATCATCAATCGAGAACTACGAAACATGTTTCTGATCCTTTGAATAATTCTGCCGCAAAAAGGCTGAACATGATGTTGAGATGGCTCGTGAGAAAAGACAATAAAGGAGTCGATTTTGGCATTTGGAATTCTATTTCAACCGCTCACCTATCTTGTCCTTTAGATGTTCACTCTGGAAATGTAGCTCGTAAACTGGGATTACTAACTCGAAAACAAAATGATGCCAAAGCCTTAATTGAACTTGATACTAACCTTAGATTACTAGACAATCAAGATCCTGTTAAATATGATTTTGCATTGTTTGGCCTTGGTGTTTTCGAAGGTTTCTAACCTCTATATTAATATTCTATAACAATAGCTAATAATCTTGTAACACTTCTGCTTACATAGTGCCATAAATTTGTAATATCAAATTAGATAAAACAATTTATTAACTATAAAACAAAATGCTATGTTACGTTGGACAATCATATTCATAATACTTGCTTTAGTTGCCGGAGTTTTAGGTTTCGGTGGTATTGCAGCTGGAGCAGCAGAAATTGCTAAAATATTATTCTTCATTTTTATTATTTTATTCATTTTATCGATAATAAGAGGAAGAAAAGTTTAAGAAATAAAATATCTCATATAGTTTAGTTAGGTTAGGTTTGTAAAAAAGCACGTGTAATTTATGCGTGCTTTTTTTATTTGTAACAAAAGATTTTATTGGTCGTCTTATCTTAAGATGTTTAAAATTAAACTACAATAATTTGGAAACAATACTTAGCATTCGAAACTTAAACAAAATCTACAGTAAAAAAATACACGCTGTTAAAGATTTATCATTTGAAATTCAAAAGGGAAATGTATACGGAATTTTAGGTCCAAATGGTTCTGGAAAATCTACTACATTGGGAATTGTTCTAAATGTGGTTAATAAAACTTCCGGTGATTTTCAATGGTTTAATGGTAATTTAGACATACATAAAGCCTTAAAAAAAGTTGGTGCTATTATTGAAAGACCAAATTTTTATCCGTACATGACTGCCGAAGAAAATTTACAATTGGTCTGTAAAATTAAAGAAATTCCATATTCAAAAGTTGAAGAAAAATTAACATTGGTTGGACTTATCGAGAGAAAAGATAGTAAGTTCAGAACCTTTTCATTAGGAATGAAACAACGTTTAGCAATTGCTTCTGCACTTCTTAATGATCCTGAAATATTAATTTTAGACGAACCCACAAACGGGCTTGACCCGCAAGGAATTAGACAAATTCGCGATTTAATAAAAATAATTGCCGCACAAGGAACTACAATTTTATTAGCATCGCACCTTTTAGATGAAGTAGAAAAAGTTTGTAGTCACGTGGTGGTTTTACAAAAGGGTGTCATGTTATATCAAGGCACAGTTCATGGAATGGTCTCAAATGAAGGCTTCTTCGAACTAGAAGCAAACGACATGACAAAACTCGAACTTGAAATGCAACAACATCAATCGGTAGAAAAAATTGTACTTGAAGATGGTAAATTAATTGTGTTTTTAAAATCAAATTTAGATGCTGCAGAACTCAATTCTTATTTAGCTTCTAAAGGAATTTTGTTAAGTCATCTTGTAAAAAGAAAACACAGCTTAGAAGAACAATTTTTACAATTAACTAATCATCAATCTTAATTTTATGTACCGACTACTTTCTATAGAATTCCAAAAAATATTCAAAAACCGAATTAGTAAAATATTGGTTATCATTTATTTTTCATTGCTTTTATTACTTTTTTTAATTAGTAATATTGAGTTTGAATTATTTGGTATTCCAATTAGAATTGCCGATCAAGGAATTTTTAATTTTCCATTCATTTGGCATTTTAATACTTATGTAGCCGATTATTTTAAAATTTTCTTTGCCGTTGTAATTGTTTCCATGATGGCCAATGAATATACTTACGGAACGCTTAAACAAAATTTAATTGATGGTTTTACAAAAAAGGAAGTCATCTTGAGTAAATTCTTGAGCATCATTGTTTTCTCATTTATTTCGACAATTTTAGTTTTTGCCATAACCTTATTTTTAGGACTCCGATTTTCATCTTATGACGAACCATCAATTATATTTTCTCAGTTAGAATATGTTTTGGGATATTTCATAAAATTAACTGCATTCTTTTCTTTCTGTTTATTTTTAAGTGTTTTAATAAAACGTTCTGCTTTCGCATTAGGATTCTTAATATTTTGGTACATTTTCGAATTTTTAAGTCATGGAATTATAAAATATGTCTTTTTAAAAGAGAAAGAAAAAACAGATACTTTAGTCGATAAAATTTATGATTTTTTTCCTTTTGAAGCGATGTCAAATGTTATAGTAGAACCTTATACTAGAATTAATTTCATAAAAACTATTGGTACACAAGTGGGCATGGGAGATTTAAAAGATTATAGCGTTCATTTATCATCTATTTTAATTGTACTTGGCTGGATTTTTATTTTTATTTTCTCGTCTTATCAATTGCTAAAAAGAAGAGATTTGTAGTATCTTTGCCGATGCTATGAAAGTTAAACACATTATATATTTTTTCGCTATTTTACAATGGCAATTTGGAATCTCTCAATACATTGCTGTTGACAATACTTATACCGCAGAAAATTTAGTAAAACAAGTATTATTTGATAACTCTTGTGGAAATGTTACTAATGTATCTGTTTCAGGAGGAAATTGGGGAAATGGTCAACAAAGTTGGGGTCGTTTCGATGCAAACGGTTCTTCTTTCCCTTTTCAAGATGGAATTATTTTAAGTACAGGAAAAATTGACAGTGCTGTAGGACCTAATACTTATATTGTCAGTGATGATGCTCCCGGATGGGGTGGCGATTCTGATTTAAATCAAGCACTCGGAATTTCCAATACTTTTAATGCAACTGTTTTAGAATTTGATTTTACTCCAGTTACAAATAATGTAAGTTTTGATTTTATTCTTTCTTCAGAACAATATTTGTCAAATCCAACTCAAAATCAATGTAATTATACAGATGGGTTTGCATTCTTAATAAAACCTGTAAGTTCAACAAACTATCAAAATATTGCCTTAGTACCTAATACAAATATTCCTATAAAAATTAATACTGTAAGAGGTCCAGGAACAATTTGCCCTCCAGCAAATGAACAATATTTTGATGCATTTAACGGTGTAAATCATCCAACAAATTTTAATGGCCAGACAAAATCTATTACTGCAAAGGCAAATGTGGTTGCTGGAGATCTTTATCACATTAAATTAGTTATTGCTGATCAAGGTAATGAAAAATACGATTCGGCTATTTTCTTAAAAGGAGGAAGTTTTTCTTTTGATATTGATTTAGGAAACGATAGAACTTTTGCGAATGGAAATCCTGTTTGTTTTGATGAAAGCCTCACTTTAGACGGAACTAGTTTTAGTGCTACCACTTATCAATGGTATTTTAATAATAATATTATTCCTGGTGAAACAAATGGTACTTTAACTTTAAATCCGCCTTACAACACTTTAACAAACGGATTATATTCGGTTATTGTAGATGCAGGAGATCCTTGTGAAAGAAGAGGTGATATTAACTTAGATTTTTCAGAGGATTTACAGGCGGTTGACAATACTTTTGTAAAATGTGATGAAGACCAAACACAAGATGGTATTACTCAAATTACTGCTACAGAAATTGCATCAATAATAAACGATTTATTCCCTACGCTACCCTCAAACTACAATGTAGCTTTATTCGCTAATCCTACAGACTCAACTCCTATCCCTATCCCTTATACAAATAGCACTGCATTTACCGAAACTTTATATGCTAAAATAACAAATTTCAATTGTTATGCTAATAATGCTTTTCCAGTTAATATTACAATACAAACTTTTGAAGAAGTAATTAATGACGTAACTGTAGGACTTTGCGATGGAGATGCAGCTGTACTTCAAGCTAACCTTGGTTATACCTATTTATGGAATACAGGTGAAACCACTTCTTCTATATCGGTAACTTCTGCAGGAACTTATAGTGTTGTTTTAACTAATGGTAATTCTTGTACAAAAACCAAAACCTTTACCGTTATTGGTTCCCAAATTGCTACACTTATCGATATCGTCACAACCGATTTTGAAGATAACAATACCGCAGAAATTGTAGTTTCTGCTGGTGGCGATTATGAGTTTTCACTAAATGGAATTGATTATCAAGATAGCTCTATATTTTATAATTTGGGCGAAGGACAATACACTGTTTATGTAAACGATAAAAATGGTTGCGGCCAAATTACAGCAACTTTTTACATTTTAAATTATCCAAAATTCTTTTCGCCTAATAATGATGGTTATAATGACGAATGGACAATTAAAAATTTAGATAAAAAAGGACTTCTAGCAAGTAAAATTTATATATTTGACCGATTTGGTAAGTTAATCCAACAAATTATTCCTGGAGAAAGAGGTTGGAACGGAACTTATAATGGTAAAAAAATACCAGCCGATGATTATTGGTTCATTTTAGAATTAGCAAACGGAACAACCATAAAAGGTCACTTTGCATTATTGAGATAATATGATAAAGAGTTTACTTTTTGTTGCTTTAGGTGGAGGTTTAGGAAGTGTTTTACGATATTTAGCAATTGTTACTATTGCAAAAATCCTTCCTGGAAAGTTACAGTATGCCTCATTTTTAGTAAACATTTTTGGTTGTT
>JAIXHM010000102.1 GCA_030145825.1 Flavobacterium sp.
ATAAGTATCTAACCAAACTGTATATAAAATATAACCTTCTACTTTATGCTGTAAAGTAGTATAAACTCTTATTTCTGAGTAATCCTCTAATTTTGAATATTTTGCCTTAAACCTGTAAATATAACTATTGTCGTAAAATACAGTTTGAACTATTTTCAATTCTTGTAAGTCTCCAAAGTTTTCTTTAATTATTTTACTTGTTCGTTGTTCTTCAACTTCGCTCCACTCTCTAACTAATTTAGGCGTAGCAATATCTTTAGTTAATGGGACATATTTACCTGTCATATAACTTTCAAATTGCACTTTAGCAAAATTAGTTGCATTTTGAATATGAATTGGATCTAAAGATGGAGGAATATTAGGTTTCTTAGACGCGCAGCTTGTTAAATTTATTACCACAATCAGAATTAAAATTAATCTATTCACTCTAATTTTTTTTATTTTAATTTAATATTATTCATTTTACAAAACTTTTCTAATCTAAAAACTAATGCATGATTGAAAACAATGAAATTTTCAATATTAAAAGATTGAAAAAAAGTGATTTCGTAATTTTTATAAATAACTCCAGTATTTTCAATTTTATATTTTTCTAATTGATTAATTGGAATGTTCTTTTTATCTTCTCTCAGGTGACTATTAAGAAAATAAATACTTATTATTTCATCATGAATTTCAAAATCTATTAAAAATTGAGAAGGATTTGCATAAATTAGAACAAGATTTACCACAAAAGTTCCCAATAAAAAGAATAATTTTTGATTTTCGAAAAAATAATCTGCTATAAAAAAAGTGATAATAGTTATCAAAAAATGATTTAAATGATAAAGAATAACTTTATTTCTAACAAAACTTTTATCCATTAAATACCAGCAATGACTTTCAATTCACTTACAAAACGTTCAGCTAACGTATCAGCTTCAGTTTGTGTTGGTGCTTCTGTATAAATACGAATAATTGGTTCCGTATTCGATTTACGTAAATGCACCCATTCTGAAGCAAAATCAATTTTTACACCATCAATAGTTGATAGTTCGACAGGCTCACCAAGACTTTGATTAGAGTATTTCTCTGTCATCGTTTTAAGAACATTGTCAACATCTATTTGAGGTGTTAACTCAATTTTGTTTTTACTCATGTAATATTGCGGATAACTAGCGCGCAATTCGGCAACGGTTTTTTCTTGGTTTGCTAAATACGTTAAAAATAAAGCTACACCAACAACCGCATCGCGACCGTAGTGAATTTCTGGATAAATAATACCGCCATTTCCTTCTCCACCAATAATCGCATTGGTCTGCTTCATTAATTCTACTACGTTTACTTCGCCCACAGCACTTGCTTGGTAACTTCCGTTGTGTTTCTCCGTAATATCGCGTAAAGCACGAGAAGAAGACATATTAGAAACTGTCTTACCAGGAGTTTTACTCAATACATAATCAGCAATGGCAACCAACGTATATTCTTCACCAAACATTTCGCCATCATTTGAAATAAAAGCCAAACGATCTACATCTGGGTCAACTACGATACCAAAATCGGCTTTTTCTTCTACAACCAATTTACAAATATCTCCTAAATGTTCTTTTAATGGTTCAGGATTGTGCGGAAACTGTCCGTTTGGTTCACAATATAATTTTACTACTTCTACACCCATTTGTTCTAAAACTTTTGGGATAATAATTCCTCCCGAAGAATTTACACCATCAACAACAACTTTAAATTTCTTTTGAGCTACTGCTTCAACATCAACTAATGGTAAATTCAAAACCTCATCGATATGAATATCCATGTAGGCATCGTTTTCTGTAATTTCACCTAAAGAATCTACATCAACAAAATCAAAAGCTTCGCTTTCTGCTATTTCTAAAATTTGAGCTCCATCTGCTCCGCTTAAAAATTCGCCTTTAGCATTTAACAACTTTAAAGCATTCCATTGTTTAGGGTTGTGAGAAGCCGTTAAAATAATTCCACCGTCTGCTTGTTCTAATGGAACAGCTACTTCAACTGTTGGCGTAGTTGATAAACCTAAATCGATAATATCAATTCCTAAACCCACTAAAGTATTAACCACTAAATTGTGAATCATTGGACCCGAAATACGAGCATCGCGACCAATACAAACTTTTAATCTTTTATTTGGATTCGCATTTTTTAAGAAAGTTCCGTAAGCCGAAGCAAATTTAACTGCATCAACGGGTGTTAAGTTATCTCCAACATTTCCTCCTATTGTTCCTCGTATTCCTGAAATTGATTTTATTAATGTCATTTTATTTTTTTATTTATTAACCGTGAACGGTTTCTTTATTACCATAATTTTTAATAATCTGAGCTTCTGCTTCTAGCCATTCGTTCCAACGTTTCTCAACATCAATTGTTTCGGTATATTTTCTAGCAAAATTGATAAATGTTGTGTAATGCATCGCTTCGCTTTCCATTAAATCTCTATAAAATTTTGCTAATTCTTGATCTTGAATATTTTCGCTCAACACTCTAAATCGTTCACAACTGCGCGCTTCGATCATTGCAGCAAAAAGTAATCTTTCTATTAAACCCGATTCTCTCGATCCATTTGAAGATTTTTTCATGTACTTGGCCAATTCATTTACATAATCGTCTTTACGCTCTCTTTTGAATTCATAGCCGCGAGCTTGAATAATATCGTGAACTGCTTTAAAATGTTCCATTTCTTCAATAGAAATTTTCAACATTTCTTCAACTAAATCTGGCTTTTCGGAATTATTTATAATTAAATTAATTGCATTTGTAGCAGCTTTTTGTTCGCACCAAGCGTGATCTGATAAAATCTCTTCTAAATTTCCTTCAGCAATATTTGCCCATCTTGGGTCGGTTGGCAATTTTAATCGAAACATGGTTTTTAAGTTAAAAGTCAAAAGTTAGAAGTTAAAAATTGTGGAAACAACTTTAAATCCTAAACTTGAACTAAAATTACGTACAAATTTAATATTATATACGAAATATTAAAATTATATAAGTCATTCTAAAAATTTTATAACACCAACCGCAAACAACCTTGGTAACTTGCAATCAGTAATTATAAATATAAAATGTTATGAAAAAAGTTAGTTTAATTTTTACAGGTTTAGCTATTATGAGCTTAGTTGCTTGTAATGAGAAAAAAGAAGAAAATAGTACTGTTGTGGTCGAAAAAGAAGTTCCAGCAGAAACTCCGGCGGAAGATGATGCAAACGGAACCTCGGTAAGCATTAGTAGTGATGGTGTTGAATTTTCAACAAAAGATGACGACACTCAAACAGAAGTAAATATCGATACCGATAAAAAATAATTATGTATAAACATACAATGCGTTATAAAAAAAGCAACTTTTAAAAGTTGCTTTTTTTATGTAGAATCTGAAACAAGTTAAGATTTACAAAAATTATTTTTACAAAATAAAATTCCAATTCTCGTTTGGATTATAATAAATTCTTCCATTTTTAATAAATAAAGGGCAATCAAAATTATTGGTATATAAACCTCCTGTTCCTAAACCTTGCGGCATGAGATTATTTAATGTAAATGTAAATTGAGTTATTGCATTTAATCCGACGTTACTTTCTAAAGCTGAAGTAATCCACCAACCAATATTTAACTTTTCAGCAAGTGAAATCCACTCTAAAGTTCCTTTAAAACCGCCAACTAAACTTGGTTTCAAAATAATATATTGCGGTTTAATTTTTTCTAATAACTGCTCTTTGTTTTTCAATCCAAAAACGCCAATTAGTTCTTCATCTAATGCAATAGGAAAAGGTGTCTTCTTACACAGTTCTGACATACTATTAAGATTCCCACTTTTAATTGGTTGTTCGATGCTATGTAATTTATAACCAGATAATTGATTTAATTTATCTAAAGCTTCGTTTAATACAAAAGCTCCGTTTGCATCTACACGAATTTCAATAGTTTTTTCATCAAAATTTTGGCGAATAAAATGTAATAAATCTAATTCTTTTTGAAAATCTATTGCTCCAATTTTCAACTTTATACAACGAAAACCTTGAGCTAGTTTTTCTTCAATTTGTTGTTTCATAAAAGCTTGTTCTCCCATCCAAACCAAGCCATTAATTTCCATTGATTTTTTCCCTTCTGTAAATTCACTTGGAAATAATTCAAATGGAGATTTTGAAGCTAACGAAAGAAAAGCCATTTCCACTCCAAATTGAATTGACGGAAACTCTATTAATTCATCCCAAAGTTTATCTTTTCCTAAATGAATATTCTCGCAAACCCATTTTATTTTTTTTTCATAATCTGGTCTATCATCTATTGAAAGGGTTCTAAGAATACCACACTCTCCAACTCCTGTTTTACCGTTTTTTTCTAAAACAAGAAACCAAGTTTCTTTCTCAGTTAATATTCCTCGAGAAGTTCCACTTGGTCTTTTAAAATTTAAAATATATTTTTTGTATGAAGCTTTCATATTTAATGTCACATCGAGCGGAGTTGAGATGTAATAATTTGTCTAATCTCTCGACTCCGCTCGAGATGACAAACTAAACTAACATTATAATTCAATTGATTCTCCTATTTCTAAAAGCATTAAATCTTTGTTTTTATCAAAGAATTTACGTTTTGCTTCTTCATGATTGATTTCAATGTATCCAAAAGTATCAAAATGGTAACCTAAGACTTTATCACATTCTACAAAATCTGAAGCAATTAAAGCATCTTCAACATCCATAGTAAAATTGCTTCCTATAGGTAAAATAGCTAAATCTAATTTTGTACGCATTGGAATCAATTTCATGTCCATTGTAAGTGCAGTATCTCCAGCGATGTAGATGTTTTTATGTTCACCTTCTATTACAAATCCACCTGGTTGACCACCGTAACTTCCATCTGGAAAAGAAGATGTATGATGTGCAGTTACATATTTTAAAGTTCCAAATTCAAAATCCCAACTTCCACCATGATTCATTGGATGATATTGAAAGCCTTTATTACCGTAATGCGATGCAATTTCATAATTTGATACAATAACAGCATCTGTTCTTTTTGCAATGGCTTCTACATCTAAAATATGATCTTGATGTGCATGAGTTAGTAAAATATAATCGGCTTTAAGAGAATTAATATCTATATGAGCGGCTTTTGGATTTCCTGTAATAAAAGGATCTACTAAAACATGAACATCATTAACTTGAATTCCCAAACAAGCATGACCGTAAAAAGTAATTTTCATAGCTTAATTTATTTAGTAATTAGTGATAAGTAAAGTTAACCAAAATAAAATAGTTAACGCAAATGTGCTTAAGGCTACTTTCTTTAATTCAGGATCAAAATCAGGGTATTTTTTCGAATTTTTCACTTTCTTTAAATGTAATGCCAATACCACTATAATGGGCAAATACACATACATATTGAGCCCTAACATTCCATTAAAGAAAATAAACAAGACCAGAGCAGTAAAAATTAAAATATAATGATATGTTTTTGCTTTTTCTAGACCCAATTTAACAACTAATGTATTTTTATTTGCTTTTTTATCATTTTCTATGTCTCGCATATTATTTAAATTTAAAACAGCCACACTAAGAAAACCAACTGCAATTGCTGGAAATAAAACTTCAATATTAAAATGTTTTACATATAAAAAATTTGAACCTACAACACTTACTAATCCAAAGAAAATGAAAACAAAAACGTCTCCTAAACCACTATATCCATAAGCATTACTACCTACAGTGTATTTAATTGCGGCACCAATAGAGGCTATTCCTAATAATGTAAAAATAAGAATGTAAGTAAAATTATCTTTTCCAAAAGCAACAAATATTAAGGCCAAAGCACTTAAAAGCGATAAAAATGAAAAAAGAATCACAGCATTTTTCATTTGCTTTGCTGTAATTACACCAGCCGCAACTAGGCGTTTTTCTCCTATTCTATTTGCATCAGTTCCTTTTACACCATCTCCATAATCGTTTGCATAATTTGAAAGAATTTGAAATAACAAGGTCGTTAAAATCGCTAAACCAAAAATAGCTCCGTTAAATTTATTTTGATAATATGCGTAAGCACTTCCCATTATAATTCCAGATAATGACAACGGTAAGGTACGCAAACGCGCGGCTTGAATCCAGTTTTTCATTTTATTTAGTGATTAGTGAAAAGTAAAAAGTGATTAGATAAAAAACTATTAACTAATCACTCTTCACTAATTACTTATTAAGGAATATATTTTTTCTCGAAATTAGGTTTACGTTTTTCTAAGAAAGCGTTTCTACCTTCTATTGCTTCATCACTCATATAAGCCAAACGAGTTGCTTCACCAGCAAAAACTTGTTGACCTACCATTCCATCATCGGTTAAGTTCATGGCAAACTTCAACATTTTTATAGAAATAGGCGATTTTTCCAAAATCTCTTGTGCCCATTGATAAGCTGTATCTTCTAATTCATCGTGAGGAATCACGGCATTTACCATTCCCATTTCGTAAGCATCTTGAGCCGAGTAATTTCTACCTAAAAAGAAAATTTCACGCGCTTTCTTTTGTCCTACCATTTTTGCTAAATATGCAGAACCATATCCACCATCAAAACTAGTAACATCTGCATCTGTTTGTTTAAAAATAGCATGTTCTTTACTCGCTAAAGTTAAATCGCAAACAACATGTAAACTATGTCCGCCACCAACAGCCCAACCTGGCACAACTGCGATAACAGCTTTTGGCATAAAACGAATTAAACGTTGTACTTCTAAAATATTTAAACGGTGGTAACCATCTTCTCCAACGTAACCTTGATGTCCTCGTGCTCTTTGATCTCCTCCACTACAAAAAGACCAAATTCCGTCTTTAGGAGAAGGCCCTTCTGCTGATAATAAAACTACACCAATTGAAGTATCTTCATGTGCATCTTTAAAAGCATCTAAAAGTTCAGCTGTAGTCTTTGGTCTAAAAGCATTTCTTACTTCCGGTCTATTAAATGCAATACGAGCAACGCCATTGCATTTTTTATAAGTTATATCGTCGTATTCTCTAACGGTTTGCCATTCGATTTTACTCATAACAGAATGTTTTAAATATTAATATTTAACTATTATTTTCTAAATTTGAACGTAAAAATACGCCATTTTTATTTTAACTTGCGGTTTCTTAAAAATAAAAATTATGAAATGCTCAACTAAAAAAGTACTAAAATTTGCAAAGTATTCAAAATGAGCATTCCATTTAAAAAAAATGAAAATATTTAATTAAAATGAAAAATATATATATTTCGGTAATTGCTTTATTCGGATTTCTAAATTCATTTTCTCAAAACTATGAATTTAAAGAAGTTATTAATTTAGAACATTTACCTGTTATTTCTCAAGATAATACTGGAACTTGTTGGAGCTTTTCTACTTCTTCATTTTTAGAATCAGAAATTTATAGAATTACTGGTAAAAAAATTGATTTATCAGAAATGTATCAAGCAAGAACAACCTATCCTATTAAAGCTGAAAATTATGTTTTAAGACAAGGTTCGGCTCAGTTTAGCCAAGGTGCATTAGCTCACGATGTTATTAATAGTATGAAAAATTATGGTTTAGTTCCTGTATCTGTATATACTGGATTAACAGAAGACGAAAAGAAACATAATCATACCGAATTGGTTTCTGTATTAACAGCAATGGTAAAAACGTATACCGAAACCAAACCTTTGTCGAAACATTGGAAAGAAAGTATTTCCAAAGTTTTGGATACTTATTTAGGCGAAATTCCTTCAAAATTTACTTACGATGGTAAAGAATATACTCCAAAGTCTTTTTATGAAATGACCAAGCTAAATGCAAATGATTATGTTACAATAACTTCATTTACAAATGCGCCATATTATCAAAATTTCATTTTAAGTGTACCCGATAATTTTTCAAATGGTAGTATGTATAATTTACCTTTAGATGAATTTATTGCAAATATTGATCATGCACTTGAAAAAGGATATACCTTATCATTAGATTGTGATGTTTCTGAAGATACTTTTTCTGCAAAATATGGTGTTGCATTTATTCCTGCGAACGAATCAGATAATAAAAATGGTTTAACGGAAATTGTTGAAGAAGTAAAAGTAACTCCTGAATTTCGCCAACAAGAATTTGAAAATTTTAACACGCAAGACGATCACTTAATGCACATTGTAGGTAAAGTTGTCGATCAAAAAGGGAATGTTTATTATAAAGTAAAAAACTCATGGGGAAACAATTCGGCAAGAGTTGGAAATAACGGTTATGTTTACATGAGTCAAGCCTTTATGAAACTTAAAGCTATTTCTGTTTTAGTTCATAAAGACGGTTTAGAAAAAAGTTTATCCAAAAAATTAAAGTAAAATGTATAAATCATCTGTAAGTAATACATCTAGAGTAATTTTTATAGCAGTAATTTTAATTATTGTTGCTACAACTTTACCTGTGTTTTTCTCGAATGATTTTCATGCTTTACTAATTGTTACAATTATCAACGGCATTACACTTCTATTACTACTTTGGATAATTTTTAGAACAAATTATACCATTGACAAGAGTTATTTAATTTGTAAATCGGGTCCATTTAAAAAGAAAATAAAAATTCAATCGATATCAAAAATATCATATCATAAAGGTATTATTGTGCCTAGTTTTTGGAAATTTTCTTTAAACCATTATGGATTGATTATTAATTATCAAAAATTTGAGGATGTTTACATTTCTCCAAAAGATGAAATAGATTTTATTGCCGAACTTACCCAAATTAACCCCAATATCATCATTGTAGAATCTAAATGAATAAATTAATTTACCTATTAGCCAC
>JAIXHM010000103.1 GCA_030145825.1 Flavobacterium sp.
TTTGAATATAAACTCGTAACAACAGAAAATACAGACTCTTCAATACTTGGAGAATTGTTAAATTAATAAAATAACGACACCACAACAATGGCTATAAGTAATTGCTTGTTCTCGCCTACTTCTGAAAATCCTCACGGATTTTCAGTTTGGTGTGTGCTTGCAAAGTTAAGTGCTAACCCACGCAACTACTCATAGCCGAGACCGTTAGTGGCAAGTTTACCAAAACCACAGAAAAACAGAACTTTAATGAACAAACTTATTTCTTTTACCATTTTTACATTATTGTCTTTTACCATAAAAGCGCAATCAAAAATTAGCTTTGAGAAAAGTTTAAAAATAGAGCATATTTATGGAGATGAAAGTTATGAAGTAGAAGAAATGCAATTTGAAATCAGTGATGGAATAGTTTATGGTAAAATAACGAATCCAAATAAAAATGCTTTACTAAACTCTGAAACTAAACTAAACGAGAGCGAAGTTGAAGTTTTGAACTCTTTCTTGAAATTAGTTGATAAATACCAAAATAATTGTCAAGAAGAATTTACAAGTTCTTATGTTCAATATTATACGATTACTAAAGACGGAAAAGAAATAAAAATATTCAAATTTTGCAATTGGGAAAAGCTAACATATTTTGATATTAAACTAACACTTTTTGGAAAGTATCTTAAGAAGCTTGAAAATGAAGAGAAAGAATTAAACAATAAGCTTTTCACTTTTCTAAAAGGCAAATGGAAAGGAAATTTGCGGTTTGACAAAGTTGAAAATGGACCTGTATACAAAGTAGAAAAGTTTCAAAATGTAAATCGTAAAGAAGAATACTTTGAGTTCAGAAAAAATCAGAAATTAATACTACATCTAAATCAGAAAACTATTTTTTATGAATATCGTATTGATTTTCTGGATGGCGAAAAATATTTAAGCATATTTGGCGACGGAGATAAAAATGGAGAAGAATTTATTTATGGTCACAGATTTTTAATAAAAGAATTAAACGAAAACAAAATAGAACTTAATCGTTCGTGACAATAAAAACCAGCCACTAACAGCGGTTTGCTTCAATGGCTACTTCCGGATTTTCCTACGGAAAATCCGCTGCTGAATGGAATGTTTTGTTATATTTGTAATGGCTTGGTGTTGGCTCAACGCCACTGAGAGCAAGCCGCAGAACGTTATGCACAATTAGAAAAAACTGAACGAAATAGATGGGAATTTTAGATTTAATTTTAGGTGAAAAAATTATCATACACGATGATTTTTTTGGAAAAATAGAAAGTGACAAAACAAGGAAAAAAGATATTACGAAATCTTTAAGTTGGAAATTTAACAAAAGGATTGGACATTTTAAAAATGAAACGTTTATTATTCTTGAAGGTAATTTTAATAACATAAATCCAACTCAAAAAATAGAACTAAAAAATTTTATTGAGAACTTTGATTCTTTTTATTCTTTTGAAGTAGACAAACTTATTGAATCCGACAATAAATTCATTAAGTTTAGAAACTGGAGAAATGAATATTACATAACTTTTATTTGTCCTTTGTTGTTTGACTCAAATACAAATTTTGAAATCAATTTTGAACCAATTGATGAGAAAAAAAACGATGGTGCTTTTAGTGTTGAATTAATAAATAGAGTACTTAAGAATATAGAAATTTAATAAAACTGTGCATAACAGCGGTTAAAAAAAATGGCTTGGTCAAGAATTTCCCGAAAATTCTCCGAATTTTCTAAATTTTGTCTATTTTTGGGTTGGCTTGGTTTTAGCTCACGCCACTTTCTTTAGCCGCGGACCGTTAACTACAAGCTTAAAAAAAAACATGATGAAAAAATTAACTGGAATAGTTATAGCTTTTATTATATTACTTTTTGTTTTTTTAGTTTATCAATTCGGTAAATCTTTTGCTCCTGGAAGTTATCCATATGCAGAAATATATAAAATAAATTCATCTGAAAATAATGTAATTGAAGCTATAAATCAATTTAAAAATATTAATTCTGATTTTAAAGTTCCTAATGTAACTATTAAAAATAGTGGCTCTTATGATTTAAAACAAAGTGAAGGTAGAAAAGAAAATTCACATTGGAATCTAAACTATTTCTATATCAAACAAGAAGACAAAATTATATTAACTTGGACAAGACCGGCGAGTAATGACAGAACTGATTTTGCTCTTGTCAGCGTTAATGAAGGCTTAGATATTGGAAATTGGAAATTCATAAATAAAGATTTAAACAATTCTGAAAATCGAAAAATAAAAGAGCAATTTGAAGAATTTATATTAACTCCGATTAAAGACATATTAAAAATTAAAAGCCAGTAGTTAACATCGGCTATAAATCATGGCTAGGTATGCGCATATTTTCCGAATTTTCTCCGAAAATTCGAAATTAAATTCTATATTTGGAAACGCTCGGTCTGTGGTTTTTCGCCACAATTTTATAGCCGAGGACCGTTGTAGGTAATTTTAATCAAGAAATGAGAATAATAATTTACATTTTGACTTTTCTACTTTTTGTAAGTTGCAAAACAACTCAAACTAAATTAGAGTTACTCGAAAAAAACATTGCAACCGAATACTATGACAGTGGAGAAATAAAAAGTGTAGGAACTATAGAAGACTTTCACAAAGAATATAATAACTATCGCATTGGATTTTGGAGAGAATTCTACAGAGATGGAATGTTAAAGGAGTCGGGAAACTATAAATTAGACACTTACACACAATGCTGCACAGGTGGTATTTGTGATGGATTTTATAGTTATAAATTTGGCGAATGGAGTTACTATCACCAAAATGGAAAATTAAAAGCAAAAGGTAAATACCGAATTGGAAAAAAATATATAAAAACTAGTTGTGAAGGCGGAGACGAAATAAATTTTGGATTTGTTAGCGATAGTTGGAAATTTTATGATGAAAACGGAAATGAAATTACACCTACTAAAAATGATATTGCCGAAATTGAAAAAACTAGCATTCTTGACGAATGGAATATGACAAAAAAATAAAAAAACTACCTACCACATTGGTTAGCTGTTATTGTGGCTTCTCGCCTACTTCCGAATTTTCTCCGAAAATCCGAAAGTATTCGTATATTTGGTTTGGCTAGTAACAAAAAACCACAACATCAGCTAGCCAAGAACCGTTAACTACAACGTGATTTTACTTCGTAAAAAACCAATTGGAACGTTATCTTTCGCACGCTCATAAAAATAGTTTAGAAAGCTTTAGTTATTTTTTGCTTCCGAATTGGTTCAATTTGGCAGAATGTTTTCTGTTTGCCGATTTTTGCTAGTCAAATTTTGGAATTTGATTGGTTTAATTAAACCGAATATTTTGCGTTTGGAAAATTCTAGCTTTTTTTCGGTTTTAAACTATTTTCATTCTCTACAGCAAACGCTGTTGTTAACAACAGTTTACACTCAGCGCTTAGTTCGCGCATTTTTGCCGAAAAAATTCTTCCCGAATTTTTTCTAATCGGATTTTTTGCTATCTTTGGTTCATAAGGTTTGCGCCGAAGTGTAAGCCGCGACCGTTAACCACAACGTGATTTTACTTCGTAAAAAACCAATTGGAACGTTATCTTTCGCACGTTCATAAAAATAGTTTAGAAAGCTTTAGTTATGTTTTGCTTCCGAATTGGCTCAATTTGGCAGAATGTTTTCTGTTTGCCGATTTTCGCTAGTCAACTTTTGGATTTTGATTGGTTTAATTCAACCGAATATTTTACGCTTGGAAAATTTTAGCTTTTTTTCAGTTTTAAACTATTTTCATTCTCTACAGCAAACGCTGTTGTTAACAACAGTTTACACTCAGCGCTTAGTTCGCGCATTTTTGCCGAAAAAATTCTTCACGAATTTTTTCTAATCGGATTTTTTGCTATCTTTGGTTCATAAGGTTTGCGCCGAAGTGTAAGCCGTGACCGTTGTGTGTAATTTGAGAAAACCGAATGCAAAGAACAGAAATCATAAATAAAGAGAAACTTATTGAGCTGATTGATTTTATTCTATCGGACTCAAAAACTGAACTTTATGAATCATATTCTGAAATGGAAAGCGAATTAGTTAGGATAAGTAATTTCTCTGAATTTGAAAACTATTTTGAACATTCAACTTCTGAAAAGAAAAAGCAATTAGGATTTGGTATATATAATCCTGAAAGTAAAGGCACGTTATCTATAACAAAATTAAAACTCGACCCGAAATACTGTAACGGAAAAACATACCGAAACCGAATCGATGGTTGGGGAATAATATACCTTCATCTGAATCTACTAAGTACCGAAAACGAAATTGAATGCCGAATTTCTGTAAACTCAAAAAAACGAGCTGAAAATTGGAAAAGCACCAATCCTGAATTTGGAAATCCAGAATTGTGGGAATGGAAAAATGTGGAAAATAGAGCGAGAAAAATAATTAACCGATTAAAAAAACTACACACAACAGCGGTTTAAAAATATGGCTACTTCCGGATTTTCCTACGGAAAATCCGCTGCTGAATGGAATGTTTTATTATATTTGTAATGGCTTGGTGTTGCTTTTTCGCCACATTTTTAAGCCGCAGAACGTTGTGTGTAATTTTAAATGAAAATAGGAACTTATAACATATTTACTTTTTTTTGGTTTGTATTAATGTTGACTGGAAGTGGAACTTTGACCTATTTTTCATTTTCAAATAATTTTTATTCGAGTGATGCAATTTTTATTGTAAAAGTTGTTATTGCATTAATTTCATTAATTTTCATTTGCGTTTTTTTATATCTCCTTTATAAATTTAAAATATTAATCATTAATAAAAGTTACTTCATTTTAATTCAACCATTTTTGATCAAATTTAATAAAATTGATATTTCAAAATCAAAAAGCGTGAATTGGAAAAACTTCACAGCTTTTAGAGGAACTATTTACAGAAAGGTCATAATTAATCAAAATAAATCTACAATAGAATTCTCAGATTTGGAATTTGAAAATTTTGAAAGTTTGGTGAAGAATATAAATGTTCAACTTGAAAAAAAGGAAAAAATTGCAATCGAACAAGCGTTATCAAACAATTTGATGATGATTATCAACGTAATTATACTTTCCGTTTTTTTAATTTTTCTTCTCATAAGTACTAATTGGAAAGATATAGATATTGCTCAAATAATCTTTCTATCAATTAACTTTATATTACTTTTTGCATCTATAAAAAGAGTATTAAATTATCGAAAAATAATAAAAACTACACACAACATTGGTTAGCTGTTATTGTGGCTTCTCGCCTACTTCCGAATTTTCTCCGAAAATCCGAAAGTATTCGTATATTTGGTTTGGTTAGTAACAAAAACACCACAACATCAGCTAGCCAAGGACCGTTAGCAACAATTTTAAAACAAAAAAATGAACAAAATTTTATATTTTCTGATTTTAATTATCAGTAACAATGTTTTTAGTCAAAAAAATCTTTTTGAAAATTTAACTATAGATAAAAACACTAAAATTATAGGAAGATATCCTCAGTATGATAAAACAAAAACATATGAAAAATATAATTTCATAATAGAAGATTCCTTAGAAATTTCAAATTTTATTAATTCAATTAAACTTGGTGAAGAAGTACCAAACTCAATAGAAGAACCTTGTTTTCGAATAGAAATTATAAAAGACAATAAAGAAATTGGTGGCTGGACAGTTAATCCAAGAGCAAAAAGTGTTATGACACACGATGGACATACTTACAAATTTGATATTAAACAAATAACTGAATTAAATAAACAATTTCCATTTGAATATTATTATGAAGAAATAGTTTTCAAAAGCTCTCAAGAATATGAATCGTATTTAACTGTGGAAAAAAATAATCCAAATTTCTTATTTGATTATGAACCTCAATTTAAATATGAAGGAAGTTTTGAAATTGAATTTACTAAATCTGATAAATTCGATAGTCCAAAAGCAATAAGTGACTTCCTTTACCCACTAATAGACAAAATTGTAGACAGAAATGAATATCGTGTTAGTTATGCGCTAAATGAAAAAAATAAAAAAAACATGAATAAGTCCTATACAATGACAATTACTGGGCCAAAAAAAATATTTGAAGAATTAAAAATTAAGAAATTTAAAAAGGAAAATTGGCAATCAACAGTTGAAGACGCTTGGTTTTTCTATAAAAAATAAAAACTGTTGCTAACAGCGGTTTGCTTCAATGGCTACTTCCGGATTTTCCTACGGAAAATCCGCTGCTGAATGAAATGTTTTGTTATATTTGTAATGGCTTGGTGTTGGTTCAACGCCACTGAGAGCAAGCCGCAGAACGACGTTATAAGCAAGCTTAACTCAACTAACGCAAAAAAATGAAAATATATGTTTAACTTTTTCAGAAAATCAAAATTTCCAAAATTAATTCCTATAAAAAGAATGGAAGATTATCATACTCATTATCTCGGAATAATTGATGATGGTAGATTATTTTTTGGAAGTGAGACTTTCGCTTATCCTGAAACAAACTTTAAAACAAGAAATTTAGAAGACAGAATCGATTTTGCAGTTCTATATATATTTGATAAAAAGGGAGGTTTTCAAGAAGCAAAATACTTTATGGCAAAATCTCAAACAGAAAAAAATCTCTTAAACATTAAACTAGATGAATTAGTTAGCAGTTTAGGTAAAATAAAATTTTGTGATATTAAAGTCAAACCTTTTGAAACAATAATTGAAGGTATTAAATTTGGATTAATTATAGATGAAAAAACGGAATCTATTGATTTAGAGCCAAGTTCTACAATTTCATTTAGCGAACCTTGGGATGGAGAATATGACACATAACAAATAAAAGCCTGCTTATAACAGCGGTTTAAATCAATGGCTTGGTCTGTGTTTGTACCGAAAATTCTCCGAATTTTCTATAGTTTGTGTATATTTGGATAGGCTTAGGTAAACACAACGCCACTAATTTAAGCCGCAAAACGTTATGTGCTACGTGCGAAGAACGAAATAGAAAACCAAATGAAAAAAACTCTTATCTTTTTATTTTTTATTTTTTTAACATCATGTGCAAACAAAATTAATGATGAAAAAACAAGTTCTAGTAAAAATGAAATTGAACTAAAAATTGGACCAACGTGGTATAACAACGAATCTGAAATAGACTTTATCTATGGTGTAAAAAAAGCCGAAACTGAAAAAAATTATATTACAGAATTTCATTTCAATTTTGGTGGCAAAACTTTATGCAATACAAAGAAAATTGTCGCAAGAATTGACTTTGGAACAAATAACAATCTAATTTTACCAGATTCTGTAAATCAACTTTTACCAGCAACAAAGGAAATAATAAGAAGAGTTAGCGATAAATCTTATGTAGATTTTGAATTTATGAATCCAAATCCAGGGATTTTAGTTTTTACTATTGAAAAAGTCAATCTTCAACCAAATGGAAAGAAAAATAAAATTTATCTAAACTTAAGTTCTGATTGTAACCAAATTCTAAAGTTACCTATAAATCTTAGGAAATACAACGTTGAAAATATTGAAAACTTATATGAGAATTATATAGCATCTGAATTATCGAAACAAACTAAAGATGAACTAATTCATAAAAAAGTTATATTTAGTTTCAACGAAACATTAAAAAGTGGAAATTATATAATCGATTTTGTTAACCAAAACAGTATGTTAGTTCTAACTTTTGACAAAGAAACAAATGAATATTTAATACATGATGCAGAAAAGAAACTACTGAAAAGAATAAAACGCAGCACATAACAGCGGTTTGCTTCAATGGCTACTTCCGGATTTTCCTACGGAAAATCCGCTGCTGAATGGAATGTTTTGTTATATTTGTAAAGGCTTGGTGTTGGTTCAACGCCACTGAAAGCAAGCCACAGAACGTTGGCTGTAATTGTGGATAATCATGTGGAAAAAGAACTTTTACATAAATATGAAACATATATTTTTTTTAGTCTACTTATTTTAGTTTTCTTGAGTTGTGAAAAAAATGCTGAAGTTTTGCATCCAGAAATGCTGAAACCCAATTGGAATGATGTAAAATCTAAAAACTTAAAATTAAATATTGGTGACATTATTTCAATAAAAGTTGATAACAATTTACTATATGGAATTGTAATGGATTATAATGAAGATGAAATGGGAATATGGTATGGAATATGTTTAAGTAAAAGTAAAATTGAAAAGTCAAAAATAAATAATGCTCTGTTTTTTGGTAGAAAAATTCCAAGTGGTCTAATTCAGGTAAAATGTATTGATTGTTTTGACTTAACATATCTAAACGAAAATGGACTAAACGAAAACTTAATTATTTTAGAAAGCATAATACTGAATAGAGATTATATTAGTATTGGAGGAAAAAGTTCTGCTATTAATCTTTCAGAAATATTGCGAGACTACCAATTTGGTACAAAACAAAGGTTAAAAAAACCTACAGAGTGTAATGAAAAAATTTTTAGTATTGATAGAGTTGACGAAAGATATATGAATTGAACCAAGTAATAAGTGAATAAAACAACTACCGCCAACAACGGTTTGCTTCAATGGCTACTTCCGGATTTTCCTACGGAAAATCCGCAACTGAATGGAATGTTTTGTTATATTTGGAGTGGCTTGGTGTTGGTGCAACGCCACTGAAAGCAAGCCGCAAAACGTTGTGCGTAATACTAAAAAAACAAAACGATGAAAAATAAAATAATCTTTTTTATCCTTTTTTCAATTTTATTTTCAAGTTGTGAAAGTGATCCTATTGAAGCAAACATTCAAACGACTGTTCAAG
>JAIXHM010000104.1 GCA_030145825.1 Flavobacterium sp.
CATTAAACGCTATCATAAACAACAAGAATAATCCAATTGCAATTTTATGAATTGGTATTAAAAAAACAATTAATAAAATAACTGCTCCTTCAATAATTGCTTCAAATGGATGAAAAGAATAGGAAGTAAACGGACTTGGATTAGTAGATTTATGATGTATTAAATGAATATATTTAAAAATCTTAGGATGATGCATTAATCGGTGCATCCAATAAAAATAAGCATCATGTATAAAAATTGCTAAAACTATACTGAGAAGAAAATAACCAAAACTGTGTTCATTAAAATCGCGATAGATTCTAGTGTATTGCCAAAATGAAGTTGCGGAAAGCAAATAGGCAAATCCAGCAAAAATGAACATGGTTATAAAAGAATATTGAATTTCTCTTTTGTAATCTTTAACTTTAGGAAACAACTTTTGAATTTTCAGTCTCACTACATTTTTTCTAAAAACAACATAAAACAACAGGAACGCCATTCCTGAAAAAAAGAAATAGCGAATTGCCATAAACAAAACGTATAATAAATAACTTTTCTCTTTCATAACAAAGGTAATTTAACGGTAAAAAAAGCTTCACTTACCTCAATTTTTATTTCCTGTTCCGATAAATATTCGTAACGTTTTTCAATATTTTTTAATCCTTTTCCAGTACTTTTTTCTACAGAAGTTTTGGGTTGGTAATTATTTCGAACGAACAACAATCCATTTTCATCAAAAATTTCAATATGCAAAGGATCTTCAAATGAAATCACGTTATGTTTTATAGCATTTTCAATTAAAAGCTGAATGACTAATGGCGGAACTTGTTTAATCAATACTTCATCTGAAATTTTAATAGTAACTTGAATAGCGTCTTCAAAACGTTCTTTTACAATATGCAAATACGATTCAATGAAGTTTAATTCTTCTTTTAAAGATGTTAAATTAGAATCGCTTAAACTCAATAAATAACGATACACATTGGATAATTTATTTATATATACTTTTGAGCTTTCATCAGTAACCATTGTTCGAAGTGTACTCAGTGAATTAAACAAAAAATGTGGGCTAATTTGTTGTTTTAGCGAATCGAGCTGAGCTTCTAATTTTTCCTTTTTAAGTTGTTCAATTTCAGTTAAAGCATGTTGTTTTTCATAAAGTAAATTCAAGTAAAAAACAACGAAGTAAATAATGGCTGCAAACAAAATTCCTCTAAAAAACAACATCATAATTTGTCGTTTCTCATTCAAATCGCGTATTAATGGAAAATCGGAATAGAGAATTTTAAATTCGCCAAAAAATAACTCTAGAGATAGTTGATAAAAAATAGAAATCAATCCTGAAATAAATAGAAAAATGGCTGTATAAAGAACTACTTTTTTCTTTTTGTAAACAAAAAATTGACTTAAAATCCAGTATAATAAAGTTAATACAAAAAGGTATAAAAAATGATTTAACAAAAAATGCAAATCATCTTTATTTAAACGTATAATTCGAGGTGCAGTAGCCAATGCACTCACTATTATACTAATTAAAATTCCTTTTTTAATCTCAGACCATTTCATTTTATTGGCAACTTTTTACCAAATATACTACAATGTAGTACAAGGAAAAATGAAAAGAAAATGAAACTGCCATAATACAATATGAAAGGACAAAAAAAAGCCCTGAAAAATCAGGGCTTTTTTTATTTTACTTGAATAATTTTCTTTTCGTCAATATTGTAATGTTTTATCACAGCATCATAATCATTAAAATCTACTGAAGCCGCAACTTTATTTCCAAAATATCCTGGAATTACTACAACTCTAAAAATTTGATTTTGTGTCCAACTTGAATCTAAAGTATTTAAATCAAAATTTGCTCCTAAAAATACATTAGCATCATATGTAGTAAAATCAAAATTATAATCTAATTCACCACCACCATTTAAATAATATGTTTGTGGCATTAATCTCCAAACATCTGTACCGTTAACAATATCATATAAATGATAAACTAATACCATATCAGAACTATATGTTTGATGAGGAAAATCTAAAAACACACTATAATTGTTTCCATAATAAAAATCGACGTTGGTATATTCCCAAACTTCGCTAATAGTATCACTATCATATCCATTATCTGAAACATGTGTTTCTTCAACTGTACAACTTGTTAACGAAATCATCCCGATAAACGCTAATATTAATGTAATTTTTTTCATATCGTTACTTTTTTAAATTTTCTATATTATTCTATAACCAATTCTTGTGCCAAACTTAGTGAAATATATTTTTTGTACATTTGAATTACTTTAAAAAGTAAATAAAAATGGGAAGAAATAATCCTAGAAATATTAAAGCTCACAACGATAAATTACACAAAGAGCAAGCTAAAGAAAAAGCAAAAAAAAATGCTCGTGCCGAAAAACTAAAAGAAATTGCTCGAAAATTTAACGAATCTAAATTGTAATTTATGTCGAATTGTTTTTGTGGAAATTCTCTTTCTTTTGAAGAATGTTGTAAACCTTATATTAAAGGAATAAAAAAAGCACCAACGGCTGAAGCTTTAATGCGATCTCGATACAGTGCTTTTGCTACTGCTGCTACTGATTATTTAATAAATACTACTCATATTTCAAAACGCAGACTTCATAATAAAAAAGATATTTTAACTTGGAGTAAAGCTAATACTTGGATAAAATTAGAAGTTTTAAACACTACAGAAACAACTGTTACTTTTAAAGCATATTATTTAGATGAGAATTTAAACGCTCAAATACATTTCGAACATTCAACTTTTAAAATAGAAAATGGAAACTGGTTTTATGTAGATGGAGAATATAATTTATAAGTTGCTTCAAATTCAAATTGAAAATACTAAAATTTTGTAACGATCTCTCAAAACCATGTAATGTATAAAAATCATGTTATTCATAATTTTGAATATTATTAACACTAAAAATCAATGTTATGAAAACTACAAAAATTATAGGAATGATATTATTGATAGTTGGTATTTTTTCAACTTTTATTGGTGCACAAAAAATAAGTGAAAACTCTGCAAAAATTAAAGCATTAGGAATTGAATTAGATGTTTCAAATGAAAAAGAGCAAAATGAAGGAGTAGTTTATATTATTGGTGGAATTATTTTGTTATTATCTGGAGCTTATACAATAGGTAAAAAATAAAAAGCCTTTCTTTTGAAAGGCTTTTTATTCGTAATGTTATGTTACATATTTCTTCTATATTGACCACCTACTTCAAACAAAGCTGAAGTAATTTGACCAAGTGAACAAACTTTTGCAGCTTCCATTAATTGTTCAAAAATATTTTCATTTTGAATGGCAGCAGCCTGAATCTTTTCAATTTGAGATTTAACTTGTGCTTGTTTCGCCTTATGTAAATTCTCTAACGTTGCAATTTGGAATTGTTTTTCTTCTTCAGTTGCACGAATTACTTCCGCAGGAATAACCGTAGGCGAACCTTTTGAACTTAAGAAGGTATTTACTCCAATAATTGGGAATTCTCCTGTATGTTTCAATGTTTCATAATACAATGATTCTTCTTGAATTTTTGAACGTTGGTACATGGTTTCCATAGCACCTAAAACTCCACCACGTTCCGTAATTCTATCGAATTCTGTTAAAACTGCTTCTTCCACTAAATCGGTTAATTCCTCAATAATAAAAGAACCTTGAATTGGGTTTTCGTTTTTCGCTAAACCTAATTCTTTATTAATAATCAACTGAATCGCCATTGCTCTACGAACCGATTCTTCTGTAGGTGTTGTAATGGCTTCATCATACGCATTAGTATGCAAAGAGTTACAATTATCGTAAATCGCATATAGCGCCTGTAAAGTCGTACGAATATCGTTAAAATCAATCTCTTGTGCGTGTAATGAACGTCCAGATGTTTGAATGTGATATTTCAACATTTGCGCTCTTTCGTTAGCGCCGTATTTATTTTTTAACGCTTTCGCCCATATTCTTCTCGCTACACGACCAATTACAGCATATTCTGGATCAATACCATTAGAGAAGAAGAACGATAAGTTTGGACCAAATGCATTGATATCCATTCCTCTACTTAAATAATATTCCACGTAAGTAAATCCGTTTGCCAAAGTAAAGGCTAATTGTGTAATAGGATTTGCTCCAGCTTCTGCAATATGATAACCTGAAATCGAAACCGAATAGAAGTTACGTACATTCTTTTGGATGAAATATTCTTGAACATCACCCATTAAACGTAACGCAAATTCTGTAGAGAAAATACAAGTGTTTTGCGCTTGATCTTCTTTTAAAATATCAGCCTGAACTGTTCCACGAACTTGTGCTAACGTTTCTGCTTTAATTTTAGCATAAACCTCAGCAGGCAAAACTTGGTCACCTGTTAATCCTAAAAGCATTAAACCTAAACCATCATTTCCTTCTGGCAAAGCTCCATTATAACTTGGACGCGTTAAACCTTTATCGTCGTAAAGTTCCTTTTTCTTTTTCTCAACCTCAGCTTCTAATCCATTTTCTTTGATGTATTTTTCACAGTTTTGATCGATTGCCGCATTCATAAAGAAACCTAACAACATTGGCGCTGGACCATTAATTGTCATGGAAACTGAAGTTGCTGGGTGACTTAAATCGAAACCTGAGTATAATTTCTTCGCGTCATCTAAACAACAAATCGAAACTCCGGCATTCCCAATTTTTCCGTAAATATCCGGTCGTAAATCGGGATCATTACCATATAAAGTAACCGAGTCAAAAGCTGTTGACAAACGTTTTGCAGGCATTCCTAAAGATACATAGTGGAAACGTCTGTTTGTACGTTCTGGCCCACCTTCTCCTGCAAACATACGCGTTGGATCTTCTCCTTCACGTTTAAACGGATACAATCCTGAAGTAAACGGAAATTCTCCAGGTACATTTTCTTGTAAACACCAACGTAAAATATCGCCCCAAGCTTGGTATTTTGGTAACGCTACTTTTGGTATTTGTGTGTGAGAAAGCGATTCTGTATGCGTTTGAATTTTAATTTCTTTATCACGAACCTTAAATGAATAGATAGGATTTTTGTATTTGTTTACTTTTTCATCCCAAGTGGTAATTACTTCCCAATTGTAAGGATCTAAGTTCATTTTTACACGGTCGAATTCTTTAAATAATAAATTTAAAAATTCTTTATTGTCATTAGCTTCGCTCTGTTCGGCTTTGCCTCGAGTCTGAACTTGTTTCAGAATTTCTTCTTGATTTAATCCTGTTTTTTCTAAAAGAGACTTCTCGACTCCGCTCGAAGTGAGATTAACTACCGAACAAATTGTTTTGAAAATTCCGTATAATTTTTGAGCAACTTCAACTTGTGTTACAGCAGTTGCATCGTAATTTCTATTGTTTTCTGAAATTTCAGATAAATATCGTGTTCTATTTGGTGGAATAACAAAAACCTTTTCACTCATTTCCTTTGTAATCTCGAAAGTTGAGTTTAAATCGGCATTTGTTTTTTCCACAATTTTATCCATAATCGCTTTGTAAAGCGAGTTCATTCCCGGATCGTTAAATTGAGAAGCAATAGTACCAAAAACAGGCATATCATCTGGATTTTTATCCCAAAGATTATGATTGCGTTGGTATTGTTTTTTTACATCACGAATAGCATCTAAAGCACCACGCTTGTCGAATTTATTAAGCGCTACCAAATCAGCAAAATCCAACATGTCGATTTTCTCTAACTGCGTAGCCGCACCAAATTCTGGCGTCATTACATATAAAGAAGCATCCGAATGATCTAAAATTTCCGTATCAGATTGACCAATACCTGAAGTTTCTAAAATAATCAAATCGTAATTTGCAGCTTTTAAAACTTCAATCGCTTCCTGAACGTATTTTGATAATGCCAAATTCGATTGACGAGTTGCTAATGAACGCATATAAACTCGAGAATTGTTGATAGCATTCATACGAATTCTATCGCCTAATAAAGCACCACCCGTTTTGCGTTTTGAAGGGTCTACAGAAATTAAACCGATTGTTTTTTCAGGAAAATCGATTAAGAATCGGCGCACTAATTCATCTACTAATGATGATTTACCAGCACCACCTGTTCCTGTGATTCCTAAAACTGGAATATTTTTAGTTTTATTTTCGGCATGAATAGCATCTAAAACTTCTTTTGCATTTTCAGGAAAATTTTCTGCAGCAGAAATAACACGAGCAATTGCAAATGGATTTTTATCCTTTAATTGATTTACTTCACCATTCAAATGATCTCCTACAGGGAAATCAGATTTTTGAACCAAATCGTTAATCATTCCTTGCAAACCTAATTCACGTCCATCATCTGGCGAATAAATCTTAGTAATCCCGTAAGCATGTAACTCTTCTATTTCAGAAGGAAGAATTACGCCTCCTCCTCCTCCAAATATTTTAATATGACCAGCTCCTTTTTCTTGAAGCAAATCATACATATATTTAAAATATTCGTTGTGACCTCCTTGATACGATGTCATAGCAATTGCATTTGCATCTTCTTGAATAGCGGTATTTACAACTTCTTCTACACTTCTATCATGCCCTAAGTGAATAACTTCACATCCTGTAGATTGAATAATTCTACGCATGATATTAATCGCTGCATCATGTCCGTCGAAAAGTGAAGCTGCTGTTACAATTCTTACTTTATTTTTAGGAATATAAGGTTGTTGTTGTTCCATTTGTAATTTTCTGTAAAATTTGGTCGTGCAATTTACGAATTTAATAAAATTTATACTAGACAAATTCTTTAATTTTCATTCCCGTAAAAAAGGCACTATATTTGGTAACTATTGAAAGTAAAATACAATATTATGACAAAAAAAATCTTTATTAGTTTATTCGCTTTTACGCTTTTTGGATGCGCTGAAATGCAACAAGTTTTAGACCAAATGCCACAAGGAACTACTGGTTTAACACAAGCTGAAATTGGAAATGGATTAAAAGAAGCTTTAAATAATGGAATTAGCAAACAAGTTTCTAAATTAACTGCAACAGATGGTTTCTTTAAAAATGAAGCAGTAAAAATTTTACTACCTGAAGAATTACAAAAAGTAGATAAAACTTTGCGTGATTTGGGAATGAGCAAATTAGCTGATGAAGGTTTAAAAGTAATTAATAGAGCTGCCGAAGATGCTGTAAAAGAAGCTACTCCAATTTTTGTTGATGCGGTAAAACAAATGACTTTTAACGATGCTAAAAATATTTTACTTGGAAACGATAGCGCTGCTACTTCCTATTTACAAAACACTACTTCAAAAGCATTGTACGCAAAATTTAATCCAGTTATTAAAAACTCATTTGCTAAAGTAGGTGCCGATAAAATTTGGAATCAAATTATAACAAAATATAACTCAGTTCCCTTTGTAACTAAAGTGAATCCTGATTTAACAGATTACACAACTAACAAAGCAATGGATGGTGTTTTCAAAATGATTGCTGTTGAAGAGAAAGATATTCGTAATAATTTTGCTTCTAGAACGTCAGATTTATTGAAAAAAGTTTTCGCTTTACAAGATTAATTTTAGTTCTTGTAATCAATTTTTTACAATGAAAACGTTTTCGTAAATTTTTAATAATCATTAAGTTATAAATAACAATTTATTAACATAGCATATTAAAAATTAGACGGATATTTGCAGTGTAATAAATGATTTCTCATTTGGTTAGGGTTAGTTAAAAAATCAGCTTCGGAATTGTCGCCGGAGCTTTTTTTATGCAATTTTGTGATGAATTGCCTTAAAATATTCGAATGCTTTTACTAATCGAGAGCCATACCAACTAAACATTTCACCATCCACAAAAATTGTTTTGGCATGATGTGTAAAACGTCCAATTTCAAAAGCATGTTCGTCTTTAAAAGGATAAGGTTCAGAAGACAATAAAACCAAATCGGGATCGCCTTCTAGTCTAATTTTTTTCAACTCAATTTCAGGATAACGACCTTCTTTTGTTTCATAAATATTAGTAAACTTATTAAGTTTCAATAGTTCATTAATAAAGGTATTGTTTCCGGCAACCATAAAAGGATTTGCCCAAATAAAATAAGCTGCTTTATTTTCCTTTTTATCTTTTATGAAATTTTTAAAATCTTGTAAGCCAAAATTAATTTTGTCGATCCACTTTTTAGCTTCTGTTCGCTTATTAAATAATTCGCCAAAATCGTGAATCATTTTAGCATTATCTTCAATTGTATAAATATCGGTTACCCAAACTGGGCAAATTTTTTGAAGTTCTTCAACAATTTCTTTGGTGTTTTCCTCTTTGTTGCAAATAATAATGTCGGGCTGAAGCGCTTGTATTTTATCAAACTTTACATTTTTTGTGCCACCTACAATAGTTTTAGTGGATTTAAAATGAAACGGATGCACGCAAAACTTAGTAATACCAACTATAGCATCTTCTAAACCTAAATCGAACAACAATTCAGTTTGCGAAGGAACTAAAGAAACGATTCGCTTTGGAACAGTATCAAAAGTGTGTTGATTTCCTATTTGGTCTATAAATTTTTGTTTCACGTTTCAGGTTATTTTAGTTTAAAATTAAACCTTTAACTTAGAACTTGAAACTAAAATGGTTTCCATTTCCATTTGTAATTTCAACGCCTCCTCTCTAGCCTTTTCTACAAAATCAGTTCCATTTGATGCATAAATAATTCCTCGAGATGAATTGATTAATAATCCAACATTTTCTGCTAAACCATATTTACAAACTTCGGCTAAACTTCCACCCTGAGCACCAACTCCAGGTAC
>JAIXHM010000105.1 GCA_030145825.1 Flavobacterium sp.
TTTGTGCTTGAATATCCATTTTTACCACAATTCATTGTTCAAGAAATGAATAATAACAGTGAATTTGTGTCTAAGTTTTTAAATGTCGAAAACCGACCAAATCCCATAAAACTTATCGTTCAAATTGAAAAAGAAATCGAATTGGGAATAATTAAACCAATTAATCCTAAACAATTATTGTTAGATATTTTATCCATGACAATTTTCTCATTTGCAGCTCAAGGTTTAGTAAAAGGCATGTTACAGCTAACAGAAGAAGAATTTAAATCTTTAATGATTGAACGTAAAAAACATATAAGCAATCAAATAATTATGGCAATTAAAAATGATGAAATATAAAATAGTAATAATAAGTTTTTTTCTTTTCCAAATAGTTACTGCTCAAGAGCAATTAACATTGGAAGAGTGTTATCAATTGGTGGAAACTAATTATCCATTAGCGAAACAAAATTCAATTTTAGCAAATCAGCTTGAAGTTCAAACAGAAGCTTTTAATAAAGATAAATTACCAAAAGTTTCATTAAACGCTCAAGCAACTTATCAATCGGAAGTTACCCAAGTTCCTTTTTCATTGCCAAATGCAACTATAGAACCACTAAACAAAGATCAATATCGTGCCACTTTAGATGTGAACCAATTGATTTATAACGGAAATATTATTGAAGCTCAAACTAATTTAAAAACAGCTCAAACCAAAACGCAACAGCAACAAGTAAAAGTTTCTTTGTACCAATTAAAAAATCTTGTAAATCAGTATTATTTTGGAATCTTATTGTTACAGAAAAAACAAGAATTAGTAACGGCAAAAAAAGTATTACTTCTCGAGAAAATTAAAGAAATTCAAGCGGCTGTTAAGTTTGGTGCCGTTTTGCCTTCTTCAGAACAAGTAATTGAAGCTGAGATTATTAAAATTAATCAGCAATCGAGCGATATTCGTTACGAAAAATTAAAACTCTTCAATCATCTAAATAAATTAACTGATGCAAACTTTAATGAAGATACAGAATTAGTAGAAGAAAAATCAATTAAAAGTCAACAAGGTAATCGTCCTGAATATGAATTATTTGAATTGCAAAATCAACAAATAGATGCGAATAAAAGCCTTATTTCTAAAAGTAATGCTCCAAAAATAAATGCTTTTGCACAAGGTGGTTATGGCAATCCTGCTTTAAATATGTTAAACAATTCATTTGAAACCTTTTACATGACTGGAATTCGATTAAACTGGACATTATTCGATTGGAATAAAACCAAAAAAGAAAAAGAAGCTTTAGAAATTTCAAAACAACTTATTGAAACTGAAAAAGAAACTTTTGAAATTAACCTCAATCGACAATTACAAGAAGTCAATTTTGAAATAGAGCGAATTGAGCAACAAATTATAAGTGATGCTGAGATTATTCAATTACGAGAAAAAATTGTTCTTTCAGCTGAAGCGCAAATGAAAAATGGTGTTATTACTTCATCAGATTATTTGAATGAAGTTACTCAGCTTTTTGAAGCTAAAATCAACGAACAAACACATAAAGTTCAATTAGAATTGGCAAAAGCGAATTATCAAATCATAAAAGGAAATTAAATCAACATAAAATGAAGACATTCATAAAAATAATTCTTGTTTCAATAGTATTGTCAAGTTGTAATAAAAACAACGAAAATGCCGATGCTTATGGAAATTTTGAAACTACCGAAGTTACTGTTTCCTCTGAAGCAAATGGTAAAATTGAATTTTTGAATATTGAAGAAGGTAATGAAATCAAAAAAGGAGAAATTGTTGCCCTAATCGATACGCTTCAATTGCATTTTAATAAAGAACAACTTAAAGCTTCAATTGCAACGGTACAATCCAAATCGGCTTCTGTTTTATCACAAATATCTGTTTTAAACGAACAATTAAAAACAGCTAAAATTGAGCAAAATAGAATTCTAAACATGTTCAACGAAAATGCAGCAACAAAAAGACAAGTTGATGAAATTGAAGGAAAAGTTAATGTAATCAACAAGCAAATTAATAGTGTTCAAACGCAAAATGCTCCTATTTTAAATGAAGTCAAATCAATTGAAGTACAAATTGCAAAATTGGAAGACCAAATAAAAAAATCACAAGTTATTAATCCTATTGATGGAACGGTTTTAACAAAATATGCCGAAACTTCAGAGATTACTGCTTTTGGAAAACCTCTTTATAAAATTGCCAATCTTAAAGAAATGGAGCTTCGTGTGTATTTTTCAGAAACACAGTTACCACAAATAAAAATTGGACAGCATGTAAAAGTTGTTATCGATTCTAATGATAGTACAAAATCCTTCAACGGAACAATCTCTTGGATAAGTTCGCAAGCCGAGTTTACACCAAAAGTAATTCAAACTAAAGAAGAAAGAACCAATTTAGTTTACGCTGTAAAAGTAAAAGTAAAAAACGACGGAAGTTTAAAAATAGGAATGCCAGCCGAAGTTTGGTTAAAAAACTAATATTATGAATTTAAACAACTTACATACCGAACAAAAAGCTGTGCAAACACATCTTTTATTTCAACCAACTGATGCTAAAGTAATTGCTTTACAAATTGCTAAAAATGAGCAGTTAAAAGAACACATCACAAAAGTACCTGCGTTATTAGTTTGTGTTTCGGGTAAAGCAACATATAACGATGAAAAGGGAACTTCTGTCACATTACAATCAGGCGATTATTACAATATTCCTGAAAATGTAAAACATTGGGTAGATGCACAAGAAGAAAGTAACTTTCTATTAATTAAATAATTTTTTTCACTTTTTACTTTTCACTATGAGTATCTCGGTTCAAAATATATCCAAAAGTTATAAAAATGTTCAGGCACTACAAAACATTAGTTTTGAAGTAAATGAAGGCGAACTCTTTGGATTAATTGGTCCCGATGGTGCTGGTAAAACGACTCTTTTTAGATTACTCACTACTTTACTTGTTCCCAATGAAGGAAATGCAAAAGTTGCCGAATATGACATTATTAAAAACGTAAAAGAAATTCGAAACTCGGTAGGTTATATGCCGGGTAAGTTTTCTTTATATCAAGATTTGACAATAGCCGAAAATTTAGAATTTTTTGCAACCATTTTTGGCACAACAGTCGAAGAAAATTATGACTTAATCGAAGATATTTACATACAAATTGAACCTTTTAAAAATAGAAGAGCAGGAGCATTATCTGGTGGAATGAAACAAAAACTAGCACTTTGTTGTGCCTTGATTCATAAACCTAAAGTATTGTTTTTAGATGAACCTACAACTGGAGTTGATCCAGTTTCAAGAAAGGAATTTTGGGAAATGCTGAAACGATTAAAACAAAAAGGAATTACAATTTTAGTATCAACGCCTTATATGGACGAAGCGGCTTTGTGCGATAGAATTGCGTTAATTCAAGAAGGAAAAATATTAAAAATAGATTCACCTGAAAACATTGTGAATTCGTATAAAAAAGTACTTTATGAAGTAAAATCAGATACGATGTATCAATTAATTGAAGATTTAAAAGCATTTCCATCAAGTTATAGCGTGTATGCTTTTGGTGAGTTTGTTCATTATACTGATAAAGATGATTTATTTCAAATTGAAAACTTAATGAGTTATTTAACCGAAAAAGGACATCAAAATATTGCAATTCAAAAAGCAAAAACCAGTATTGAAGATGTTTTTATGGATTTATAAATGGAACAGACAATGAAACAACAAAAAATCATAGAAGTAGAAAACCTAACCAAAAACTTTGGCGATTTTACAGCTGTAAAAAGTATTTCTTTTCACGTAAACAAAGGTGAAATATTTGGTTTTTTAGGTGCAAACGGAGCAGGAAAAACTACTGCTATGAAAATGCTTATTGGTATTTCAAATCCTACAAGTGGTAACGCAATTGTTGCAGGTCATAATGTTCAATCACAAAGTGAATTGGTTAAAAAAAGTATTGGTTATATGAGTCAGAAATTTTCACTTTATGACGATTTAACGGTACAAGAAAACATTACATTTTTTGGCGGTATTTATGGTTTATCAAAAAATCAAATTAAATCCAAAACAGAAATTTTAATTGAAAATCTCCAATTGGGAAATATCACAAAAACTAAAGTTGGTGATTTGCCATTAGGTTGGAAACAAAAATTAGCGTTTTCGGTTGCTTTGTTACACGAACCTAAAATTGTGTTTTTAGACGAACCAACAGGTGGAGTTGATCCCATTACGAGAAGACAGTTTTGGGAATTAATTTATGCCGAAGCTCATAAAGGAACAACCATTTTTGTTACTACACATTATATGGACGAAGCCGAATATTGTAATCGCGTTTCGATAATGGTTGAAGGCGTTATTGAAGCTTTAGATTCGCCAAAGAATTTAAAAAAGCAATTTGATGTTGAATCTATGAACGAAGTGTTTTTAAAGTTGGCTCGTAACATTGAATAACAACTACTTAAAACCTGAAACTTGAAACAAAAAACAAATGAAACGATTTAGAGGTTTTGTAAAAAAAGAATTCTTTCACATTTTTAGAGATAAACGTTCGCTTTTTATTCTCTTTGGAATGCCTATTGCTCAAATTTTATTATTTGGATTTGCCATTACTAATGAAATTAATAATGTAGAAGTAGCCATTTTAGATTATGCGAAAGATTCAGAATCTGAAAAAATTATTCAAAAACTAAAAGCTTCAGATTATTTCAATATTGAAAATGAAATAACAAACGAAAAATCAATCGCATCTGAATTTAAAAAAGGAAAAATAAAAGCCGTTTTACTATTTGAGAAAGATTTTTCAAAAAAACTGCAAACCGAAAAAAAGGCAACTATTCAAGTAATAACAGATGCTACTGAACCTAATATTGCCAATACAATCGCTAATTATACACAATCAATTCTATTAAATTATCAAAATCAAAATTCTAGTGCAAACAATATTGGGATAAATATTCAAACCCGAATGTTGTACAACCCAGAATTAAAGAGTGTTTTCAATTTTGTTCCAGGCGTAATGACAGTTATTTTAATGCTGGTTTCTGCAATGATGACTTCAATTTCTATTACAAGAGAGAAAGAATTAGGTACAATGGAAGTTTTATTGGTTTCACCTTTAAAACCATTTCAAGTAATAATAGGCAAGGTTTTTCCGTATGTATTTTTATCAATAATTAATGCTGTTGTAATTGTGAGCATGGGTTATTTTATTTTCGGAATGCCAATAAACGGAAGTCTCTTTTTATTAGCATTTGAAAGTATATTATTTATTGTTACCGCTCTTTCATTAGGTATTTTTATTTCTACGATTTCTAAAACGCAACAAACCGCCATGATGATTTCTTTAATGGGATTAATGCTTCCTGTTATCATTCTCTCAGGATTTATTTTTCCTATCGCATCTATGCCTTTACCTATGCAAGTTATGAGTAATATTATCCCTGCAAAATGGTTTATTATTATAGTAAAATCGATTATGTTAAAAGGAGTTGGCTTGCAATATATTGCAAAAGAAACATTGATTTTAATTCTGATGACAACCGTTTTTATTGGTTTAAGTATTAAAAATTACAAAACGAGATTAGAATAAAATGAAAATTATTTTATACATAGTACAAAAAGAATTCAAGCAAATTTTTAGAGATAAAGGTATGCTTCGTTTAATTTTTATTTTACCAATTTTTCAACTTTTGGTATTATCCAATGCAGCTACATTTGATGTTAAAAACATTAAAGTTGCGATTGTAGATAATAGTCATTCCATGGAATCGAGAGCTTTAATTGAAAAGTTTCAAATGAACTCTTATTTTGCTGAAACTAAACTTTTAAACAGTTCAAATGAAGGAATTGAATATATAAAAAAAGGAAAGACAGATGCAGTTATTGAAATTCCTCAGCAATTTGAAAAACAATTAATTAACGAAAATAAAACGTCAATACAAGTTCTTATTAATGCAATTGACGGAGCAACAGCAGGAGTTCAAAATGTTTATATCGCTCAAATTGTGCAACAATTCAATCTAAATATAACGCTTGAAAATAAAAACCTATCTAGTCAACAAAACTTAAGTAGAATAGAAATGATTCCATCATTTTGGTATAATAATACGTTAAATTATAAGACGTTTATGGTTCCAGGTATTTTAGTGTTATTAGTTACCATGCTTACTTTATTCCTTTCTTCAATGAATATTGTTAGAGAGAAGGAATTAGGAACTTTAGAACAAATCAACGTTACACCAATAAAAAAACATCAGTTCATAATTGGTAAATTATTTCCTTTTTGGGTTTTAGGATTAGTTATTTTAACAATTGGGTTATTAATCGCAAAATTGGTTTTCAATGTTCCAATGTTAGGAAATTTATTTTTAGTTTACCTTTTTACTTCAATTTATTTATTACTCATTCTAGGAATTGGTTTGTTTATTTCAAATCATACTGAAACACAACAACAAGCAATGTTTATTGCTTGGTTTTTTATGTTGGTTTTTATTTTAATGAGTGGTTTATTTACACCAATTGAAAGTATGCCTAAATGGGCTCAAAACGTTACCTTATTTAATCCAATTCGCTATTTTGTTGAATTCATTCGAATGGTTTTACTTAAAGGAGCAGGTTTACAAGAGGTCTTATTAAATTTATCTGTAATAGCAATATTTGCTATTACTATAAATGGATTAGCAGTTTGGAGTTATAAAAAATCAGGATAATCAAAATAAGTAGTCTCAATTAGGATATCAGTTGAAAGTATAAAGGTATTCCTATTGTAATATTAATAGGAAATGTTATCGCAATGGCCATTGGGATATACAACCCCGGATTTGCAGTTGGAACACTTATTTTCATTGCAGCAGGAACTGCTATGTAAGAAGCACTAGCTGCAAGAATAGAAAGTAGTAATCGATCGCCCGTTTCGGTAAGAAAAAATTGACTTAAAATTGCCATTAAGCAACCATTAATCAATGGAATAATTATTGCAAACAAGAAAGTAAAGGCTCCAAAATGAGTTAAATCTTTTAATTTTTTTCCACTAGAAATACCCATATCTAATAAAAAGACAGCTAAAAATCCTTTAAATATATCCGTTGTAAAAGGTTTAATACCCATCGCTTGTTGTTCGCTAGAGATAAAACCTATAATTAAACTACCTATTATTAACAAAACACTTCCATTTGTAACAGAATGCTTAAAGATCTTTAAAATAGAATAGTTTTCCATTGTTTTTTGTTGAGAAAACAAACGAATTAAAATGACACCTACAATAATTGCTGGAGCTTCCATAAGTGCCATAACAGCAACCATATGTCCGCTAAAAGAAATATTTTGTAACTCTAAAAATGAAATGGTCGTTACAAAGGTAACTGCACTCACAGAACCATAAGCGGCTGCAATGGCTCCTGAATTTTCAATAGAAAGTTTCCTTTTTAATAAGAAAAATGAGTAAATAGGGATTACTACAGCCGATAAAATTCCTAAAATAACACTCCAAACAATTTCCATATCAAACGTACTATGTGCTAGCTCTTGACCTCCTTTAAATCCTATGGAGAAAAGTAAATAAATCGATATAAATTTGGAAGAATTTTCAGGAATTCTCAAATCACTCTCAAGTCGAATGGCAATAAATCCCAAGATAAAAAATAATAAAGCAGGATTTTTAAGGTTCTCAATTAATAAATCGATATTCATATATTTGAAGCTCTAGTTAAACGATCATTTATAGTAGTTCCTAATTGATTTTCAGGGAAATATTGAAATATAATTTCATCAAATTCTAGTTGATCTATTTCAAAAAGTGTTTTGTATAAATTACGAGCCACTTCATCTAAATCATGGGTTACAGAAAGATTAAAAAGGCTAACACAATTTGGAATTGTTTCTAAAAGTGTACCCGAGGTTAATAAAGCAATTTTTTTATTTGGATTATTTTTGCAGTAATCTTTCCAATCCTCAACGGGAAGCAATTTTGTTTTGGGAGCATAATGTTTAGAAAACATTCCCGGTACAAGTATTTTTTCAGTAGCTTTATTAAAAACAGTTACTTTGCCTACTACTTTTTCAATTAATTCAATAGATAAGGCACCCAGTCTATAAATAACAGGTTCGCCTTTATCAAATCCTATAATGGTTGATTCTAAACCTTTTTCGCAGGCTCCACCTTCTAAAGCATAAGCTAAAGGTTTTCCTTTAAAATATTCAATAATATGATCGGTAGAAGTTGCACTTGTTCTATTTGATGGGTTGGCACTCGGTGCAGCAAGTGGAAAATCAAGTTCATGCAACAGTTCTAAAAGTATTTTTTTTGCAGGCACTCTTAAACCTACTGTGTCTTTTCCAGACGTTATGTGAGATGGTATTTGTGCTGATTTTTCCAATACTAGGGTTAAGGGGCCAGGCCAAAAAGTTTGAGCTAAAATTTTTGCTTTTACAGGAATATTTACGGCATATTTAGACAATTACTTATCCGATTTTAAATGAACAATTAAAGGATTGTTGTTGGGTCTATTTTTTAGTGTATAAATTTTTTAATCGGCTTTTTAGTTGTAAGTGTGAGCAGCTACTC
>JAIXHM010000106.1 GCA_030145825.1 Flavobacterium sp.
CAATTGTACATTCCTAAATTGTTGAGTGTATGCTCTTCATGCACTAAAAATTTATGCTTTTTACTATATTCTAAAGCTTTTTCAAAAAAGTATTTAGCAGAATCCGAATTTCCGTTTACATCATAATAAATTCCTTTAATACCTAAAACGGAATTATAGCCAAACTTTTGATTGGTAGCCAATGCAATTTTTTCGGAAGTATCGAGTAATTCTTTCGCTTTTACTTTATCGCTAAAAAGATATTTCCAAACAATTTGATTGTATACTGCTACTTTAGTCGAATCGTTTTTAGTAGTATGAATAATTTGGTACAAACTATCGATTTTAGCTTGTTGGGCAAAACCAAAAACCATTGAAAGAACAGCGAATAATAATACTTTGAACTTCAGCATCAACTTTCTTAAAATAATGTTAAACGAGGTTAAAGTAGTTATTTTTCTTCAATAAATCAATTTAAAAATTTATTTTTATAACAATTGCTTCTTTAAGTCTAATGAAACAATTGTGCCTTGTTTGTTAGAAATCATTTCAAGTTTTCCGTTTAATTCAGAAGCTCGTTTTTGAATTGAATTTAAGCCATTTCCTTTTTCAATTTCTAAAACATTAAAACCAGAACCATTATCTTTTATTTTGATTAAAATTTCTTTCTCAAATTCTCTAATTTCGACTTCAATTTTAGAAGCATTTGAATGTTTTATAGCATTATTTACACTTTCTTGAATGATGCGATAAATGTTCATTCCGTCTCGAGAGGAAAAAGGTTGTAATTGTTTAGATTTTAAGTTACTAATAAAATTAAACTGCGTTCCTGTTAATGAAATTTTAGCATTTTCAATAAAATTTGAAATGCGAGTTTCTAAATCTTCAACCGTAATTTCTTCTTTATTCATGGCCCAAATGGTATCGCGAAGTTCTACAATAGTTTCGCGGGTAAACGAACTAATGTTGGTTAATTTTTCATTGACTTTAGGATTATCTTGACCCAAGGCAAATTTTAAATTATCGATAGATGAAATAATAAATGTGAGTTGGGAACCAATGTTATCATGTAAATCTCTGGAAATTTGCAAACGTTGTTCTTGTAGTTTATTTTGGGTTTCAATTTTAAGTAAAGCATCTTGCAACTCGCGTTCTTTTATGAGCTGTAAAGTTTTCATTTTTTGTTTGCTATAAAGAAAATAGCCTAGAATTACACTTAATAATAACAAGGAAATGACACTAATTATAATAGTATTTTTCTCGGCTATTTTGGCTTTTTGAAGTAAAATTTCTCTTTCTTTTTTCTCGGTTTGATATTTAACTTCTGTTTCATGAAGAACATTTAAATTATTTCTATTTAGAATACTATCGTATACTTTTATATATTCTTTATAATATTTACTTGCTTTTTTATAATCTTCTATACTTTCATTATAAGCTATATAATTATTAAGACTAGTTAATAAATCTTCAGAAACTTTATACTTGGTTGCGTAAAAATAAGCACTATCAATATATTTTATTGCTTGTGAAGATTCTTTAAAATCTAAAAATACCTGAGCAATATTGTTGTATGTTGAAGCAACTCCTCCATAATTTTTTATTTCTTTTTCAATATCTATTACCTTTAAAAAACTTTCTAAAGCTTTATCTAAATTCCCTTTGTAATAATAAATACCACCAACGTTATTTAAAGATTCTGAAATTCCTTTTTTATCATTAAGAGATTCTTCAATTTTTAGAGATTTATTGAAATAATTCAATGCTAAATCTAAACTATCTTGATTAGCTGATGCAATTGCATAATTATTATATGATTCAGAAATTCCTTTTAAATATTTAATCTTATCAAATTTCTGTATTGCTTTTAAATTGTATTCTTTTGCTCTTTCATATAGTTCCATTGAAGTATACACCATTCCTATATTATTACAAACTGTACCATACTCTTTTTCATTATTATTTTTTTCATACATAGATAATGCTTTTAAATAAAATTTAATTGACTCTTCATACAAACCTAAGGATCTATTACATGCTCCAATGTTATTATATGCAGAAGATAAAATTTTTAAATCTTTGGTTTGTAAAGATTTTAATGAAAATTTTTTAGCCTTTTCAAAATCATTTAAAAAACGATAAACAATACCAAAATTATTATTAGTTAGTTCATAATCAATTTTACTATTACTTTTAGACAATGCTTCCTCAAGTAATTCAATTGCTTTCTCTGAATTTTCTCTGTAAACATTAATTGCATTATCATTTAATTTTTGCACTTTGCTACTTTGAGAATTCATTTGAAAACCAAGCAAAAGAAAAAACACTACTAAATATTTCATCATAAAAATTATTTAGTACAAATTTTTTTAAATTATAGTACAAAAAAAATACGGCAGTTGCCGTATTTAACACTATAAGCTAGACGTAGATTTATTTTCTTTTACGAAGTAACTTAACAACAATAAATACTACAAAAATTATAATTAAAAAAGGTGTAGCAATAACTAAAACAATTATTAATCCAGGAAGAAAAGACCAAAAATCAGTTTTAACTTCATAAGGATTTTTAGTTTTAAACGATTGTAATGTTTCAATATTTAATTGCTTTGAAAAAATGTCTATTTCATTGAATAAATTATCAAATTTCACTGTAACTTTTAGGAAATCAAAATTGGGAATGGTTTCGCCATAGGTAACAATTAAATTATCCTTTGGCGTGGGGGAAAAATTAGTTTTAGATCCAATTAAAATGTTTTCTGTTTCATTGACTTTAAAATTAAAATGAGAAGAAATTCCAGCAATATCTTCAACTTTTAATCCGTCTTTTAATTCAATGCTAAATGTTCCTTTCTCTATAGGTTGTTTCCAAACACTTCCCGATTCTAGCAAATAAATAAATGCATTTTTATTATCTTTCGAATAGCCTTTTGTAATTCCTCCATCATTTGTGTTGACTAAAAAATATACTTCAATTTCTTTATTTTCATTAGGATTAAAATCTACAAACCACGTTAACCAATTTTCATTTTGAAAAGTTCTTACATGACCAGAATCGCCAATTTGCATTTCATTGATTGGTAATTCTTTACCATTTGCTTTGATCTTAAATTTATATAACGAATCTAATTGAACTTGGTTTAAATCTCCTTCTCCTCCATTATAAATTCCGTTTATGGGATATCCCATAGTAAAATGTAATTTTTCAGAAGTTGTATTTACCATTTTATATTTCCCTTTAACCGCAGCAAAACCTTTGTAAAGTTGTATATAAATAGCTTCTTCTTGCATTTGAACTTTTTTATAACTCAACGAATCTTGTGGAAATAACATAGTAAAAGCGGTTCCGCCCGCGTTGTAAATACCAGGTTGGGAAACATTGGAACAAAAAAGTATCAGAATTACTAAATAAAATAAATAAACTATTTTTTTATTCATGTAGTTTAGAGTTTAGTTCATTTACTGTAAAAATATCAAAATCTGTTGAACCACTTACTGAACCATCAGCATAGGTGATTTTTCTAAATGAATAATAATTTTCATTTTTCTTATGCCTAAAATATACTCCGGCTTGAGCAATCCAATCTTTATGTTCATTTTGTTTTTTAACTTCATTAGCTTCAATTAATCGGAAAGGCTTGTTTCGATCATTTAGTAAACCTTCTTTTAATTTAAAGACCGATAATTCTTCAAATGTAATTTCTGTTTCAATACCATTTAAGTTTTGAATAGGCTCAGGATAATTCATTTTTAAAACCATATTTTTCAAATCTTCATTCAAATAGGCTATAAAAAGCTTGTTTTTAGCATTGCATTCTATAACCACTTTATCATCTATATACAATTTTATAGTTTCTGACTGGATACTATCTTTAGAAAAATATTGATTAATTGATTTTACTAATCTTTCCTTTTGATAATAAAACTTTTCAACCGAATAATTATTGGCATAAATGCCTTTTATTTCAATAAGTTGATTTTTATTATCATATGAAAATATAAAATCGTTTTTATATAGTTTTGATTGATAGTTTTTTTTGACTAAGTTTTTCTTTTTATCATATTGAAATGTAATTATTGCATCGAAATTTGGCCGATCTTTAACCAAAATTTCCCTTTTTACAAGAAGTCCGTTTTCATAGATAGAATTTTCAGAAGTTGAACTCGCATATTTTCCATAAACATGATATTCATGATTTGTAATATTACCATTTTCATCAAAAATATAACTATCACTCGATCTATCTAGTACCATTTTATCTTCCATGGAATATGTAAAAGTTTCAACTTTTTTGATTTTTTTAGTAAACCCTAAGTCTTTATATGAAACTTCTGGTTGTTGAGCATAAATAAAAGTGGCTATCAATAAAATGTAAAAACTAAAAATTTGTTTCATAATATCTTTTTTCAAATTTCTATAAACCATAAAACAAAAAAAATAGGGCACATGCCCTATTTTTATAACCTACAAAAAAAATTGTAAGCCCAAACCACGTATAACTATTTATAATTGAATGAAACTACTTCTTTAAATTATAAGTATAAATTGTTTTATCGTTTGCTTTATAGAATAAATATCCACCTGTTTCATCAACTTCATATTCTGGTTTTTTATCGTTCAAAATAATTTCTTTTTCTACAACTCCAGAATCTTTATTCACTTTTACTAACCCAACACCATCATTTAATTTTGTTAAAATAAATTGTGAATTTTCTGTGGCAGCAGTTGCTTTAAAACGTTTTGATAAATAATCAAAGGAAGCTCCTGCAATTCCAGAGAACATGTCGGCAGCACGTTTAGCCTCTTTCCCATAATCGTTATAAGAATCCAAATCATTCATACTACCAAAACCAGTACGATTTGCTCCTGCAGCAGCACTCATAGAAACCGCCATAGTTGTTGACGCTACCGCCATTACACCTCCCATAATCTTGCCGAATGTACTTCTTCCTGGCGATTTATGATATACTTTATAGCTTTCTGAACCATTAAAATCGTACATAGCCATGTTTTGACTAGAAGAAAGGAAAATTCCGCCATTTCTTATTTGCATTGAACTTGGGTCTTCTTTTTCTTCAAAATTACATTGCGCAAAATCACTAACATTACCTGAATTTGCATCTATAGCCATTATTTTACCATCTGCTGCGATCATGTAACGATTGTTTTTACTATCAAATGTTGATGCTACTGAAGTTGCTCTTTTATATTTTAATGGTTTTGACCAAACTTGATCTCCAGAAGATAAATTAACAATATTCGCATCTTCTCCCGTTATATAGAGTAACCCTTGAGGTGTGTGAGCCATTACCATAATGTTTTCGCCTGTTTTTAAAGGCTTTTTAAATAATGGGGTTCCGTTAAAAGCAATTTTATTAATCCCACCTTCATACAAACCAAATAAAATTCCGTCCTCCATAATGTAGAAATGTTGAACATATCCATTTGTTTTTGGTGCTTTTTCCCATAAATCTTCTCCAGAAGATGCACTTAAAAAAGCAATGTGACTTTGTTCTTTTGCAGCCATTAGTTTGCCTAAACCTTTCTCTCCAGAAGGCTTAACATTACTCACAACTGCAATTCCTTGTGGTAAAATTTCAAAATTAGAAACAATCCCTTTTACTTTTCTATCATCTGCCCATAAAGCCGCACCATCTTTATCACCAATTTTGTGAATTCTTGTATTATTGCCGTTATTTACACTTTCAAAAGCATAAATTTCTTTACCTGTTTCGTCTGCAACCATCCAAGTAACATCTTTTATTTTGCTTTTCCATAATTCAGCGCCTGAATTTGACATCGAAATAATACCTTGTGCTGTAGGAACTAATATCGAGTTTTTTAACAATAATGGTGTTCCAGTAACACTAAAATCTTTAGCCATTCCTACACGACCAGGTTTATCTAAGAAAAATGAAAAATCGTTTTTACCACTATCTAAATCATACACCGCTACTTTAGGAACTTGGCTTTCAAACTTTGCGTCACTTTTTTGCAGTCCACTTACAACTAATTTATTCTGTGGCAACATTACATTGCAAGTATAAATTTGAGTCCATTTTAAATCTTCAGAATTGAATAAAACTTTTCCTTTTACATAATCGATAACAGCTCTTTTTGTTTTACCAATTCCCGAAAAACTACCAGTAGCTCCTTGTGAAACCACTATGTAAGGAGTCATTGGAATAAACTCTGTTTCTTCAGGTTTTAATTGACCAAAATTGTTGAAAGTGAATATAGGTTTAGATTCATTAGGGTTTATACCTGCTAATCCATCGTTTGTAGCTACAACTAAGATACCTCCAACAGTTAGCGTCATTTCGTTAATTTTTGCTCCTAAATTATAAGTATTTTCAGGAGCCTCAGCTTTTTGTGCATATGTTGTACAAATTGACATCAATATTGAAAAAAGCATTAATTTATACCATCTATTTTTCATAAAATACAAGTTTATAAATTGTTAAAATTGATTTAATAGCATTATGTAATTGTAAATATTCAATAATAAGAGAACTCCAATAAAAAATATTAGAATAATTTTCCAATTAATTTTATTTATGGAGTTCATAATTTATTTGATTAACATTTCAGTATCTTTTGCTAAACTTAGATCTAAAGCATTCTTGTAAAGTTTTAATGCTCCAATGAGAGATTTTTGTGTAAAGCCACCTTCTGTAAAAAAATAATAGTAATACCCAATATTATTAGCTTTTTCAGAATACACAATTTTAATTAATGCAACTTCTCCATTAATTTTATTCATCAATTCTAATACCTTTTCTTTACTAGCTCCATCTACAATTTTGTAAACACCAGAAAGAGTTATATATCTTTTATTAGGATCAATATCTACAAATACAGAATAAGAATCTTTTACTTTTATATAAGTATCTGCTACTTGTTCAACTTCAATATACGCGTTTTCAAAAGTCTCTTTTAAAAATTGAGGCGTTACTTCATTTGCTTGAACCAATCGTTGAGCAGTTGCTTCAGTTGATAGTAAAGCAATTATAAAGAATGAGAAAATAATAACTTTTAAAGTTTTCATAATGTTTAAGTTTATAGGTTTTTATAATTTTAAGGTAATCGGCTTTATTTAAAAATATTAATAAGTGGTAATATCTACGTTGAAAGAACCTTCTGTAATGTTCTTTATAGAACTGTCATTAGGGTTTTTACAAGTAAATTCAAAAGTTCCAACAGCTTTAGAATCTGTTAAAGTTGATATTTTTACCTCACCTCGAGCCGAATTGTCATCATAAGGTGCAGTCCAAGTTTGCGTGTCCATAGGACTTGTTGCATTACCTTCAATATAGCTCACAACATTGTAAACCAAAGCACTTCCTCCTATTTCATAAGTTCCTTCTCCATCAACAGCATTTAAAGTAATTTGAAATCCTTTACCATCCATGTTTGTTCCTTGAAGGGTCAAAGCAAAAGTGCCAGTACCATTATTAACTTTTGAACCTACTGTTAACATTTCTGTAGATGTTAGCCTTGTTCCATTAACTTTAGCAGTTATTGTTCCAGATGCAGCATTACCTCCAGAACCGCCATCATCATCTTTTGAACAAGAAATTATTGATACCGATAATGCCAATAATAAAGTAATCCCAATGTTTTGAATTTTTTTCATAATTTAAAGATTTTGTTAAACTTTTCAGTATCACAAAATTTGTTTAAATTAAATCATGAAAAAATAAGGCAATTGCCTTATTTTGATTCAAAAGACAATTTAGGCAATGAAATTTGAAGGTTTTGTATTTTATTTTGAAGATTTTTTAAAAACTTTTGATGCGCTTCAGCATCGGGATTAGATGGTCGATGTGCCAAACCTTTTTGGATCTCTTCAACTTGTTTCATTACAGCAATGGTTTCCGAATGGAAATAACTTTGTGAAAACTTTTCCCAGATATAATCTACTGCTTGCTGATTAGGATGTAACATATCGGCTTCAAAAAAACGATAATCACGAAGTTCATCCATGACAATTTCGTAACTTGGAAAATAGCCGAAAGTCGCAAGTTGAAAGTCGAAAGAATTGTGCAATGCAGAAAACAAATTTCCTTTACTCACATTATTTTCGAAAAAACCATCTTTTGTATGTCGAACAGGCGAAACTGTAAACACAAATTTCACATGAGGATTTATAGATTGAATAAGTGAAACTATATTTTGTAAGCTTTCTTGTATTTGTTGTGTTGAAAGTAGTTCTTTTGTAAATTTTTTTTGAGGAACTTTATGGCAATTAGCAATAATGCTACAATTGTCAGACTGAGCTTGTCGAAGTCTATATACCCAACTTGTACCTAATGTTATTAAGCAATGGGTTAAGTTGTTTATTTGTTTATTCGTTAAGTCTATTATTTGATTTAAATTATCTAAAAATTCATCTTTATTCAAATTTGATAGTTTTGAATGCACTTCATAGCTATGCCATAAATCATTGTGAAAGAAAATATCTTTTTCGGTACAATAATGCTTCTCAAACACTCTGTTCACCACTGTTTCTAAATAAACTGCAGTAAAAATAAT
>JAIXHM010000107.1 GCA_030145825.1 Flavobacterium sp.
TTGATCAAATTCCAGCTATTTCACGTTAATCAAGATCGTTGTGCTATGATAATTGGCACTGATGGTGTTTTTCTTGGCGCTTGGACTCCGTTAATTAACAATCCTTATACTGTTTTAGATATTGGTGCTGGAACTGGAATTTTGTCTTTAATGTTAGCCCAAAGAAGTAACGCTGAACAAATCGATGCTATTGAAATTAACGAAGATGCTTACGAACAATGCGTTGAGAATTTTGAAGCTTCGCCTTGGAGTGATAAATTATTTTGTTTTCATGCGGGTTTGGATGAATTTGTAGATGAACCTGAAGATGAATATGATTTAATTATTTCCAATCCGCCTTTTTATACTGATGATTATAAATCTGATAATACCTCGAGAGATTTAGCACGTTTTGAGAACGCTTTGCCTTTTGAAGAATTGATTGAAGCGGCTGCTTTACTACTTTCGGATAACGGAATTTTCTCGGTGATTATTCCTTATAAAGAAGAAGAGCGATTTGTTGCTATGTGTAAAGAATTGGATTTATTCCCTTTAAAAATTACTCGTGTGAAAGGCACGACAACATCGGAAATTAAAAGAAGTTTATTAGCTTTTTGTAGAATAGAACAAACACCTTTAATTGATGAGTTAATTATTGAAATTTCTAGACATAATTATACTCCTGAATACATCGAATTGACGAAAGAGTTCTATTTGAAGATGTAACGCTAGCCCAGATTGAGCAATTTGCTGGAGCTCTTTTTAAAAAAAGCGACTTGCGAAAGCTGGATAAAGCTTCAAAAATAAAAAAATATAACATTTGTTGGGTAATTTGTTAAAAATGTTTCTGTAATTTTGCAAACGATTTCGTAGTTAGGTTAATCTAATTACTAATCACTTTTTACTAATCACTTTTTACTAATCACTTTTTACTAATCACTTTTTAAAAAAATATGAGACCAGACTTATTTCAATCTCCAGATTATTATTTATTAGACGAATTATTATCTGACGAACATAAAATGGTGCGTGATGCTGCACGTGCTTGGGTAAAAAAAGAAGTTTCTCCAATTATTGAAGAATACGCGCAAAGAGCAGAATTTCCAAAACAAATTGTAAAAGGTTTAGGAGAAATTGGTGGATTTGGTCCGTATATTCCAGTGGAATATGGTGGTGCTGGATTAGACCAAATTTCTTATGGATTAATCATGCAAGAAATTGAAAGAGGAGATTCGGGTGTACGTTCGACATCTTCGGTTCAATCTTCATTGGTAATGTATCCAATTTGGAAATACGGAAACGAAGAGCAAAGAATGAAATATTTACCAAAATTAGCCACTGGAGAAATGATTGGTTGTTTTGGTTTAACAGAGCCAGATTACGGTTCAAATCCAGGTGGAATGGTAACTAATTTTAAGGATATGGGCGATCATTATCTTTTAAATGGTGCTAAAATGTGGATTTCGAATGCGCCTTTTGCTGATATTGCAGTAGTTTGGGCTAAAAACGAAGAAGGAAGAATTCACGGATTAATCGTGGAAAGAGGAATGGAAGGTTTCTCAACTCCTGAAACACACAATAAATGGTCGTTAAGAGCTTCTGCAACTGGAGAGCTTATTTTTGACAACGTAAAAGTTCCAAAAGAAAACTTATTACCAAACAAATCTGGATTAGGAGCACCACTAGGATGTTTAGATTCTGCTCGTTATGGAATTGCTTGGGGAGCTATCGGAGCTGCAATGGATTGTTATGATACCGCTTTAAGATATTCAAAAGAAAGAATTCAGTTTGACAAACCAATTGGAGCTACACAATTACAACAAAAGAAATTAGCTGAAATGATTACTGAAATCACGAAAGCACAATTATTAACTTGGAGATTAGGTGTTTTAAGAAACGAAGGAAAAGCTACTTCTGCTCAAATTTCAATGGCGAAAAGAAACAATGTTGATATGGCGTTAACGATTGCTCGTGATGCACGTCAAATGCTTGGTGGAATGGGAATTACAGGTGAATATTCCATCATGAGACACATGATGAACTTAGAATCTGTAGTGACTTACGAAGGAACTCACGACATTCACTTGTTAATTACAGGAATGGATATTACAGGCTTTCCTGCATTCAAATAATTCAACAATAGATAAAATTTATATAAAATGCTTCGTTATGTGACGAAGCATTTTTACTTTTGGAATAGTATTTGTAAATTTTTAATTAACCTAATACAAATACTAAAATGAACTGTTATGAAAACCCAAATTATACATCAAAAAATAGAGCCATACAAGCAACAGCTCTTACAACATAGCCTTTACAATGAAATTAAGACTATAGACGATTTACGTTGTTTTACTGAAAATCATGTTTTTGCCGTATGGGACTTTATGTCGCTATTAAAAGCTTTGCAAAACTCATTAACCTGTACTACAACACCTTGGATACCAATTGGAAATCCTGAAGTTCGTTATTTAATTAATGAAATTGTTTTAGCAGAAGAAACCGATTTAGATAGTGATGGCACACATAAAAGTCATTACGAAATGTATCTTGACGCTATGCAGTCTTGTGGTGCAAATACATCTGTAGTAATTGATTTTTTAAACGATGTTGAAGCTACCCAAAACATATTTGTTTCTATCAAACAAAGTAATTTACATCCTAAAGTAAAAGCGTTTTTAGACTTTACTTTTAGAGTAATTGAAGAAGGTAAACCACACCAAATTGCAGCTGCATTTACCTTTGGTCGTGAAGATTTAATTCCGGCAATGTTTACAGAAATTTTAAAAGAATTTGAACAAAACTTTCCAAATAACGATTTGTCAAAATTGGTTTATTATTTTGAAAGACATATAGAACTTGATGGTGATGAACATGGTCCAATGGCCATGAAAATGATAGAAGAATTATGTGGAAATGACGATAAAAAATGGCAAGAAGTTGAAGAAATATCAATCTTGGCACTTGAACATCGCATTCAATTATGGAACGCAATTAAAGAACAAGTAGAACATAAACATGAATTAGTATAGTTTATTTGTTGTTTTTCCAAATAAAACCGTCTAATAAATAGTGCGTAAATTGTGGAACCGTAAGTAATGGAACTAAAAGGAATTGCCATTTGAATGCGTCGATTCCAACGTTAAAATTCTCGTTCCAAACAAAAATTTCCCACAAATATTCTTCAGTAAAAGCAATTCCGATTAGAATTAAAACGAAGAAAATGGCTCCTTTACTGTTTTTAAAATGAAATAATTCGCCCATTTCTTCTTTGGGTTTTGAATCAATTTCTTTTAAATATATTAATGCCATGTATGGAATTCCGTGAGAAACCACATTTAGAAGTGTAAAAACTAAATCATTATTAAAATATACAATTCCAAAAAACCATGATAGTAAAGTTCCAATAATTATCAGGTTTTTTGGAATGTTAAAATAGCTGGTTTTCAAATAAAGATAAAGTGTTCGACATAAATAATAAACCACAATAAGAACATAAACTACAGTTGAAACTCGAATTAAAAACTGGCTTTCGTATCTAAAAAACTCTTTTTCTACAAACCAATTAAAAGCTCTTGGCGAAGAAAAAAACCAATACAACATTGGATAAATAGTTGCGGTGTAGATTATTAAAGCATCAGAATATCTATTTATTTTTGTTTTTTCTTCCTTCCTTGCATATAATCTAACAAAACCATACTGCTGTCTAATAAAATGAAAAACAGCTACATAAGCCAAAACCGACCAAAAAAAAGAGCTTCCAAAACCAAATAAAAACAAACCAATTAGAAAACAAATTATTGGCAATCCAGTGTAAAGTTTTTTTCTTCTTTGAAATTCGGATTTTACGAAGTACGTTTTGAAAAGAGTCGAATAAACGTGTGCAACATCAATAAAAACAATCAAAAACAACCAAGTGTAAAAAGAATAATCTTCTTGAATTTCAGATAACCAATCTTTAAAAACGAACACAATCCCCAAAACAAAAAATGCTGGAAAAAGTATGAACCAAAAATCGGTTTTTGATTTATGAATCCAAGGTTGTTCCATCTATAATTTTATTAACAACATTAATTCCTTGATGAAAAGCTTCTTCAAAAATAGAAATTCCAGCTAAATCGCTGTGTGCAAAAAAGATTTTATTTTCTATACTTTTTGAAGCTTCTTTAAGTGATTTACTTTTTAGAAAATTAGGAACAGGACTTATCATTCCGTGACCAATTCTGTGAATTTGAATCGCACTTATATATTGATCTATATCCGGATGTGCTATTTTTAAATCGGACAATACGTATTCTTTCCAATATTCAATTGGTTTTTTCAGCAAGTCTTTTCTATCTTTTTTTATGTCATTTGAACTAAAGCTGTGATAATATGTAATGACTTTTTTATCAATAATTTGCTCCAAATTTTGATGTTGATTATAAACATATCCTAGACCTTTTGCTTTGTAAATTACATTATCCCAAGACAGCGGAAAACTTCCATTATCTGGAATATCTGTCAATGTTATGGAAGCCGTAAACCATGGAGCATAATGAAAATTATTAGCTATAGATTTTCTTTCGGGCAGTAAAAACTTATTGATGTATTGCGGCGTTGCAAGAATTATTTTTTCAGCTAGAATAGATACAGATTCATTCGATTCAGCATTAAAAATAGATACATTAACTCCATTAGAATCGATTTGAATGTCATATACTAAATGATTCGTCAACACCTTATTTTCAACAGAAGATTTCAAATGTTTTACCAATCTACCATTGCCTTCTGGCCAAGTTAAAACAGTATCGTCATATTTTTTATTCTCATGCTTTCTGGCAGCAAAATAATGAATCCCAGCCCAAGCCGAAACAAACTCGATTCCTAAACCAAAGTCGTCCTTACAACAATAATCTATATATTCTAAAATTTCTACAGCAGTAAAATTATTGTCTAGCAACCATTTTTTCATGGTTATTTCATCCAATGAATTTAAAGATTCATCAGAAGAGCAAAAAGACATTGGAATATCAAAAAAGTACTTTCTATCTTTTCCTTTATTCTCCCGAAATTCGGTCATCCTTTGAAGAAATAAGTCTATTTGATTATCAACTTCTTTGGAGTTTCCATATCTCGGAATTAAATCAGTCTGCCAAGAATTTCGAATAAACAAACGCTCTTTTGGATCAAAACATAATTGTGTTTCATCGAAAACAGGCAAGTTATCTTTATAATCTACTATAATTTTAGATTCTTCTAAAAAATTTAAAAGCTCTTTATCTCTTACATTAGGCAAAGGCAAATAATGTGCTGCTAAAGGAAATTTAGAATACTGATTTTCACCATTTGCAGAATTTCCACCTAATTTATTTTCTAATTCTAAAACTAAAAAATCTTCAATTCCTTTTCTCTTGAATTGGCGCGCTGCTGAAAGTCCGGAAATTCCTCCACCGACAATTAAATAGGGTATTTTAATTTCTTTTGTTGGTTTTGGAAAGTTCTTCAACCACAAACGATGTCCTAAAATATGATTGGTTCCGGTAAGTTTTAGTGTAATTTCAATTAATTTCTCTTTGCAAGAAACCAACAAACTGGGTACGGCAGCTATAATGGATAAAGCTGTTATTCTTTTAATAAAGGTTCTTCGTGAATTATAATTTTCCCCACTCTTCATCAAAATAGCGTACTAAAATTTGGTTATCCAATCGATTTACTTCAACATTACTAGCTTTCATATCATTTGTAAATTGATTAAGTGAATTGTATTGATAATTATAAAATCGAAGGTTTTTAACTTTTCTATTTACTGAATTAAAATCAAAACTCGGGTTGTTTGAAGTAATGGTAAAACCCCATTCGCCAAAAGATGGCACATAAACATGATAAGCATCTGTATTAGAAAAAGAAGTTTTGACAGTTTTATTGATACACCAAAAAGATTTAGGTGCAAAATAAGGCGAAGTTGTTTGAATCACTACAACAGCATTTGGCGCTAAAATTTTAGAAAGCGATTGGTAAAAATTAACCGAATATAATTTCCCTAAACTATAATTGGATGGATCTGGGAAATCAATTATTACTATATTATATTTTTTTTGAGCTTCTTTAACCCAAAGAAAAGCATCATTATTAAAAACGCTTACTTTCTTATTTTCAAAGGAATGATTATTCATTTTTTTAAGTACAGGATTGGTTTTAAATAATTTGGTCATTCCGTCATCTAAGTCTACTAGCGTTATTTTTTTAACGTCATCGTATTTTAAAATTTCCCTTACTGCCAAACCGTCTCCACCTCCAAGAACTAAAACCTCTTCAACAGATTTTGCGCTTGACATCGCAGGATGAACCAATGCTTCATGATAACGATATTCATCAGCTGAACTGAATTGTAAATTATTATTCAAATACAATTTATAATCATTTTTCAAATGCGTCAACACGATTCGTTGGTATGAAGTGGTTTTTGTAAAAACGATATTTTCACCATATAATTTCTCTTCAGAAAAAGAGAGAATCTTTTCAGAAAAAATGAAAAATCCTACTAAAATTAGAAAAGAGATTATCGCTTTAGCTTTTAAAAAATATACTTTTTTGATTTCTTTTTCCAATATAAAACAAAGTGCAATAGCAACACTTAGATTAATCATTCCAAAAAACAAGGACGTCCTAATAATTCCTAATTGAGGAATGAAAACCAATGGAAATAATACTGAAGCAAGTAAAGCACCAATGTAATCAAAAGTAAAAACATTAGAAACCAAGTCACTAAACTTTAATCTATCTTTGAGAATATTCATTAAAAGCGGAATTTCTAATCCGACTAAACATCCTGTAATGAATACTAAAAAATAAAGAATAAACTGAAAGTAAGCCACTTTTTCAAAAAGCAAGAATAATATTACTGAACTTAATCCTCCAACAATTCCAACAACGATTTCAATTTCAATAAAGGTATTGAGTTGATTTCTTTTGATAAATTTTGCAAGATAAGAGCCTATTCCCATAGAAAATAAATACACTCCTATGATGAATGAAAATTGCTTTACCGAATCTCCCAATAGATAACTTGCTAACGTTCCTGCGACTAATTCATAAATTAAGCCACAAGTTGCGATAACAAAAACTGCAAACAGTAATAGGTATTCAAACCTAAAAATTTTACCCATGAATTGCTGCGCTAATAATAAGAGAAATTCCGATAATTAAAGCTGCAAAAACGATAGCCAATGCCGTGTTTTTATTTTGAACAATTTCTTTCCATGTGTTTTCTGGTGTTATTTTTTCAATTATATAATAACTAATTATTAGAACAACAACTCCAACCACTGAGAAAATTAGCGCATTTATTATGCCTTTTAATGCAATATATTCCATATAAATTATTTATGATAAAATCGATTTACTGTACTATGCCCTCTCGAACTTCCTGAATTATATTTTTCTGTTGATGTACAATCACAAAATCTACTTCCTGTAAAAGAATACCATAAAAAAATTAAATAAACAAAAAGTCCTGCGACCAAAGCCCATTTATTATATTTTAAAAATTGTTTCATTTTAATCTGAATAAGGTGTAAAATCACTATTCTCCCATCGTCTTTGTTCAAAATTTTTCTTTAAAAAAACGATTATTCCAAAAATTCCGCCTAAAACTATTAAACTCCATATAAAATTCCATGAAGAAGACTCATTCCAAATAACGTTTATTTTCATCATGTTGTTACTCAAATCTGAATCTTGTTTAGAAGGAGTTATAACTAGATGGTATTTTCCTTGTGACACTCCACAAAAATTAAATGTTTTACTTGTGCTGCCTTCTGACCAACTTTCACCATCAGTATAGCCATGATAATACTCTATATCTTTTTGCGCAAAGACCTCATCATTAGTTATCTCATTTACTAAAGAAACCTGTACGTTTGCCCATGAATTATCAACATAAGAATTAGCTAAAATTTTTAAAGGTGCAGGACTTCCAGATAATTCAAAAGAAGGTGAAATATAATCCTTATTTTTATAATCTTCAAAATTTAATGATGCATACAAAACATTTTGTTCGGTTCTACCATTATTTTGAATAATATATGTTGCTAAAATTAAAAGCGCAAATGATAAAAAAATCATTAATGTATAATATATATTAAATAAAAATGGCTGAACCAAGCCTACACCAGACTTATTTGGTAATTTATCAAGATTAAAGGCCTTTTTAATATCACTTGATGAGATATGATTTCCTAAAAAAGTATTTTCTTCTTTATTAATTTTTTCAATTGAAATAACAAATGGAGGATTAATATATTCTATTACTTTAATTGGTTTACTAAGTATTTCAAATTCATAAAATCCGTAAACTGCGGCTATAAAAGCATCTGTATGTTCATAAAGACTATATTGAATTCCATTATGC
>JAIXHM010000108.1 GCA_030145825.1 Flavobacterium sp.
CCTACATTACCAGCACCAACTATAGTTACTTTCATTATGTAAAATTTAAATTATTTATTTATTAACTAATCGTGTAATTTATTCCAATATTTAGGTTTACAAATTTACCAAATGTAAACGATGTTTTAGCAAAAAACTTACTAAAATGATATACACCAGACAGTTCCCCCATGTAATTCCACTTGGTTTGTTCTAACTCTGGTAACCTCTGATTTATCGCTACTCCAAAAATTGAAGTCTCTGAAGAATTTCCATAAACACGGTAATTAAAATTACTCACATTTGCAATAAAACCACCCATAACTTCAAAATCTTTTATCTCTTTTGAAAGAGCAAGTTGAAAATGATATGTATTCACTTTAGCAGTAAACTGATTTAAACCAAGGTTCCCAAAACCTGTTTCTACATCTAAAAATTCAAAACTAATCTCTTCATTTGAATACATAGTCATAAAAGATAAGTTTATTTTTTTTGTCTCTAATACAGAAAAATATTGACTAAAATTATGCTTTAAACCAAAGCCATAAACTTGATAATCTCCTTTTTTAAGCTTTGTACGAGTAGAATACCTCCCCACAACTTCAAATCCATAAGGTAATCCTAAACTGACTTGCAGATAAGGATAAACTACTGACTCTTGATTAATACCTTCAGGAGTTTTAAATCTTACTTGCTGCCCATCTAAATCACCAACTAAATACACTTGACTATCATTTCCTAGAGCCGTTGGAACAGTTGTTTGATTTGAATTTTCTATTTGAAAAAATTGAAAATCGTTATTAGAAATTGTAAACTTTCTATCTCTATTAGGAACAAAGAAAACGTTTGCGTGAACCCCTAAATCTAATTGCCATTTTTCTTTCTTTTTAGCAGAATTCATCCATGAAGAAGATGCTTGATAAACAGCCGCATCTGTAGCGGGTACTATATATCTATCAGAATAGAAAAGGGCATCTGTTAACAGATACCCTATTTGTTCTTCTAATGTTTGAGCTTTAGACACTAAGCCTAATAAAAATATAACTATTAAAATCGAGTTCTTAAGCATCGATTTTAGCATAAGCAGCATTTTTCTCAATAAATTCTCTACGAGGCGGTACTTCATCACCCATTAACATAGAGAAAACTCTATCAGCTTCAGATAAGCTATCAATAGTAACTTGACGAAGCGTTCTGAACTCAGGATTTAATGTAGTTTCCCATAACTGTTCAGCATTCATCTCTCCAAGACCTTTATAACGTTGAATATTTGCTCCTCCACCATATTCATTTGAAATTTGATCACGCTGTTCGTCATTCCAAGCATATGCTTTTTTATTTCCTTTTTTAACTAAATACAAAGGTGGTTGCGCAATGTAAACATGCCCACCTTCTATAAGTTCTTTCATGTAACGGAAGAAGAACGTTAAAATTAATGTAGAAATGTGAGAACCATCGACATCGGCATCACACATAATTACCACTTTATGATAACGCAGTTTTGATAAATTCAATGCTTTACTATCTTCTTCAGTACCTACAGTTACTCCTAAAGCAGTAAAAATATTTCGAATCTCTTCGTTTTCAAATACTTTATGCTGCATTGCTTTTTCCACGTTTAAAATCTTACCACGTAAAGGTAAAATAGCTTGGAAAAATCTATCGCGTCCTTGTTTTGCAGTTCCACCCGCTGAGTCACCCTCGACAAGGAAAATTTCGCATTTTTCTGGATCTTGTTCAGAACAATCTGATAATTTACCTGGCAATCCACCGCCACCCATTACGGTTTTACGTTGCACCATTTCACGTGCTTTTTTCGCAGCATGACGGGCTTGAGCAGCCAAAATTACTTTTTGAACAATGGTTTTTGCATCATTTGGATTTTCTTCCAAATAATTCTCTAACATTTCTGCAACAGCTTGCGAAACTGGAGAAACAACTTCTCTATTTCCTAATTTCGTTTTTGTTTGACCTTCGAATTGAGGTTCTGCAACTTTTACAGAAATAATAGCTGTTAACCCTTCACGGAAATCGTCTCCCGAAATTTCAAACTTCAATTTATCTAATAAACCAGAAGCATCTGCATATTTTTTTAAGGTACGCGTTAATCCCATACGGAAACCTTGCAAGTGTGTTCCTCCTTCGTGAGTATTGATATTATTTACGTAAGAAAATATATTTTCTGAATAACTATCGTTATAAATTAAAGCTACTTCAACAGGAATTTCGCCTTTATCGTTTTCCATTGAAATTACGTGACCGATAATTGGCACACGGTTTCCATCTAAAAACTTAACGAATTCTTTTAAACCTTCTTGTGAATGAAAAGTTTCTCCTAAGAAATTACCTTCTTTGTCAGTTTCTCTTTTGTCTACTAAAGTAATGGTAATACCTTTATTTAAAAAAGATAATTCGCGTAAACGAGCTGCTAAAGTATCGTAAGAATAAACTAATGTTTGTGTAAAAATTGTACCATCTGGTTTAAAAGTAACCGTTGTTCCTCTTTTGTCAGTAGTCCCAATTTGTTTTACCGGATATAAAGCTTTACCTTTTTCATACTCTTGCTCCCAGATTTTTCCTTCTCTGAAAACTGTAGCTTGTAAATGATCTGAAAGTGCATTAACACACGAAACACCCACTCCATGTAAACCTCCCGATACTTTATACGAATCTTTATCGAATTTACCTCCTGCACCAATTTTAGTCATTACAACTTCTAATGCAGAAACACCTTCTTTTTTATGAATATCTACAGGAATACCACGACCATTATCTTCAACAGTTATGGAATTATCTTCATTTATAGTAACTTTTATCGTATCACAATGTCCAGCTAATGCCTCATCGATAGAGTTATCAACCACCTCATAAACCAAGTGATGCAAACCTCTAACACCAGTATCTCCAATATACATCGAAGGACGCATACGCACGTGCTCCATTCCTTCTAAAGCCTGAATACTGTCAGCCGAATAGCCATTTTTCTTTACTTCTTCACTCATATTTAAACGCTTATAGTCTCTATTTTTGTTAAACAGACAAATATAAGTATTCTACTAAGAAAAGTAAACTAGAAACCTTCCTTTTACAAGGAAGTTATTAACAATTAGTGTTTATTTAACACAGAAAATCGCCAACTTAAAATAAAATAAGATGGCGATTAATCAAACAACAACAAATTATAAATTAAACCAAAACTTTTGTTTTTTCTATATCTTTTGATCCCTCAGTTTTTACATACGCTTCTTCATGTACATTTGCCACTGCTCTACCTGATGGATCATTAAGGTTTTTAAATGCCTCATCCCACTCTAAAGCAACTTTTGTACTACAAGCCACACTTGCCTCTTGCGGAACACTTAAAGCTGCTGCATCACTTGGAAAATGTTCAGTAAAAATTGAACGATAATAATATTCTTCTTTTGATGTAGGCGTTTGTATTGGAAACTTATACTTAGCATTTGCTAATTGTTCGTCCGATACTTCTTTGGCAACAATTTCTTTCAAAGTATCAATCCAACTATATCCTACTCCATCACTAAACTGTTCTTTTTGTCTCCAAGCTACACTTTCTGGTAACATATCTTCAAATGCTTTTCTCAACACCCATTTTTCCATACGTTCTCCATTGATCATTTTATCTTGTGGGTTAATTCGCATTGCGACATCCATAAATTCTTTATCTAAGAAAGGTACTCGTCCTTCAATTCCCCAAGCGGCTAAACTTTTGTTAGCACGAAGACAATCGTACATGTGTAATTTACCTAACTTACGAACGGTTTCTTCGTGAAATTCTTTAGCATTTGGTGCTTTGTGGAAATATAAATAACCACCAAATAACTCATCTGAACCTTCACCTGAAAGCACCATTTTTATTCCCATTGATTTAATAACACGCGCCATTAAATACATAGGCGTTGAGGCACGAATTGTTGTTACATCGTATGTTTCTATATTATATATTACATCGCGAATGGCATCTAAACCTTCTTGTATAGTAAATTTAATCTCATGATGAATAGTTCCAATATGATCGGCTACTTTTTTTGCTGCGGCCAAGTCTGGAGAACCCTCTAAACCAACTGCAAAAGAATGTAATTGTGGATACCAAGCATCTTGTTGGTCACCCGATTCAATTCTTTTTTGAGCAAACTTTTTAGCTACTGCTGAAGTTATTGACGAATCTAAACCTCCAGAAAGTAAAACTCCATAAGGAACATCACTCATTAATTGTCTTTTAACCGCTGCCTCTAAAGCATCTTTTAAAACTTGAATATTTGTTTCGTTGTCTTTTACAGCATCAAATTCTGTCCATTCACGTTTATACCATTTTACTAACTCTCCGTCTTTACTAGATAGATAATGTCCTGGAGGAAATAATTCAATTTTTGTACAATAGCCTTCTAATGCTTTTAGTTCTGAGGCAACATAGAACGTTCCAAATTGATCCCAACCAATATACAATGGAATAATTCCCATGTGATCGCGAGCAATGAAATACTCATCTTTCTCTACATCATATATTGCAAATCCAAAGATTCCGTTTAATTCATCAACAAAACTCGTTCCTTTAGCTTGATATAATGCTAAAATTACTTCACAATCGCTTTCAGTTTGAAATTCAAATTTTCCTTCAAATTGTTTACGTAAATCTCTATGGTTATATATTTCTCCGTTTGCTGCTAGAACTAAACTTTTATCTTTTGTAAATAAAGGTTGTTTTCCTGAAGCCGGATCTACAATAGCAAGACGTTCATGCGCTAATATTGTCTTTTCATTACTAAAAACGCCACTCCAATCGGGACCACGATGACGGATTTTTTTCGCCATTTCTAAAACTTGAGGTCTTAAAGTTTCTGTTTTTTGCTTTACATCAAATGCACATACAATTCCACACATAGTAATTTTGAATTATGAATTATAAATTATGAGTTTTTAATATTATGAAGCAAAGTTGAAGTATTTGATTTAAACTTTAAACTATAAGTTTATTTTTAATTATAATTTTAAACTTAATTATTTAATTTTGTTTTTAAATGAAACAAAAAATCGGTTTTTGAGTATAGAAAGTTTGAGATTGTAATTTTCTATTCATTTTCTTTGCTTGTCCAAAGAAAACGAACCAAAAGAAAGGACACTTTTTACAAGGAATTTTTAATCTTCGATTAAAACCGTTTTAAAAACTCTGCGGACTTTGTCCTGAATTTCAGAGCTTTTTCAAACTATTCTGTGTAAAAAGATGTTGCAAAGCTTTGCTTTACTAGGTTTTTATAACTAATAAATTTCTTGAATGATGTAATTAATTCCGTTGAAGGAAAAGGAATCGTTTGTGGTTTTTCCTTTCATAGCAACACCAAGTGGCGATTGCAGTGATAACGCAATGAATTCCTGTTTATCGATAGTTATCTTTGGTAAAGCGGACGAAATATAAAATGTAAACTTATTGGTAATAACTAAACTTCCTAAAGCGACGATTGTGTTTTGTTTTGAACTATCGATAGATTCTAAAAGTGCTAATTGCTCTAAATTTTCTTTTATTTTTTGGTTGAGTTTTTCTTGCTCGAGATGCATCATCGATAAAGCAGTTTGCTTCGCCAGTTCGCCTGAAGGCTCGGGTCGTGCTTATCGCCTGCTGATCCTTTTGCATCGTTTTGTGCGTCTTCAGCTAAATCGGAAATCATAAAACGTAGTTCGTTTATTTTTTCAGATATTAGGTTTTGATAATGTGATTTTATTTTTTGCTTATATGTCATGGTTTGTTTACCAAAAAACTACATTACATGATTTCAAAATTCGTTTTTCAAAATTGGATATTCAACATTTTTAAACATTCAATAACGAACTCGGAATTTTGAATGTTGATAGATTGCTTCGTACCTCGCAATGACTTTAAAAATCAAACTTATAATTAGCTCCACCTAAAACTTGAATTCCTTGAACTGGGAAATTTGCCCAACGGTTGTATTGTTGATTTGCTAAATTATTTCCTCTTAAGAAAAATGACAATCTTTCACTGAAATTATAACCAACGTGAGCATTTAAATCGAAATAACTATCTAAAGTTTCTACTTGGTAAATTGTTTCAGGTGGAAATACAGCTGCTAGACTTTGTACCGGAATTAAATCTTTACGTTCACCTACAAAGAAAATATTTGTTCCTGCATGCCATTTGTCGGTAATATCGAAATCTAAGTTAGCTCCAATTTTTAATTGTGGTAAATTCCATGCTTCAGCTTGTAAATCTGTTGAATAATTATTGTAAGTTCCGTTTAAAGCTAAACTTACACTTTTAGAAAAATCGGCTTTAATTTCTCCAAAAATACTCATCGTTTTTACATTATCGTAAACTACATCAAATGAATTTCCGTATGCGTAACCTTCAGTGTTATTAGTTACTGAATTGTGTTGATAAGGATTACTCACAAAAAGCGCTTTATTATCGTCGTTGTTATAAGAGCCTTTTACATTAAAAGAAACCGAACTTGCTAATTTACCTTTTAAACCAACATAAATATCATATTTATTATCTGTTGGCGCTATGTATAATGTAGGTGAGATAAAAGGATTTTGATCAACAAAATCGGCATACGAATTTTGATTTAATCCACCTTCTGCTCCAGCATAACCTATTAATACATCTTCAACAATTTTATATGATGCTTTTACATTTGGATATACAAAAATTTTACTGTCAGTTTCATCATTAAATTTACCAGTAGTGTAGAAAACTCCCGCTCCAATTAAAACAGATAAATCGTCTTGTTGATACAAGAAATTTGGTTTTGTTCCAAAAATTACATTACTATATTTTAATTCGCTATCTACTGCATACATTCTATCAAAAGAACCTCCAACATAGTCTACAACAAAATCAGCATTTACTTTACTATCCATTACTTCAAAATCAAAATTTGGTTTAATCCAAAAACGATTTTCTCCTGAACCAAAATCGTCAGAAAAACGTTTAAATTGCATCGTTAATTCGCTAAAAAAACTGTCTTTTAAACCCACTTTTCCACCTAGAGCAATTGTATTGTAAATTTGTTTCTCTTCAATACTTTCAATTGTTGGCGCATCGAAGACTATATTATCATAAGGCAAACCATACCAATTATTCATTTGGCGCTTTACACCTAAATCTACATTCCAATTTAAATCGCGATTACGTGAACCATAGGTTACATCTAAACCTGTTGTTGCATAATTATCGTCTAACTTTGCATCTTTGATACCACCTTGAGACGATAAATGACGTAACATTGCCCCTAAATAACTGTCGCGCCCAAAATTATGTGTTACATACAATTCGCCATTAACTGTACCATAATTTCCTACACCTAAAGTAGCATAATTACTAAAAATACGTTCTTTTTTCTCTTTATCTACAGCTGCAGCTTGTCCTTTAGCAGGAGTAAATGTTGAAGCAACAGGAAATGAAAAAATATTGTATTTAATTTCTTCTTTTTGAGTATTATCTTCATCATCGATAACAGGAGATTCCTTTACTTTAAAAGCATCAGAAATTGTTGGCGTATAAGGCTTTACTACATTTACAACTTCAGAACCAATGTTTTCATCTTCTTGACCAAATGAAAATTGAGACGCTAATGCTGTAATAACTATTGGGAAATATATCTTTAAATTCTTCATGTTCTTTTTAAATTACGAATTTTAAATTTTAGTAATTTGGTTTAATATAGACACTTCGACAAGCTCAGTGTGACAATTAATTTGTAATTGATGAATTAGTTTTTGCTTCTTCGGCTTTAATTTTCTCTAATTCGGCTTTTGCTTCTTCTACAACATCCGGATAATCAGTAAAGTTTTTAATAACACTTTCTAAAATGTAAGTTGCTTGGAAACTATCTTTTAGTCCGTAGAAGTTTTTAGCCATAACCACTAACCCTTTTGCTCCGTAGTATTTATAACCCGAATAATCTTTAGCTATTTTTTGAATTATTTTATTAGAATCTTCAAATTTTCCGTCTTTGTTTTTAAAGTAAGCATCGTAAAATAAAGCTTCAGCTGCTAATTCTCCTTTGGCAATTTTTAATAAATCGGCATAAGCTTGACGCGCTTTTGGTTCGTTACCCGTTTTCATTGCCGAACGCGCTACGATAATTTGAGCATCACTCTTAATTCTATCGTCTACTTTATTATTTGCCAAAACTTTATCAGCATAAACTACCGAATTTGCATAATCTTCTTTTTCGTAATATGCTTTCATTAAATTAGATTGCGCATAAGTTATGTTTTGAGGAAACTCAGCTTCTGTTTCTATTCGTTTTAAAACTGGAATTGCACTTTGGTAATTTTTAGATTTTAATTGTAGTTGACATAATCTAGCCAAGGATTGTTCTTTAATATAATTACGAGCTTGATTAATT
>JAIXHM010000109.1 GCA_030145825.1 Flavobacterium sp.
CAATTATACTTTGTACAAAGAAAGAAGGTGTTATAGGTTCATTTTATACAAGTTCTGATAAAAAAGAAAAGCTTATGATTAGACCTATAGGAAATATTTTAAATGGTATAAAAGACTATAATAACTATGAAAAAAGAGAGCTTTTGTAACCAATGTGGTAAACTAAGCCGATAGCTCGGATTTGTAATCCGTGCATATAGTATCAAATAAACCAAAAGCCAGCATTAGAGCTGGCTTTGTTGTTTTTATAAGTTAGCACAGCACTCACCATTTGAATCTACAACTACTTGTATACAATATTGGTTTTGGTCTAAAATGTGTTGTAATTTTGATTGTTTATGGCATAAATAAAAAAACAGAACACCATTTTGATGTTCTGTTTTTTGTTTTAATGATTAATAATCTTACTCAAATCAAACATAGGCGCATACATTGAGACCATAATAACACCAACAATAACACCAATTACAATAATAATCATTGGTTCTAAAATGACACCAATCATCTTGGTTTGGTGATTAATTTCTTCATTATACTGTTCCGTTAAGCGTTCAAACATAGTGTCGAGTTGGTTAATTTGTTCGGCAACTTCAACCATGGAAACTAATTTGTTTTCGTAGATACTATGCTTGCGTAAGCTTTCATGTAGCGAACTTCCGCGTGTGATGTCTTCTTTTATTTGTTCTATAGATTTTTCAATTGGATAAAAACCTATCATTTTTGAAGTCAATCCTAAGGAAGTCAACAAAGTGGTTCTTGATGTAATTAATAAATTCATCGATTGGCAAAAACGCGAAATATATATTTTACGAATCAATTTCCCGAAATACGGAATTTTTAATACTAAAGTAGAAGTGAATTTTCGGTAACTATCTTTTGTTTTTAAAAAGTAATGCATGGTAAACAATCCAATTAAAATCAAGATAAAAATACCAAAAATGGCTCCTGAATGATTCGATAATTTAATTATGTATTGGGTGCTTTTGGGTAATTCACTTCCAAATTGTCGAAACACCGAACTAAACATCGGTACTACTTTGTTCAACATGAAATACAACACCAAAACCGTAACCAACATGACAATGGCTGGATAGGTCAAAACCGAAACAATTTGCCTACGCATTTGAATTTTCCGGTTGAAGTATTTTTGCAATTCAAACAAAACTTCTTCCAGTTTTCGAGTTTCTTCACCAATTTGCACACTATAATATTCGTATGGCGAAAACTGATTCGATTCTTTCATGGATTCGTAAATGCTTTTTCCATGAACAATCTTGTCTTTTAAGGTTAAAATCAGTTCGCGTTCTTTCTTTTTAGTTACCTGTTGACTCACAATTTCTAAAGCTTTTTTAAAGTCAACACCCGATTTTAAAAGCATTCCCAATTCGCGATAAAAAATTTCTTTTTCTTTATCGGAAAAGGTTTTCGAAAACTGAATGTTGTCCAAATTGAATTGAAATTCCTTTTTCGGTTTTTGCTTTTCGTTTTTATATGTAGAAAGATCTAAACTCATGGTGTTTCTAATTTGATAATATCGTAAGCGTAAACAGGTTTGTAGAATTTTAGCGTAAACGGTTGCTCGTTGGCTTCCAATTGAATTTCCAATTTTTGAAAAATCTTACTTTTATTTTCATTGGAAACTGTATCGAGCTTTATTTCTTGAAAGTTTAGGTGAAAAGTATCGGTAAATTGTGATGCTTTTCGAACTAAATATTCTTCTTGTTTTTGGTATACCAAAATGTCTCCATCATAGGTTTGAAACTGCAATCCGTTTTCAGTGAACTTCATTTTTTCGCTTTCAAAAATAGCTTTATTCAAACTGTAGGATAATCGGTTAAAATCGGCAGTGTATTCGTTTTGTTCTTTAAAGTTGATTAACTGTTGCGATACGATGCTGAAAATGCCAAAGATAATTCCAATGATAATGGCGGTTATGACCAAACTAACCATCACTTCTACTATTGAAAAAGCTTGTATGTAGTGCTTTTTATTCATTGGAATACAAATAGAATTTTGCTTTTAAATCACTATCTACGCTATCTTTCACTTGAACCGAAACTTCTCTTAAATTGGTATTCAGCCAATTTTCTTCCATAGAAATACTTTCCGAATTTACGTTTTCTTCATTCAGTTGTATTTCGTAAAACTGTTGGTTTAATACATTTTGCTTGTTGTAATGTTGTGTTGATGTTTTAGGCGAAAAAACATGACTGTACACCAAAATAGCGATAAACAAACAAATCGAAATAATCGTTAACGCTATAACCGATTCGATTAAGGAATTGGCTTTATAGTACTTTTTTAACAATGCCATAGCGTTGGTTTTGGTTGTTAAAAATAGGAAAATCAATAAAAACTTTTGGTTTTTGAGTAATATCGATAGCTACATCGGCTAAACAATTGGCATAACTTGCCGAAGTTGTTTTGTGAAGCAATTTTGAGGCGAATACAGAACCAAAAACACTTCCTTTAAGGGTGAGTGTACCTGAACAGTAAATTGTGCCAGAAATCGAAAAATTTTCACCCAATTCAATATTATTTTGGTTCAAATGCAAAACATCGTTACCAAAAGCTAAAATCAACCCCGCCATTTTTACATCTTCATCAATAAAAATAGTAGCTTCTTTTTCTTCATTTTTATTAAGCAAACACAAAGTAGAAGGATAATTTAGTTTGGTTTCTTTTCCAATATAAATACGTTCGGTTACTAAAACTTGAATCGTTCCTTCGAAACCCGCTTCAATAGTAACTTTTGGTGCTTTTATAATAATATCTTCCAGTACATTATTCCTTCTGATAACGATAGAATCTCTGGAACTGATAACAAAATTCCCTTTAATGACTTTATTTTCAAGATTAGGTGAACCCAATTCAATTTCAAGCGTTTCTTTAAAAAAAGAATTAAAATACACCGAATCGTTTTTAGCTTCTAATGCTTTGAAATTGGTTTTAATAGTCTTTTGATTATCAAACAATTGTTGGCATTCTTCAGACAATTTAGGCAACTGAATTTCCGATATTTTTTTACTTCCTAGAAACGAAATGATATTCGGTTTGTTTTGAATATAGGTTTCCTTAATTCGCTCCGAAGGTAAATACGAATTTCCTTTAACAGTAACTTTTCCTGAAGCGCTTAAAGGTTGGGTAAAATTCGCCACATACAAGGCATCTTGCGAATTGAATTTTTGTCCCACAAAATGAGCCGATTGTACGGTGTCGTTTTGCACAAAAGATTGTGTTAGTAAAACGGTATGTAAACCATGCTTTTTCGTTTGAAAAGCCGATTGAATTCCTGTATTTTCGTCTTGTAAAAGCTCTTCGTCTAAAACCAATTGATTACCCAGTGCATAATTAATCGTCGATAAATTATTGCTGTACAAGCCTTCGTGCGTAGCATAATACAAATTGAGTTGGTTGTACATATTAGAAAGCAACAACAAACCACCTAATAGCAAACCTACCAGTAAGCAAACATAAACTGCATAAAGCAAACTATGCGCTTTTACCATTTATTTTTTGTCTTTTTTCTTGAAAATACGCTTGTAGAAAGGTTCTTTTTCAGTTTTATTTTTTGGATCAGCTTTTGTGTTTTTCTTTAGCTCTTTTTCTTTCGCTTTGGCTTCTTTTTGTTTTTCTTTTTCAAGCTTTTCTAACTCGCGTTCTTTTTGCTTTTGCTCTTTTAAAGCCACTTTTTCTTCTTTGGTTAACTTTGGTTTTTTAATAAAAATCACTCCGTTTTTATAGCGCGTAGTATCTTGTTTTACGAAATTAATCCAATAACCATGTTTTTTACCCGCTTTGTAATAACCCTTCTCGAGCATTTTTCCCTCGATATTGTAACTGAAAAACTTACCTTGCCTTAAGCCACTACTGTACTCTTGCGTGCTTTCGGTAGTGCCATTCTCAAACCAGGTTTTCCATAAACCTACTTTTAAGCCCTTTTTAAAAGTGCCTTGCTCTGCTAATTGGTTGCTGTGATAATGTTTTTTGAAAGCGCCATCTAAAACTTGACCAGCAACACCACCTTCCGCTTTATGAATTAAACCCCCTTTAAACCAAAAATATTCTTTATTGTGTTTTACACTAACTTTTTTATCAGTTGTATAAAACTCGTAACGAAAATCTTTATCGGATATTCTTTTAATGCTATATGGATCAGTAGCAGCCAGTAAAACAAAACTTAATATGCTAACGAATAGTAACTTTTTCATTGTTATAAAATTGTGCTGCAAATGTAATTATTTTTTTGTGTTGTACTATTTTAGTTAACAATAAAGCCAACAGTCATTGCGAAATATGAAGCAATCTTGTTGGCTTTTGTTATTATAATCTTTATGGGCACGGAAAACATTTCCGCGCTATCGGGATTTAATACATTACTCAACTAACCTATTTATTACCATACTTCTTTTCATATTTTAAAGCTTTTTTATAAGCATTTGAAAAATCAAACTTTTCATTTTTCAGATATGATTGAAATTGCTGAAATAAAATTAAATTATTTACAGTAATACTATTTTGTTTATTTGCAATCATAAAGCTATCAATTGCAGAAGAACAATCTAAATTTTGTTTTGAATTTTCTAATACAGATTCATGAATAATTTTTGAATAATTTCCATATGAATTAATTGATGAATATTTTAAAGAATTCAAAATAGTATCAGATCTAGACTCTATCTTAATTTTAATTTGTTTAAAGCAACATTCTAAATTATTTTTTTTTGAAGGCGTACAACTAATAAAAAAAATGATTGAAGCTACAAAAATTATAAATCGCATATCTATTTAATTTCTATTTTTTCCATTGAAGACTTTGCTTCAGATTTATTAAAATATGGATCGCCCAAAGACGAAGATCCATCAAAAATTTCAGAATCGGTAAAATTTTTATATTCTGGATATTGAGATTCTAAATTTTGTCTTACTAATTTTCTATATTTTTCAACAGAAAATTTACCCATTTCTCCTCCACTTGGAGGCACTAAATATAAATCTATATTATTAGACAAAGACCATTGTAAATCACCTCCAGATGCAAAACCAGATAACTCATTAGAGAAATTAAGAGGTCCTCCCCATGGATGTGTATGAATTGTAGTTGAACGTTTCCATCCCTTTATTCCTGTGGATTTATCAGGATCAACTACAGCGCTGTTACCTGGTTCATATTTAGGTCCCTCAGTTGTTGTGCCTAATGTAAATACTTCCATTTTTCCTTTACCACTCGGACTATCTATTTGTTTTGTAAATAAAGACATTGCTTTTTCATTGGTTGAATTTCTATTTTTTTTAGCCCACAAAGACAATTGTACTGTTTGATTTTGTTGGTTATTTATATAAGCTGTATCACTCATGTTATTAAAAATCCTAATAGTATTCTCATTTGGAGGAGTTTTTAAAATTGCTTCAATATTAACTTTCATTTTATTTAATTGATTGACAAAATCTTGTCTAACAATTTTGATTTCGTCACTTGAACCATGTTTTCCTAATAATTTTCCGTCTGATGTGTAATAAAACTCTCTACCCTCTAAATCAATACCATCTATGACCCTGTTTTCACTAAACGCATAAGATGAATTCCATGGATAATCTTTGAATAATGGGTCAATACTTAAAAACCTACCCACTCTCGGGTCATGCATTCTAAAGGTGTAGTTGATAGAGTTTCCTCTTCCTTTTATTTCATTATCCATCTCTTGCCCTTGGAACCCATACCTGTAATCCTGTGATGGGTCGTGGTGAGAGCGTTCTTGAATAAGCATTCCAAAAGAAGGGTAGTCATTTACTATTGAAAACTATTTGTAAGAACGTGTTGTAAATATACTATTAAATTAAAAACTAAAAGTTTTTTTAATAGCATAGTTTTACAAATAGGGCAATGTATTTTTTCCATGCCCTAATTTACTACACGAAGGGAAATAAATCCTTATTTAATGCTTTTTTAGAAATTATTAATTTATACGATGACTGAAAACAAATGAAAAAACAGTATTTAACTTAAATATTAAATACTGTTTTTCAATAACTTAAGCCTTAAAACTTCCTTATGCCCTAGTTTACTACATTACCCCATAAACATTCAAAATTACAACACATTTTAGTACCAAAACCAATATTGGATACTAGTAGTTGTAGATTCAAATGGTGAGTGCTGTGCTTACTCATCTTAAAATAACTTTTTACCACACTATACTAAACAACAAAAGTCACAAGTTATGTGGCTTTGTCTTTTTATAAACTTTGTGGGCACCGATTACAAATCCGCGCTATCGGGTTATTTTACATTTTATATTTTATTTGGTTTTTATCATAGAATGCGCTATCGGGATTGTAACTTATACACTACCATAATCCAATATCATATTCTTTAACCAATCAATTTGTTCTTCATTATATTTCTTTTTAAATTTCAAAACTTTATTATTTAATATTTCTTTGTTGTTTTTCTTAATTAGATATATAATATCGAAAGAATCGCTAATGTAATCTTCTCCGTATTCTATAATCATAGTCTTATTATAAGATAAAGCATTATCTAAATCTGAAATACATAAATAGAACTGAATTATTTGAATATACGAAGATTGAGACTTATTCAAATTTATTATTTTTTTAAACAGTAATTCTGCTTCATCAATATTTCTCATATCAAATAAAAGCCATGCTTTTGAATTTAAGCAATCTATATAAGAAGGGTCTTCATTAATTGATAAATTATAATATTTTAAAGCATTATCAAAATTTCTATCCTTATTGTGTTCAATAGCACCTAAAAGATAATATGCTTCAGGTGTTTTATTAATCTCCAGAGAACCCTTTAAAATTTTAACAGCATTGCCAATTTGCCCACAATTATAATATGCCGAACCTAGGGTATTTAAAATATATTCATTTACATAAGTTTGAGGGAATGCTAGTATATCATTTATTATTAACGAACAATTCTCTATTGAATCAAATTGTAAGATTCTTTGATATTTGGCTTCATTGAAATTCTCATCAATTAAAATAGCTTTTTCCAAATAGTCCCAAGCCAGATAGTTTTCTTCGGTATTTTTTAATAAATAAAATAATTCTAAGTAACTCCATTTGTTTTTATTATCTATTAAAATGCTTTTTAAAAGCATTTCTTTACACGAAGAAACATTATCATAATAAAAAAGAATTGCATTTACAAGTAGATACAATGACCTAACATTACTGTTTTCCTTAATTGTTTTAAACAATTTTATAGAACTCTCTTTATCCCCACTCTTCAATAAATGGTAACAATAGAACAATTTAATACTACTTTCATCATGTTCCTCCAATATATTGTCAAAAAAACTATTGCTTACATTTATATTATCTGTTAAATAGTTCTCAACTTGTTCAGTAATAGACATAATTAATTTTGATTTATTTGTGGGTTTGCTTTTACTTCTATTTTTTCAATTTTAGCATCCCCATTATCTATTGATTCTTTTATTATTTTTTGATATAAATCCTGTGGTGATGGCCCTAATTCATATCTAGCTAAACTTTCTGCTAAAAATTGCTTTTGAGATTCTGGTATTTTAGGACTATTTTCAGGAGAATTAAGTTCTGAGTTATTCATGTCTTTAAGCTTTTTATCCGTCAAACTTTTAAGTTCTTTACTATATTCCATTTCTAAAATAAATAATTTTGCAGAATCATTACCTTCAATTCTATAAGTTGAATCACCAAAATAATAGATACTAGACCCAGAATCTGTTTCTTTGTCAGTATTGTAAACTTGTTTTATTTCAGTCGTTGATTTTAAGTTATCAAATAAGTTAGTCAAATCTCTTAACATTTTTGCTCTCTTTGGTGATGAAGAAAGACTAATTTGCTCTGTAGGGTCAGAAGGTGTTAAATCATATTTTTCAATAAAAGTCCTTATATTTTGTGCAGTAGTAGACCTTAATTGTGAAAAATTACGATTCAAATTAATTCTAGTGTATTGAGTTAACTCTCCTGTTCCAGAATACCTTCCTTGTAAAGATGAATTTACCCCCATTAATTGATTATTTCTATTAGCATTATATCTTATTCTTACATTATTTCTGTAATTTCTAGAATATGAAGGACTACCTCTTTCTAATCCTTCCAATTCAACAAAAGAAACTACATTGTTTTCACTAAAAACATAAGGACTGTTCCAAGGAAATGATTTAAACAACGGGTCAACCGCAAAAAACCTTCCCACCCTTGGGTCGTGCATTCTAAAGGTGTAGTTTATAGAGTTTCCTCTTCCTTTTATTTCATTATCCATCTCTTGCCCTTGGAACCCATACCTGTAATCCTGTGATGGGTCGTGGTGAGAGCGTTCTTGAATA
>JAIXHM010000110.1 GCA_030145825.1 Flavobacterium sp.
TTTGGAATTAGAATTGAAGATGATGTAGTAATTCAACCTTCTGGAGAACCATTTAACTTAATGAAAAATATTCCTATTACAGTTGAAGAAATTGAATCGATTATGAATTCTTAATTAGAGAAAAGATACAAGAAGAAAGAGAAAAGACGGTTTACGAAAGTGAACCGTTTTTATTTAGAACAATTACTTTTGCATTATGGTTTACCAACACATCACTTATAAAAACATTTCAATTAATTTTTCTGATGAAGGAAAAGGAACGGCAATTGTATTACTTCATGGTTTTTTAGAAAACAGTAATATGTGGCATTATCTTCAACCTGAATTAGTAAAAAACTATCGCGTAATTTGTATTGATTTATTAGGCCATGGAAAAACAGAATGTTTGGGTTATATTCATACTATGGAAGATATGGCAGATGCTGTTCATGAAGTTGTCAAACACTTACATTTAAAACGAATCGTTTTAGCAGGACATTCAATGGGTGGTTATGTGTCGCTTGCTTTTTCAGAATTATATCCCGATATGGTGAAAGGTTTAATTTTATTAAACTCTACAAGTAAAGGAGATTCACAAGAAAGAAAAGCAAACCGTGATAGAGCTATAAAAGCCGTTAAAAAAAATTATCAAGCAGCTATAAGTATGTCTATTGCAAATTTATTTAGCGAAGCTAATAGAGAAAAATTAATTACTGAAATTGAGTGGGCAAAAAATGAAGCTTTAAATACACCTTTACAAGGAATTGTTGCCGCTCAAGAAGGTATGAAAATAAGAAAAGATAGAGAAATTTTATTACACACTACCGATTATCCAAAATTATTAATTTTAGGAAAAAAAGATCCTGTTTTAAATTTTGAGGAAAGTGTTTTACAAATTGAAGGAACTAATGTTCAATTAGAAACATTAGAAGATGGTCACATGAGCCATTTAGAAAACAAAAAAGAAGTAGAAAAAATTTTCAAAAAATTCCTTAAAGAAATTTAATTGAGAAAACTTTTTCTACCTCAAATTTAAAAGCAAAAATTAATCTACTCTTTCTAGTTTATTATCTTTTTTCTTTTTAGTCAACACCATTTTTTGACTAGAATATAAAACATTTAAATCATCTAAAACGTTAAGAGCTTCATCCATGTAAACGTCTTTTTGCATTTCTTCATGCCAACGAACTCTTTTTTCTTTTAGGATGGTATCTTTTTCAAAAATCATTTCTTCATAAGGTAACGATTTAAAATCTAAATTGTTTTTGTAATCTGTTATTGCTTTAAATTGTTTCAATTTTAAATCTGCTTCATCTAATTCATGTTTGAATTTCTTAAGATTTAAACTAAAATCATTTACATCTTTTCTTTCAAAAATCCATTTTGCATTTTCATCAATCAATTTAAACTGATTACTGTTTGCAACTCGTTCTTTACTTTTATTTATTACCGATTCGTAACCCGCAAAAACTGGTTGGTATTCTGCTGGTGAAATTTTATCCCAAGGCAAAGCGTTTTCTTCATCTCTTTCGCCCATATCTAGATAACTAAATCTATCTGGTAAAACGATATCACTTAAAACTCCTTCTCTTTGAGTAGAACCACCATTAATTCTATAGAATTTTTGAGTAGTTGTTTTTAAAGCGCCCAAATCTCCAAAATCGCTACTTCTAATAAACTGATTTAAATCGATAACATTTTGAACCGTCCCTTTTCCATAAGTGTGTTTGCTACCAATTACGATTCCTCTTTTATAATCTTGAATGGCTGCAGCAAAAATTTCAGATGCCGATGCCGAGAAATTATCCACCATTACTACTAGAGGTCCGTCCCATTGAACAGATGAATCTTTATCGAAAAGCACTTCTTGTTTTCTACCTGAAGATTTAATTTGTACAACTGGCCCTTGCTCAATAAATAAACCCGTCATGTTTACAACAGTTTCTAATGATCCGCCTCCGTTTCCTCTTAAATCGATAATTAGTCCTTGAATACCTTCTTTTTTAAGTCTTTCAATCTCTAATGCTACATCTTTATAAGCATCTCTATTATCTTTATTTTCGAAACTAATATAAAACTTAGGCAAATAAATAATTCCGAATTTTTTACCATCTTTTTCAACAGTTGAAGATTTAGCAAAAGTTTCTTCTGTTTCTACTTCATCTCTAATAATAGAAATTACTTTAATAGTTCCATCTACTTTTTTTACCGTAAGGCGAACTTCAGTTCCTTTATGACCTTTTATTTTTTTCACCACATCATCTAATCGCATTCCGGCAATATCAAGTGGTTCTTCTTCACCTTGACCTACTTTTAAAATTACATCACCAGCTTCTAATTCTTTTCCTCTCCAAGCTGGTCCGCCAGAAATAAGTTCCGAAACTTCTACTGCGTCATTTTTCTTTTGTAAACGCGCACCAATTCCTTCAAATTTTCCACTCATACTGATATCGAATTTATCTTTATCATCTGGCGAAAAATAGAATGTATGCGGATCAAACTGTTCAACTATTGAATTTAAGAAAATTGAAAACCAGTCGTTTCTGTCTAATTCTTTTTCAACAAAATCAAAATATTCGTCTAAAGATTTTAATGAATTTTCTCTAGCTTCTTTTTCAATTGTTCCAAATGATTTTACAGTATAAGTTGAATCTTTTTTATGTTTTGCTTCTTCTAATTTTTGTTTATCTGTAACTGAAGACAACACTGAAAATTTCAATTGTTTTCTCCATCTATCTGTTAATTCTTTTTTGTTTTTAGCGTAAGGCAATTTTTCATAATCTACATTAATTTCCTCGTCTTTTGAAAAATCAAAAGGCTTATCTAAAATCTCCTCATAAATACTTCTTGACTCGTGTATACGTTGTAATAAACGAGAATTAGTTAATTCAAAAAAAGTTAAATCTTTAGTCTTAATTAAATCATCTATACTATTTTCATATTTAGCAAACTCATTAATATCTGATTGATAGAAAAAACGTTTCGTAGGATCAATTCCATTGATGTATTTTTTATACACTTTTTGAGAAAAATTATCATCAAAAGCAACCGGACTATAATGCCCTCTCTCTAACACATAAGACAATAGTTCTATTAAAAGTTTATCTTTTTCTGGATCTTCAACTTTTTTAGAAGGAATAAAACTCCATAACACAGCAGATAATGCTGTAACAAGCAAAATAATTTTATAATTTCTCTTCATATAATCAACAATTCGGTTCATTGCAAAATTTTCAACTAAGGTACATAAAAAACTATGCCACGATAGTGCAAGATACGATAAAATTTTGTTAAACATCCTAATAAATATGCCTTCAAGAGAAATAGTCTTAGCTTTAAATTATTATTTTAGCAAAAAAATAAAAAAATGCAACGCCCATTAATTTTAGTTACAAACGACGATAGTATAGTTTCACCTGGTATAAGAACTTTAATTAGTATTATGAAAGAAATAGGTGACGTTATTGTAGTTGCTCCTGATAGCCCACAAAGTGCTATGGGACATGCAATAACAATAAACAACACGCTTCATTTAGATAAAGTAAATTTAGATCCAGAAATTGAACACGAGTATAGTTGTTCAGGAACACCCGTTGATTGTGTAAAAATGGCGGTTCATGAAATTTTAAAACGAAAACCCGATTTATGTGTTTCTGGTATTAATCATGGTTCAAACTCTTCAATTAATGTAATTTATTCAGGAACTATGAGTGCTGCTGTAGAAGCTGGAATAGAAGGAATCCCTGCAATAGGATTTTCGCATTTAGATTACAGTTGGGAAACCGATTTTAGCCCAATAAAAAGATTTGTTAAGAAAATTGCTTTAGAAGTTTTAAAAAATGGGCTTCCAGAAGGAGTCGTATTAAACGTAAACTTTCCAAAATCGGAAAAAGGAGAAATTAAAGGAATTAAAGTTTGTCGACAAGCAAAAGCAATGTGGATTGAAGAATTTGATAAAAGAACCAATCCGCAAGGAAAAGATTACTATTGGCTTACAGGCGAATTTGTAAATCAGGATAAAGGTCAAGATACAGATGAATTTGCTCTTGAAAATGGGTTTGTATCTATTGTCCCGGTTCAATTTGATTTAACTGCACATCATGCGATTCAAACTGTAAATAATTGGGATCTATAATTATGCAAAAAAAAGATATTTTAATCGGTTTATTATTTGGCCTACTATTAGGTTTTGCCGGATTTTTAATTGTGGTTATGTTGTTTTCTAATGGAGGCACATCAATACTGGAAAATTATTCATATTTAAAAAACAATGGTTCCATTGGTAAAGTAATTACTTTAGGAGCTGTTCCTAATTTATTGTTATTCTTTTTCTTTCTAAACAAAAACAAAGAAATGATGGCAAGAGGTGTTATTTTATCTATGCTTGTACTTACTATTATAACATTACTTTTATAATGAAATATTATATAATTGCAGGAGAAGCTTCGGGAGATTTGCATGGCGCAAACTTAATGAAAGCCTTATTTAAAGAAGATCCAAATGCTGAAATTCGGTTTTGGGGCGGCGACTTAATGACACAAACTGGTGGAACTCTTGTAAAACATTATCGCGATTTAGCTTTTATGGGATTCATAGAAGTGGTTATGAATCTAAAAACCATTTTAAACAATATTAATTTTTGCAAAAAAGACATAGAATCTTTTAAACCCGATGTCATAATTTTTATAGATTATCCAGGTTTTAATATGCGAATTGCTACTTGGGCAAAAGAAAAAGGAATTCCAACACATTATTATATTTCGCCTCAAATTTGGGCATGGAAAGAAAATAGAATTAAAGCTATTAAAAAAGATGTAGACTTTATGTATGTTATTCTTCCGTTTGAGAAAGATTTTTATGAGAAAAAACACAATTTTCCCGTTGATTTTGTTGGACATCCTTTAATTGACGCGATTCAAAATAGGACAATTGTAAATGAAGCCGATTTTAGAAAAGAACACCAATTAGACGAAAAACCTATTATTGCTTTGTTACCGGGAAGTCGAAAACAAGAAATCAATACAAAATTGAAAATTATGGTTTCTGTAGTTGATTATTTCCCTCAATATCAATTTGTAATTGCTGGCGCACCAAGTCAAGATTTTGAAATTTACAAACCTTTTTTAGTAAATAAAAATGTACATTTTATTTCTAATAAAACTTACGATTTATTAAGTATTGCCCATGCTGCTCTTGTAACATCTGGAACAGCTACTTTAGAAACTGCTTTATTTAAAGTTCCAGAAGTTGTGTGTTACAAAGGAAGCTGGATTTCGTATCAAATTGCAAAACGAATTATTACTTTAAAGTTTATTTCATTGGTTAATTTAATCATGGATAAAGAAGTAGTAAAAGAATTAATTCAAGGTGATTTGAATACGAAAAATTTAAAACTTGAGTTAGGCAAAATTCTTGAAGGAGAAAGCCGAGCAAATATCCTTAAAAACTATGATATTCTCGAACAAAAATTAGGAGGAACTGGCGCTAGTGAAAAAACTGCTGCATTAATTGTTTCTCGATTAAAAAAATAATTTATACTTTCGTTTAAAAGCCTATCAAAATGATTAAAAGAATCTTTTTTATATTCTTATTAGCCACTATTATTACCAATTGTAAATCTAAATCTAGCATTGTTACTTCTAAAGACGAAGCAGTTGAAAAAGGAATTTACAGTTACAATGAAAAAAACAGTAAAACAAAAGTTAGCAAAAAGAGTAGTTCTAAAAGCGTTAATGCAACTGGAATTCAACAAGATTTAATTGATGATGCAAAGTCAAACTTAGGCGTTAAATATCGCTTAGGTGGAACTACTAAAACTGGAATGGATTGTTCTGGTTTAGTTTTTAGCACATTTGAAAATTTCGACATAAAATTACCTAGAACATCGATAGATATGTCGAGACATGGTAAAAAAATAAGCATAAATAAAGCACAACCTGGCGACTTAATATTTTTTACAACTAATGGAAGAAATGTTATCAACCACGTTGGAATTATTACAGAAGTTACTAATGATGAAATAAAATTTATACACTCTTCAACAAGTCAAGGTGTCATTATTTCATCAACTGCAGATAGTTATTATGGTAACACATTTGCACAAATAAATAGAGTTTTAAACTAAAATGTAATGCATGAAGGCTTTTCCTTTTCCATTGATTGTATTTACTATTTTCTTTGGATTAGGAATTGTATTCGATTTTTCTACAAAAATTGATTTTCTTTATCTTATTGTTTTAAATATTTTTTCAATTGCCTTTTTAGCGTTCTTTTGGTTAAAAGCAAAACAATCATATCTTTTAGAAACTAAATTTGGATTTGCAACTGTTGCTACCGCTTTTGCTTTTGGCGCCTTAATTCATCATTTTAATTTTGAACCTAATCAGCAAAGTCATTATTCAAAAATTGCAACTACTGAAACTCCAATTGTGTTGAAAGCTGTAGTTCAAAGTAACTACAAATCAACTGAGAAAAATGACAAATATTTAGTCCAACTGCAATCGGTAAACGATAAAACAACAACAGGTAAACTTTTAGTTTATATTTCGAAAAAAGAACAAAAAACAATAACACCTGGAGATGAAATTATAGCTTTAGGAAAACTTCAAATTGTACCTCAAAACTTTAATCCTTACCAATTTGATTATTCAAACTATTTAGCATATCAAAACATATTTCATCAAACTTTTATAAGAAAAGGAGAAATAAAAATTGTTAATCACCGTAACAATTGGGATTCATTTTGGTTCAACCAAAGACAAAAATTACTCGACAGTTTTTCTATTCATAATTGGGATGCTAGTACAAAAAGTATCGTTTTTGCTTTATTATTTGGTTACAAAAACTTGATTGACCCATCAATAATTGAAAATTATCAAAACTCGGGAGTTATTCACATTTTAGCCATTTCTGGACTACATGTGGGTATTTTATATTTATTCATCGGTTTTCTTTTAAAGCCAATTGGAAATAGCAAAAAAGGGTTAATTCTAAAGTTAGTACTCACTTTGTCTTTTCTATGGAGTTTTGCTATTTTAACTGGTTTCACAGCTTCGGTAACAAGAGCCGTAACTATGTTTTCGATAATTGCAATTGGAAGAGCATTAAACAGAGATACTTCAATTTACAATTCAATTGCTTTTTCGGCTTTATTATTACTTGTATTCAAACCAAATTTTATCTTCGATATTGGTTTCCAATTAAGTTATGCTGCTGTTTTATCAATTGTTGCATTTCAACCTTTTTTCAAAAATTTATACTTTACTAAATTTAAAATTGTAAATTATTTTACCGATTTAGTAATGGTTTCATTAGCGGCACAAATTGGTGTTTTACCATTAAGCATTTATTATTTCAATCAGTTTCCTGTTTTGTTTTTGGCGGCCAATATTGTAATAATTCCGTTAACTACAGCTGTTGTCATTACGAGTTTAGCAACGTTAATTTTGAATTTTATATTTCCATCTCTAGCTATTTTATTGGGTAAACTAGCTTCTTTTTGTATCCAATTAATGAACATGTATACAGAATGGATTGCAAGTTTTCGCGGACTAGTTATTCAAAACATCTCATTTAGTTCGATTTTATGTGTTTTAGGATATGCATCGATTATTACTTTTTTGATTTTCTTTTACAATCGAAGAACCAAAACATTATACTATTTTTTAAGTTCCATAATTATATTTCAAATCGCATATATGATTACGATAACTTTAAAAAATACAACTGAAGAATTTATTGTTTACAATGCCAATGAACTATTAATAAGCGAGAAGAAAAATAATCAAATCAGCTTTTTTTCAAACGCACCAGAGACTAATAGTGATATTATTAACGATTATGTCAAAGGAAGTTTCGTAGATCAAACTCAAATTTTCCCAATAGAGAACGCCTTGTTTTTTAAAAATAAAAATGTTTTAGTAATTGATAGTTTAGGTAAATATCAAACAAAACATAAAGTAGCAATAATTGTGCTTTCAAACAATCCGACTATAAATTTAGAACGTGTAATTAAACATCATCATCCGGAAACTATTATTGCCGATAAAACCAATTCGTTTTATAAAGTTCAAAAGTGGAAAGCAACTTGCTTAAAAGAAAAAATCCCTTTCCATGCTACTGCCGAAAAGGGATTCTATAAAATTTTGAAATAATTATTTTTTAACTATTATTCTGTTTGCTTCAGCAAGCCATTTTTCAGGACCACCTGCTAAGTAACCAGTACTTCCCAAAGCATCTAAGTTTACCTTTTTACCTTCTTTTAATTGTGGTTTTACAAACCAAATTGTTGGATAACCCGTTACACCAAACATGTTTTGCATGTTATAGTTTTGAGCTTTTATAGCTTCATCTTGAGG
>JAIXHM010000111.1 GCA_030145825.1 Flavobacterium sp.
TACAAAAAACTAAGCTATACTGAATTCCAAAAAGTTAAAGCCACGTTCCCTGTGCGCTTATACAAAGACTGTGGAGGCGGAGTTTACAATAACAATCTAAAGGAAGTTTTAAAAGATGCTGCTTGGTTACCAGTTCGTATTTACTTGATTTCAACTGATTATGGTAAAGAAGAAATATTAGAAACTAAAACAGTAGATAGCAATGAAGCCGACAACCTTCAAAATATGATAGAAGTTTATCCTTATTAAATCAAAAGACATTATGAAAAAACAATTACTCTTTTTAGCATCACTATTTACGTTAACAGCAATTTCACAAACCACAGCTATTCCTGATGCAAATTTTGAACAAAAACTTATTGATTTAGGTATAGATACCAATGGATTAAATGGTAATATTTTAGATACTGATGCTGCAGCTGTAACATCACTTGATATTTCTTTACAGTTTGTAATTAGCGATATTACAGGAATTGAAGCTTTTGTTAATTTAACCCATTTTAATTGTGCTTTAAATAATATTGGAGCGTTAGATTTATCTCAAAACACAGCACTTCAAGTTTTAAATACTTCAGGTAATATTTACACATCAATAGATTTATCAAACAATCCAAACTTAATTGATGTAGATGTTAGGGGATCTTTTCTTACAACTGTAGACTTAAGAAATGGCAACAATGCTGCTATAACAAGCTTTTATGCAAATACAAGTCCAAATTTAACATGTGTATTTGTCGACAACGCAGCTAATAGTTATTCTGGTTGGTACATTGATGCAAATGGAAGTTATGTTAACAACGAAACCGAATGTGCAAATTTGAGTTCAAACTCTTTTGATGAGACCACTTTTACAATTTATCCAAATCCTGTTTCTAACTTCTTATCAATCACTTCTGAAAGCACAATTTCTAAAACAGAAATATTTGATTTATCTGGTAAAAAAATATTAGAAAGCAAAAACAACATACTTGATGTTAAATCTTTTTCTAGCGGAATTTATGTAGTAAAAGTAACTAACATCAATGGTAATATTTCAGTACTTAAATTTTATAAGAAATAATAATACACTATGAGAATTATAAAAAAATCAATAGAAAAGTACCGCTTAGAACTCCTTTTAACAGCACTTTATGGTACCATAATTTGGATAATAATTCAATTACTTTTTATATAAACATTTTAAATCTTAACTACTTATGAAAACAAAATTATTTTTAGTAAGCTTATTAGCTTCCTTTTGGGCAAATGCTCAAACTACATCCATTGCAGATTTTTATTTTGAACAATATCTTGTAGATCAAGGATTTGACACTAACGGCATGAATGGAAATATTTTAAATTCTGATGCTCAAGCAGTTACTAGTTTAAGCATGACTGGTTTAAATATTACTAATTTATCTGGTATTGAAGCTTTTACAAACATTTCCAATTTAAGTTGTGTGAGTTGCAATTTAACTTCAGTTGATTTATCAAATAACCCTAATATTAATACAATTAATTTTAGAGTAAATCCTAATTTATCTTCATTTACATTTCCTTCAGTAGCTACAAACTTAATTGAAGTTACTTTAAGTGGTTGTAATTTATCTTCATTAACGCTGCCATCAGCCTCAACAATTAGAAGACTTTATATCGATGAAAACCCAATTAGTTCTTTAGATTTATCTAATTCTAACACATTGCAACAACTAACTGCTAACAATTGCAATCTCAATGGAATTAATATTACCAATAATTTTCTTTCTAGATTAGAACTTAACAATAACCCTATTGGTTCTATAAATTTAACAGGTCAAACAGGACTAGGTACTTTAAAAGTTAGTAATTGTAACTTAAATTCATTAAATCTAACAGATTGTGACAATTCATTAAATACAATTGAATGTGCTTATAACAATTTAAATACCCTAGATTTAACGAATCAGACTAATATTAATATATTAGATTGTAGAAACAACAACTTAACTAACTTAGTTATTCCTGCTAGAATAAAAGAACTATATGCCTCAAATAACAATATTGCAAATAACATAGATTTAAGCAATTCTTCTGATTTATGGGTATTAGACTTATATGGAAATGATTTTCAAAAAATTAACTTAGCTGGTGATAATGATAGCAGTTATACTTTTTTCGATTTAAACGGAAATCCAAATTTAGACTGTGTACAAGTTAACGATCCATCGGCAATGATTGCAAATGGTTGGGATTTTTTCATCGGCTCAGCATCCTTTTCAACAGATTGTTATACATTATCATCAAACCATTTTGAACAAAACAACTTCTCATTATATCCTAATCCTGTAGAAAATCAATTTACAATTTCATCTAATAACAATGAAGAAATAAAAACTATCGAAATTTACAACATACAAGGACAATTAGTTAAAACCGTATCAAATACAAATACAACCACAACAGAAAACTTAACACCAGGTTTTTACTTGGCAAAACTAACTTCTTATGACGGTAAAGAAGCGAACATCAAATTTTTGAAAAAGTAAGTAGTTAAGTAATTTTTCGAATCCCGTTAAGTAAGAGTTCTCAAAAGGAACTCTTATTTTTTTAAAATAATATTCTACCTTTGTTTAGGAACCAATTTCATTTTCAAATGTCACAAAAACGATTATTTCTACTCGATGCTTACGCTTTAATTTTTAGAGGATATTACGCTTTTATCAAAAACCCAAGAATTAACTCAAAAGGAATGGACACTTCAGCCATTATGGGTTTTATGAATTCTTTAATGGATGTTATTCGTCGTGAAAAACCAGACCATTTAGCCGTAGCGTTTGACAAAGGTGGAAGTGATTATCGTTTGGAAATGTTCCAAGAATACAAAGCCAATCGTGACGAAACACCAGAAGCTATCAAAATCGCCGTTCCTTATATTCAGGAATTATTGAGCGCCATGCAAATTCCAATTATTGAAAAAGCAGGTTTTGAAGCCGATGACTTAATTGGAACTTTAGCGAAACAAGCCGAAAAACAAGGCTACAAAGTCTTTATGGTTACACCTGATAAAGATTTTGCGCAATTAGTTTCTGAAAATATTTTTATGTATCGCCCAGCTCGAATGGGTAACGATATTGAAATTTGGGGAATTCCAGAAGTCCAATCGAAATTTGAAATTGAACGCCCAGAACAAGTGATTGATTTTCTTGCCATGATGGGCGATGCCGTAGATAATATTCCTGGATTGCCTGGTGTTGGCGAAAAAACAGCCAAGAAATTCTTAGCACAATATGGTTCTATCGAAAATCTTTTAGCCAACACTCACGAGCTAAAAGGCAAAATGAAAGAAAACATCGAAGCCAATAAAGAAAAAGGAATTCTTTCTAGAAAATTAGCAACTATTCTACTCGATTGTCCAGTTGAGTTTGACGAAAAGGATTTTGAACTTTCTAAACCCGATGTAGAGAAAACCGATGCGATTTTCCAAGAATTGGAGTTCCGCCAGATGAAAACACAATTCGACAAGCTTTTTGGTTCCGGCAAAGAATACGATGAAATTTCTACAGATAATGGTCTCGACTCCGCTCGACCTGACAAAAAATCTGTTAACCACAAACCATTAACTACTAACCAATTTGATTTATTTGGTTTTAGTGATGAAGAAGAAACACCAACTAATTCTTTTTATGCTACTTTAGAATCAACCGAACATTTTTATCAAATCGTGCAAGGCGATTTAGGTTTAAAGTTGTTTTTACAAAATTTAGAAAAGCAAACTTCGGTTTGTTTTGATACCGAAACGACAGGAATTGATGCTTTAAATGCCGAATTGGTTGGAATTGCTTTTTCGTGGGCAAAAGGAAAAGGTTTTTACGTTCCGTTTCCGGAAAACCAACAGGAAGCTAAAGCTTTAGCTGAAAAATTTGTTCCGTTTTTCTCTAATGAAAATATTGAGAAAATTGGTCAAAATATGAAATATGACATTAAAATTTTGGCTAACTACGGTATTGAAATCAAAGGGAATTTGTTTGACACTATGATTGCGCATTATTTGATAAATCCCGATATGCGTCATAATATGGATGTATTGAGCGAAACCTATTTAAAATATTCGCCTAAACCTATTGAAACTTTAATTGGTAAAAAAGGAAAAAACCAATTATCCATGCGTCAGGTTGAAGTAGAAGCGGTAAAAGAATACGCGGTGGAAGATGCTGATATTACGTTACAATTAAAACAACATTTTCAGCCTATTTTAGAGCGTGTTGGCACCAAAAAACTATTCGATGAAATTGAAATTCCGTTAGTAGAAGTTTTAGCAGCTATGGAACGTGAAGGCATTCGTTTAGATGTGGATTTCCTAAAAGCAATGTCAACTGATATGGCGAAAGAAATTACCGCTTTCGAACAAAAAATATATGAAGAAGCCGGTGAAACCTTTAATTTGGCTTCGCCGAAACAATTAGGTGATATTTTATTCGACAAACTTAAAATTGGCGGAAGCAAACCTAAGAAAACAAAAACCGGTCAATATGCAACGGGAGAAGAAGTCTTAAGTTATTTGGCCAAAGACAACGAAATCGTACAACATATTTTAGAATGGCGCCAAATGGTGAAATTACAAAATACGTATGTAGAAGCGTTACCCAACCAAGTAGATCCAAAAACCAATCGCGTCCATACCGATTATATGCAAACGGTTGCTGCAACAGGTCGTTTGAGTTCTAACAATCCCAATTTACAAAATATTCCTATCCGTACCGAACGTGGTCGTCAAATTCGTAAAGCTTTTATAGCTCGTGACGAAAATTACACCTTGTTAGCTGCCGATTATTCTCAAATTGAATTACGCATTATTGCAGCTTTATCGGGCGAGGAAAACATGATTAAAGCCTTCCAAAATCACGAAGACATTCACCGAAGCACCGCTGCAAAAGTCTTCAATGTAGCTTTAGATGAAGTTACCAAAGAACAACGTAGCAACGCAAAAACGGTAAACTTTGGAATTATTTATGGTGTTTCTGCTTTTGGTTTAAGTAATCAAACCGATTTAACTCGAAGCGAAAGTGCAGCTCTAATTGACGCCTACTACAAAACCTATCCAAGATTAAAAGCGTACATTCAAGAACAAATTGAATTTGCTCGCGAACATGGTTATGTGGAAACGGTTTCTGGAAGACGTCGTTATTTAAAAGACATTAATTCGGCTAATGCTGTGGTTCGCGGTGCTGCCGAACGAAATGCTGTAAATGCACCTATTCAAGGAAGTGCTGCCGATATTATCAAAATTGCGATGATAAACATTCATAAACGATTGAAAGCTGAAAATTGGAAATCAAAAATGTTATTGCAAGTACACGATGAGCTTGTTTTTGACGTTCATAATAGTGAGTTAGAAAAAATAAAACCGATGATTCAACACGAAATGGAAAATGCATTTAAACTAGAGGTTCCACTAGTAGTAGATATGGGAGAAGGAAACAATTGGCTAGAAGCGCATTGATTTAGTTTTCAGTTGATAGCAAACAGTAAACAGTTTGATTGACTTGTCATTTCGAGCGGAGTGAGAAATCTCATAAAATTATTTAGATAATGTGATTTCTCTTGCTAGTCGAAATGACATAAACAAAACAAAATTTGCAAATTCAAAATAATATTTAGATATTTGTCTAAATATATAATTATAATGAATATCATTTTCAAAGCTTTAAACGACGAAACGCGAAGAGAAATTCTAGAATTGCTTCGTAAAAGGGATTTAACAGCTGGCGAAATTGCAGAACATTTCAATATTTCCAAACCGAGTATTTCGCACCATTTAGATTTATTAAAACAAGCTGATTTAGTTACAAGCGATAAACAAGGACAATTTATCATCTACTCACTTAATACCACTATTGTTGATGATATTTTAAAATGGTTACTAACTCTAAAAAGACAAAAATGACAACTTTAAGAAAAGAACTTCCGTACATTCTAATCGCCTTAATTCCGTTTATTTATTTGGCATTTATTTGGAATCAATTGCCGGAAACCGTGCCTATGCATTGGAATATTAAAGGAGAAATTGATCGTTATGGTTCTAAAAACGGACTTTGGCTTACTACTTTTATGATGGCAGGATTAGGTTATTTTCTTTTTTTGGTTTTACCCAAAATTGATCCCAAAGGAAAGCTAAACAATATGGGCAACAAACTGAATCATCTTCGATTTGCTTTGTCAATATTTATGTCGGCATTAGCTGTATTTATTATCTACAGCACTAAACAATCACAATCAAAACCAACTTTTATTTTTATTTTAATTGGGTTATTATTTACGATTTTAGGAAATTATTTTAAAACCATTAAACCCAACTATTTTATTGGTATTCGCACACCCTGGACTCTTGAAAATGAAGAGGTTTGGAAAAAAACACATCTTTTTGGCGGAAAATTATGGTTTATTGGCGGTTTGTTAATTTTTATTTTAAGTCTAATAATTCCTGATAATTATTCGTTTTATGTATTAATAACTGTAACAGTAATTATATCAATTCTACCAATTATATATTCCTATCTAGAATTTAAAAAATTAAAAGCTTAAATCATGAAAAAAACTATTTTCCTTTTTTGTCTACTTTTTTCATCAGTAATCTTTTCACAAGAGCGTTTTGAAAAAATCGACGAGTATTTAAACTATCTATATAATAACGATAAGTTCATGGGAAGTCTTTGCATTCGTGAAGGCGAAAATGTTGTTTTCAATAAAGCATATGGCTATGCCGATGTTGATAAAAAAATTGAAGCTGATAGATTAACAAAATATAAAATTGGTTCGATTACAAAAACTTTTACTGCAGTAATGGTTTTACAGTTAATTGAAGAAAAAAAGTTGCGTTTAGAAACTAAACTTTCAAAATATTTTCCAAAAGTTGCTAAAGCCGATAGTATTTCTATTTCCGATTTATTGTACCAAAGAACCGGAATTCCAGACTATATTAATCATGATAGTTTAACTCAAGCCGAACTAAATGCTCCAAGTATTAAAGAAGCTATTTATGCTAAAATTGAAAAGTACGAATCGCGTTTTAGTCCAGGAAGCAAGTTTGAATACAGTAATTCTAATTATTATTTATTAGGTGGAGTTATTGAAAAGATTACCAAAAAATCATTTGCTGAGAATTTACAAGAAAGAATTGCTAAAAAAGCTGATTTAAAAAACACTTATTATAAATCTGGAGTTACAGACCCAAGCTTCAAAGAAAGTTATTCCTACACTTTCGATCAAAAGTGGAAAATAACTTCAGAATGGAAAAACGAAACTGCGTTTTCAGCTGGGGCTATTATTTCAAATCCAGCCGATTTAACTCGATTTATGCAAAACCTATTTACTGAAAAATTAATTTCAAAAAAGTCATTAGACATTATGACCAATTTAAGAGATGGATATGGTGCTGGCTTATTACAAGCACCTTTTGGCGATAGAAAATTTTACACACATACCGGAGGCATCGAAAATTATAGATCTGTGGTAGGTTATAATGTTGCCGAAAACTTAGGAATTGGTCTAATTGTAAATGGAGACAATTATGATAGAAATGATATTATGATTGGCGTTTTAAGTATTTATTATAAACTACCGTTTCCGTTTCCAAGTTTTGAAAAATTAGATAGTGAACTAATTACAAAATATTCGGGGACTTATGCTTCTGCTGAAATACCTATTAAATTAACAATTTTTGAAAAAAATGGAGACTTAATGGCTCAAGGAACAAATCAACCTGCATTTCCATTAACACTTAAAGACAAAAAAACATTTATCTTTGCTACAGCTGGAATTGAAATAGATTTTGAAGAAAATAGTTTGATTCTTAAACAAGGCGGAATGAAAATTAATTTTTCTAAAGAATAATGCAAAGTAGTACAACAGAAATTACTCCTCCTATAATTACAAAAATTAAAAAGATAACTAACAGTCAATATCTTGATGTAGTAGGAGTAATTCTCGTTGTTTCAGTCTCAATATATTTAGAATACTACAAAACCACTTATAGTTTTTCATTCAACAACAAAAACTATATTTTCTTTTTAGGATATTTCTCTATTTTAAATACTTGTTTTTCCATGATGGCTACACGATTAGTAACCAAAAAAAATAACTTTGGTAACCTAATTGGAACTTTAAATACATCTTTGAGTGGAACTATAGATTATTTATTGGGAAATATTGGAGCAATTTTAACTTATCCTGTTTCATTTTTTGGAAATTTTATTGCTTATCGAATTTGGAAGAAAAAGAAAAAACTAAATAGTATCGACTTTATTTTCTTTAGAAATATTGGATTAGGACTTTTATTATC
>JAIXHM010000112.1 GCA_030145825.1 Flavobacterium sp.
ACCTTGTATTTGTCTATGCTTACTTTGTAATGAAGATAAAGATGTATTTTTATTTATTGATTTATTTACTGTATCAATTTGTTTATTCTTATCATTCTCCTTTTTACTCTCTTCTGCAATTTTTTTTTGAAAATCTGCAATATCTTTTTCTATTTTATTTATTTGATTTTGATAATAACTTGGATTCATAGATTTTTCTTAAAGTTTTAGATTAACAATTAATCAATTATTGCAATGAAGTTTTCAAATCATCTAGTGCAATTGAAATTCTATATTTTTTTGTAGAAGATTGTAATTTGTAAACACAATTTTCCAATTCATTTAATAATTCAAACTTTATGAAAGGATCTTTTATTTTTTCTATATTGTCTGTAATATTCTTTAAATCTGAGTTAGATTTGGTGATTTCGTCAATTAGTTTTATAACTTTAGCATTCTTTTTATCAGCTAATTCTATATCATTTTTTTGAATATCTTTTTTATTCTTTTGGATATTTACCTTGTAATTTTGAAGTTTTAAATAACCAAAATAAAAAGAGTATATAACAGCTCCAACTTCTATTAGCCCTAAGATTGACCATGGACTTTCATGTGAAATACTTTTGATTGCAAAGTTTTCATAATCTATAAAATTGTTGAAAGAGAAATTATCAAGATAAAAATCAGTAGTGTTAATGTGATATATCTGAGGAAAATCATTAATACGAATTAAACTGATAATGTCTGATATGTATTTTTTTCTATAATCAGAATTTTCAATCTCCTCATCATTAAAGGCAAGAAACATCGATTCATAATTATTCCTTCTTTCTAATATTTCTTCAGTTTTAGAATCAATATTTTTTAATAATTCAGGAATACCATATTTAATTGATTGTTCTGTAAAAAAACCTTTTAGAAATTCAATTGTTTTTTGGAAAGCTGTATCGTGTATATTATTATTAATATCTTCAGATTTCAATATGTTAGCATTATATAATTTAATAGCTTTATTTAGAGACCAATCTCTTTTGAAATCTTCATCTATATTAAAAAATATTTTTCTAAAATGTGAAAAGTAATAAGATATAATGTTGTAGTCGTTTATTAATAAGTTAGGGTAAATAGATGAAAAATGACCATTTGAAATTAAAAAATCTGAAAAGGCATCATTAGATAAATTAACTCTATTATTATCAAAACTATATTTATTTGGATTAGAGAATACTACAATATTTTCAAATTGAATATTTTCATCGTTTATTACATTTGTTAAACCATTTATCAGTTCTATTTTATAATTTATACTTAGTAAAGTATTAACAAAATCTATAATTTGAAAATCAGAAAGTTTCTCTTGATTTATTTGATTAAAAAATATATTTTTCAAACTCATTATTTATAATATTTTAGTTAATGTATTTTTTTCTATAAAAACCACAATATCTCTTTCCCGTGTGGTGGAATGTTTCCACTTTCGAAGTGAGGAGCTATTTCGGCTACCATTTCTGGATATTTGATGGTTATGGGTACGTTTTGTTGTCTTAATGATTTCCAATATAATCTACTGAATTGATATACTTGCTCAATTAGTTTTTTGATTTCGAAATTGTCTAAATCTTCTTCGTTATTGGGTGATGAAATTTTTAGTTTTATAGGGAATGGATAGCCTTCTTGTTCTGAATGTTTTTCGGAATCGTTGTATCTTGTATTGTTGAAAAGTAGGTATTCTTTTTTCCCAATGTTTATTATAGTGCCACTTTTTGGCATTAAACGATTGTACCAATTGTTGTCAAAAGCAATTAAATCTTCTGAATTGGTTTTATTAATGTTGATGATGTATAAAGGACAATCGAGTTTTAGTTTGTTCATTTTTTGAATGATGGGTTTTAACTCTTTATCGCTCATTTCTTTGTAAAAGTGAATGACTACTTTAGTTGGGTTCTCTTCAAGGTTTGCATATTGATGTATTGCATCGCAAATTGAACCTGCTAACAGATTTGTATCACTTTTGGTAAAGTATTCGAACTTTTTAAATGAACCACTATTGTTGAAACTAAAAGCACTTGCCACGTAGTTAGTGTTTTCATCTACATTTTTAAAAGCACCAACACCAATAATTAAATCTTTGTTTGAATTTGTGGAAAGTTGCCAAGGTTTACCCTCTAATTTAGCTAACAAGGCTAACGAAATGTTGTTTAATTCGAATTGATAGTTGTTGATTTTTGATTTTAGTTTATCAAAATCAATTACTTGAGAAATAATTCTTCTTTTGAGTAATTCTTCTTTTACTCTGTAATATACTTTTTTGCGTGCTTTATCTTCGTCAAACTTTGCAATAGGACTAATGTAAAATGCAACATAAGTGTTTTCGTAATTGAAATTACTATTGTTTAATTTTTCTATAATCTCTGGTAATGGATTATTTTCATCTTTGTATTTTATTGCTAATGTTTTTTCAGTGTGGGATTCTATATTAGCAAATTTGTATAAACCTTTGTAGTATGTTCCTGTCCCTTTTTGTAAATGATTATGCAATTCTAAACACACATCAGCGTGACTTTCGTGAAATATGTAAAAAATCGTAATGTTTGGTTTTGGTGAAGTTACCAAAGCTCCTTTTGTTGGAAAGTCTAGTTTTGGTGTAAAACCAATTTCACCACCTTTGAATACAAGGTCATTGCAACTTCTGTCTACATGTAATATTCTTGTTTCCTCAACAGGTAAGTAGTTTAAGGAATGTAAGGGAATAAGGGTTTTAAAATCTACATTGTTTAAATAGGTTTGAACAAACTCATCAATAGCTGTTTTGTAGCGTATGTATCTATTTTTTGTTCTTTCTACTTCTACATCGATATTTAGTTTTGAAGCTAACTCACGATTAAGTATAGGCCATGATTTTTCAAGGTCTAGACTTGTTTTTAGTTCTGCATCAATTTTTTGATAATTCAATACTGATTTGTTATTGATTATCTTTTTTATATATGTTGCTGGGACATCTTCTAATACTTTAATAACAGATTTTTTACACATTTTTGAAGTGTCATCATAAGCAATAACTAACTCAGGAAATTTTGATACTTTACTGAATTGGATTTTTAAAGAAAACTTATTGAATACCCAAAAGTCTTTCTTTTCTTCATTTTTATTGATAATCCAAATTTGAGGTTCTTTGATAAAGTTACGCGTAACTACTACACCTGTTATGGATTTAAAATAATGGTATAATTTGTAGTTTAGAAAATCTTTATAGAAAAAAACATTTTTATCATTGAAATCAATTTCCAATGGGGTAGTGCCTTCGAGATTATTATCGAAAGAGGTATAGATTTTCTCAATTCTCTCATATCCTAGATTGGGGAAAATTTCTGTTATGTTGTTTGGGTGGTTTGATTTATATACCGATACACTTCCTTTAATTTGTTCTAAACTAAAGTAAAGTGTTATTGGCTTTTGTGGCCAGTCAAAAGTTAGTAGGTTGAAATACAATTGTTGGCTCATAGTGTGTTATTTTATAGGTCTATTTTTTTTAAAATTTTCAGCTTGTTCAAATATTTCTTTATACACTTCATCACGTTCTACAGGTGGATAACCATGTTCGTCTAATAATAAGATTAAACCAACTTTAAGAGCTGATTTTATATCATCTCGTTTGCTCCAATCAGGGAATTTTGCTTGTTCATCTACTAAATCTTTAATTGCTTTAGCTAATTCTATTAATTTATCTTCAGGATATGTAAAATCATATTTCACACATAATTCCATTAGAATATCATAAAATGCCTTTTCTTCAAAATCAATTCCTAACGTGTTCCCAGCAGAAAATTCTTTATGTACTTCCCAAATCAAATTGGTTAGTTGTTCTGCCATTTCTTCATAAACTTCACTTCTAAACACATCATTTTCATCTCTTTCGTTATATCTGTTTACAAGACTTTCCATTTTTTTAGAGAAATCAACACCTTTGACTTTATTGACTTTTTTTAATTCTCCAATTACTTTTGCTAATAACTGTTGTAGTAATTTTATTTTAGTATTTGGTAGTTTTATTTTATCAATTTTAGCTAAATAGTCTTCGTCGAAAATATCTTGTTCCGTTTGCGTTTCATCACCCATTTTGAAAATTTCTTCAACACCATCACTTTGTAGTGCATTTTTAATCATCTCACGAACTTTAGCATTCATTTGTGCTGTATCTGGTGCATCTCCTTTTGTTAGTTTGAAAACAATAGACCTAATGGCTAAATAGAAATGAGTGTAATCTCTTTCTGTTTGAGTCAATTGTTCACTACCGGCACAAATATCATAAGCTGCTTTTAACCTTTTTACTAAGCCCATGAAACGAGTTTCAATTTCTTTCGTTTGTTGCACAAATTCAGCAGCCATATTTAAGTTATTCAATTGTTCTAATGATGAACCATTGAAATATTTAGTACTATCGAAATTGTGCATTATGTTAGCGATTAAATCTAAATGGTTTCTAACCACTACCAATGATTGTTGAATATCTTCAAAATTATCTCCTTCGCCTTTAGAGTATTTGGCTAATGCTAAATTCATTTGCTTTTTTATGCCAATATAATCTACTACTAAACCTTTGTTTTTGCCTTTGAATTTTCTGTTTACTCTTGAAATTGTTTGTATTAAATTATGTTGTTGTATTGGTTTGTCAATATAAATACTATCTAAAAAAGGAACATCAAAACCTGTAAGCCACATATCCACTACAATGGCTATTTTGAAGTTTGATTTTTCATTTTTGAATTGACGGTCTAATTCTTTTCTATATTCTTTAGTGCCTAATAAATTGTATAATTCTTTTGGATCATCTTTTCCTCTGGTCATAATCATTTTGATACGTTCCATTGGTTTAATTTCCTTTTTCTCTTTATCAGATAAAGTTGCACCGTCTTCGGCTATTTTAATTTCATTCCATTCGGGTCTTAATTCAATTACATTTTTGAAAAATTCATAAGCAATTTCACGACTACTTGATACAAACATTGCTTTTCCTTTTACAGTAGCACCTTCAGCAATTCTGTTTTCGTAGTGTTTAATAAAATCTGAAGCTAATTCTTTTAGTCTGTCTGGGTCACCCAAAATAGCATTCATATTAGCCGATTGCTTTTTACTTTCTTCTATTTGGTATTCATTTGCTCCAGATTCTTCTGCAACTTGGTAATATTCCTCTATTTTTTCTAGTTCACTATTTTGTAAAGCTATTTTAGCTGCACGACCTTCATAAACTATTCTAACCGTGATTTCATCTTTTACAGATTCAGTCATTGTGTAGGCATCAACTACTTTTCCAAAAACATCTAAAGTTGCATCAATAGGTGTGCCTGTAAACCCAACATAAGTAGCATTTGGTAGAGAATCATGTAAGTATTTGGCAAAACCAAAAGTCTTTTTTACGCCACTTTCAGTTACTTTTACTTTTTGGTCTAGGTTGGTTTGACTTCTGTGAGCTTCATCAGAAATACAAATAACATTAGCTCTATCAGTCAGTAATTCGGTATCTTCTGTAAATTTATGTATGGTTGTTAAAAATACACCGCCACTCGCTCTACCTTGAACCAATTCTCTTAATTCGGCTCTACTTTCAACACTGGTAATTGTATTATCTCCAATGAAATTTTTTGCATTTGTAAATTCATCAGAAAGTTGGTCATCTAAATCGGTTCTGTCTGTAATTAGAATGATAGTGGGATTTTCAAAAAATACACTCTTCATTAATTTTCTTGTTAGAAAAAGCATTGTAAAACTTTTTCCACAACCTGTAGCACCAAAATAAGTACCGCCTTTTCCGTCACCTTGTGGTTTTTGTGCTTTTTTTATGTTTTCAAATAATGCGTTTGTTGCATAATATTGAGGGTAACGACATACTATTTTTTCATTCTTTTTTGAGCTATCGGGTATGTATATAAAGTTTTGTATTATATCTCTTAATCTATTTTGATGTAACATTCCTTGTACTAAAGTGAACATACTATCAATCCCATCGACTTCTTTTGCTAGACCAGAAACTCTACGCCACGCATAAAAGAACTCATAAGAAGTAAAAAATGAACCTGCTTTGTTGTTAACTCCATCACTTATTACACAAAATACATTGTATTTAAAAAGTTCTGGAATATCTCTTTGATAACGTGTGGTTAACTGTGTATAAGCATCGTGAATAGTGCAGTTTTCTTGTATTGCAGTTTTAAATTCAAAAACTACAACAGGAATACCGTTAATATAAATAATTCCATCAGGGATTCTTTTTTCAGTTCCGACTATTTCAAGTTGATTGACAAATTTATAAGTGTTTTTGTTGTCTTTAGAATAATCAATTAAATAGACCCAAATGTCTTTATTGTTTCTATCTTCTCTTTTGAAAGTAAACCCATCAGCCAACCAACGCATTATTGTTTTGTTCGTTTCATAAAGGTCAGCAGAAGACAATGTTTTTAGTTGCAAAACGATTGATTTTGCTTCCGTAATTGTTAATCCTTCCTTTTTGTAACGATTAAGAAGAAACTCAATTAAATCTTCCTCGATTAAAACTTCATCAGGATTACGAGTAATAGTATTGCCTAGATAATGAGGATAATTTTCATTACCTAATAATTCAATAAATGCTTCTTCTAGTTTGGCTTCTGTAAATTTCATATCAATTTTACTTTTTCAATTCAAGAATTTCTAAAACAAGATTTTGTAGTTTTTCAATTCTATCTTCTGCATCTAAATTTTCTTTGGTTTGGAGTATTTTCATTTCTCCTTCTTCATTAATGCTATTTTGTTCTAATAACATTTCAAACATCCAATTTTCTCTTTCCTCTTTGTTACGATTTACTAGTTTAATTTCATTTTGAAAAAATTGAATGCCTATTGTAGATTTATGTCTAAATATTTCTAAATAGTTATTATAATTTTCTAAACTTACATGTTTAGATTGATTTTGGTTATTTATTTCAAATAGGAATGGACACCAATTGTAACCGTTGAATTGTTTTTCTTTCATTTTATTAAAATGAAAATCAGTATTTGCATTAAACCAATAATAAAATCCTTTGTTGCAATTATTTCTAAATGATGGGTATTTTAAAAAGTAGTATTTCCAATCTCGACCGTTTTTCCCTGATTCGAGTATATAATCCTGAATAATTTGATTATAAGTTTTTGAATTGCTATTTAAAAAATCAAGGCATTTGTTTAAAACAGGTCTGGTTTTACTATAAATATCTTTGTTTTTACCAAACCCTGGGGTTGTGAAAAATCTTCTAATTACAGTTGTATTTGAAGACATTAAATTATACCAACCACCACCATCATTTTGGGAGTAATCGCCAAATGAAAGTAAAACATTGCTTCTTACAGTAAAATCTTTGGTAAATTCATTTTCATCAAAAATATCTAAAAATTGTATGGCTCTATCTTTTAATTTGTTATCAAAATCAAAGATTGAAATACAACCTCTTAATAAATCAGAATCTTCCAATTTATTGATATATTCTTTACTATTGCTATTAGACTGAATATATAGTTGTTTTTCTTTTTCTTCTTTAATTTGGTCGGTTTTGAAAGTTTTAAGTTTGCTTAAATCATAGTTTCTTAAATAATTTTCTATTTCGGAATAATTAGTTCCAATTGTCTCGTTTCTTAATTGAAAGTCGGAATTGATTATTATGTTTCTCAATAATCGGAACTGATTTGAAAAATCATTTATTGGCGTTTTAATATGAATTAAACAAATGTAAAGCAACAAATGTTCTTGCAATGAAAAACCTCTGTTTTCATCGTAAACTAACAAACATCTTTTTAAAAGATTTTCTTCTTGATGCAAGAAGTATAATCTGCATTTGTCTTTATTAAATTGTTCTTTCTCAAAGTAAAAATGATTTATCCAAAAATCTGGATTTTCATTTAATTGTTTACAAATTGCATCTAAAATATCGAATACAAATTCAAAATCTACTTTATGCTCAAATATTAATTTAAGTGTTTCTTTACTTTCGAAAGTATTCTTGTATTTGATTTCTTTTTTAGCTGCTAAAATTCCAGTAAGGTAATTGAACAAATTTAGGAAGCTATTATCAACAATTAATGCAATATCTTCTTCAATATCTTCTTCCAGAATTACATTCCATACACTATCAATCCATTCTTGGTCGATAGATTTTTCGAAGCGTTCTTTTAATTGAGGAAATGTAATTAAATCTGCAAAATTATCTGTTGGTCCTCCTCCTAAATAGTCTCCATCATCAATATCTAATTCTTTGTCATAGTCATCATCATCATGTCTAAGTAATTGTAATCTTGCTCTATCGCAATC
>JAIXHM010000113.1 GCA_030145825.1 Flavobacterium sp.
AGGAAAATTTTTAGAATCTTCATTTGAATAAATTTCTGTAGGTCTTTCAGCTAATATTGATAAATAAAACCTCCCTCAAGATGATGGTATTATTTTATCAAAAATAGAAGATTTATATGTACAGGAAGTTTATTTACAAACTTCTGGTTCAGGTTCAAACGCAAAAAGTAGAATTCCAAAATTAGTTCCATTTTCGAAAGAATATTTTAATAATTAATGGCAAGGAAAGCCTACACATATGATCAGTTAACCAATCTGATAAGCGAAGACTTCGCATGGAGAAGAAAAGAACTTAAAATAATTAATGACCATGTTCCTATTTCACCCAGTTTGAAGCAAAGTGCAGCTTTGAGATTCTCTGTTCCGATTCTCTATGCTCATTGGGAAGGTTTTGTAAAAAAATCAACAGAAATATATTTGGAATATGTTGCAAAAAAATTTTTGAATCATAATGAATTAAAACCTCAATTTATTGCGTTATCATTATCAAAAAAACTTGGTAATTTAGAAATTAAAAATTTAGAAGAAAAATCTAAAACAGTTGAATTTTTAATCAATGAATTTAAAAACAAATCGAATATTTTAACTACTAATGTAATTCAAACAAAATCAAATTTGAGATATAATGTTTTTAAAGAAATTCTATTTGTTATTGGTATTGATGAAACAAAATTTTCTCAATATGAGAGTCTAATAAATGATTTAGTTGATTCGAGAAACAATATTGCACATGGAGATTATTTAAGAGTTGACTTTAATACTTATCAAATAATGTTCAAAGAAATTCAAGATGTAATGTTATCACTAAAAACAGAAATAGAAAATTCTGCACTATCTGAAGATTTTAAAGTTAAAACAATAAGTGCTTAGTAAACAAAAAACTCCCAAGATACGCTTGGGAGTTTTTTGTTTACTAATTCCGAATCACTAATTACTTAACTGGAATATTCGCTAAAATTTCCAACACAAATTTCCAGTACTTTTGTGCAGAAGAAATACTTGCTCTTTCATCTGGGCTGTGCGCACCTTTAATCGTTGGTCCAAACGAAATCATATCCATTCCTGGGTAGTTTTGGCCTAAAATACCACATTCTAATCCCGCATGGCACGCCACAACGTGTGCTTTGCTTCCGTTTTGTTTTTCGTAAATCGCTGTTAATACATCTAAAATCTCTGATTTTGGATTAGGTGTCCAACCTGGGTAACTTCCCGAGAACGTAACTTCGCAACCCATTAACTCAAACGCTGAGCGTAACGCATTGGCTAAATCAAACTTCGAACTCTCCACCGAAGAGCGCGTTAAACATTCAATCTTCAAGTTTCCACCGCCAACAGTTACTTTCGCAATATTGTTAGACGTTTCTACCAAGTTATCAAAATCGGCACTCATTCTATACACACCATTGTGTGCGGTATATAACGCTCTTACCAAGTAAAACTGCGCTATAGAAGGCAAAACTTTTGCAGGCACTTGGTCTAATTTTTCAATAACAATTTGTAAGTTCGGTTCTGTTGTTTTGAATTCGGCTTTGATATCATTAATGATTTCTTGCATGTCAAATTCAAACGCTTCGTCATACATTTCGGCAATAATTACTTCGGCAACACTTTCACGAGGAATTGCATTACGTAAACTTCCACCGTTAATTTTAGAAATTTGTAAACCAAAATCTTCGTAACCGCTATACAATAAACGGTTCATAATTTTATTGGCATTTCCTAAACCTTCGTGTATTTGCATGCCCGAATGTCCGCCGTTTAAACCTTTCACGGTAATTCTATATCCTACAGAATCAGCTGGAGCATCTTCTTCGTCATATTCTGCAACAGCCGTTACATCTACTCCACCCGCACATCCAATGTCGATTTCGTCGTCTTCTTCCGTATCTAAATTCAATAAAATTTGACCTTCTAACAATCCGCCTTTTAAGCCCATGGCTCCCGTCATTCCTGTTTCTTCATCAATTGTAAATAAAGCTTCAATGGCAGGATGTGGAATATCAGTACTTTCTAAAATCGCCATAATCGTAGCCACGCCTAAACCGTTATCGGCACCAAGCGTAGTTCCTTTAGCACGAACCCAATCACCATCTACATACATTTCAATTCCTTGTGTATCGAAATCGAAAACAGTATCGTTATTTTTTTGGTGTACCATATCTAAATGCGATTGCATTACAATCGTTTTACGGTTTTCCATTCCTGCTGTCGCAGGCTTTTTAATGATAACGTTACCTACTTCATCTTTTAAGGTTTCAAAACCTAATTTTTTACCAAAATCCATCATGAAAGCAATTACTCTTTCTTCTTTTTTCGACGGACGTGGCACCGCATTTAAGTCGGCAAATTTATTCCAAAGCGCTTTTGGCTCTAAGTTTCTAACTTCTTGACTCATTTTTATTGTTAATTGTTTGTGGTTTATTGTTGAAGGTTACCAAAATTATTCAGCAAAATCTTCTAAAATTAATTGTATTTGATTTTTAAAATCGGGTAATTCATATTGAATAATATTCCAAACTATATTTAAATCGACACCAAAATATTCATGAATTAAGAAATTTCGCAATCCAATAATTTGTGCCCATTCAACGGAATTATATTTTTCTGTAATTTCTATTGAAAGATGATTCGAAGCTTCGCCAATAACTTCTAACAAACGAATTGATGCATTTTGAAGCATTGAATCTTCAACAAAATCATCAAAAGTTTTAGCTAAATTATAGGTTTCTATTTCAGAAATAGCATCAAAGATGTGTTGCAATCTAATTTTGTCTTTAAAATTATTTTGCATAGATCTCTATTTTTTCGCTTTCTATATGAGGTTTAATATATTTAGAAACGGCATTTGTAGAAACCAAGTCTACTTGTTTTCCTAACATTTTTTCTAAATCTAATTTCATCTGTACAAATTGAAAACCTATTCGTTGTGAATAATCTAACTCCACTAAAACATCAACATCGCTTTTCTCAGTTGCAGAATCAGTTGCATAAGAACCAAATAAATATGCTTTTAAAACAGGTTTTGTTTTAAAATAATCAATAATTTTAGCTATTTGATATTTTTTCAATTGCATACTACAAATATAAGAAGAGTTTTTATATTTATGGAATGAAACCATCAATGGTGGTTTTTAATTTTTAAATGTATATACTAAATAAATGAATCGATTAAAACGAAAACACCTACTTCCTATATTACTTATTGTTCAAATTGTTGTGGTGAAAGCATTCGGTCGTTTTCCAGCATTTATTGAGGAATATTACAGCAAAGGATGGTATGAAAAAATAGCTTGGTTCAACCGAACAGTTTTTGGAAGTATTCCGTTTTCTTTTGGCGATATCATTTATAGCGTACTGATTATTTTATTGATTCGCTGGATTTGGATGAACAGAAAAGGCTTTTTCAAAAATTGGAAAACCAATGGATTGACCGTTTTAAGTTGGATTTCGATTTTCTATTTTTTCTTTCATGTGTTGTGGGGCATGAATTATTACCGCATTCCGCTACATGCAAAACTCAACATTGAAAAAGAATACACCGAAGAAGAGTTAATCACTTTCACCGAAAAGATGATTACCAAAACTAATGCGTTACAACTTCAAATCACTGGAAATGATTCTGCCGCTGTAAAAGTGCCGTATTCCGATGAAGAAGTGTTTAAAATGGCACAAAATGGTTATGCTAAACTTCCCAAATCGCTACAAGAATTTCATTACGAGAATGAAAGTATTAAACATTCTCTTTTACGTTATGTATTAAGTTATATGGGATTTGGCGGTTATTTGAATCCGTTTACGAATGAAGCGCAAGTCAATACCTTAAAACCCAACTTTACTTTACCGATGACCACTTGCCATGAAATGGGACACCAAGTGGGAATTGGAAGCGAAAGTGAATGTAATTTTATTGGTTTTGTTGCGGCAACACATAACGAAGATTTGTATTTTCAATATTCGGCTTATAGTATTATTACGAGATATTGCTTAGCGAATTTAGAACAAATAGAAGAAGGAAAAGGAAAATTGTATTTTGAAAAGCTTAACAAAGGTGTTGTAAAAAACTATGACGAACATGAAGCTTTTTGGGAAAAATACCACACACCTATTGATACTTTTTTTGAATTTTTCTACGACAACTTTTTAAAAGCCAACCAACAAGAAGGAATTGTGAGTTACAGCAAGTTTGTAGGATTAGCGATTGGGTTTGAGAAAGTTAGTAAAGAGTAATTAGTGAGTAGTAAAAAGCTTTTCACTAATTACTAATCACTTTTCACTAAATCATATCTCATCCGTAGTAAAACTTGCCACTTGTTTTTTCTTATACGGACGAATAATCAAACGTGCTTCTCTATCGAAACGAATATAATTGTAAACCCAATTCAAGAAAACCACGGCTTTGTTTTTAAATCCGATTAACGAAAATAAATGCACAAACATCCATACAAACCATGCAAAAACGCCACTAAATTGAAACTTAGGTAAATCAACAACTGCTTTATTACGTCCAATAGTAGCCATAGAACCTTTATCGTTATAATTAAAAGGTTTCATTTCTTTTTTGTTTACCAAACGAATAATATTTTGTGCTAGATGTCGGCCTTGTTGCATAGCAGGTTGTGCCATCATAGGATGTCCTTGAGGATATTCTTCAGAAGACATTAATGCAATATCGCCAATAGCAAAAATATCGTTATAACCTTCCACTTGGTTATAGGCATTTACTTTAATTCTATCGGCACGCTCAACTAAAGCATGACCATCTAAACCTGCCACTAAAGCACCTTGTACGCCAGCCGTCCAAATTACAGTCGCTGTTTCAAATTTTAAATCAGAATTTGTAGTTACTACTTTTCCGTCATAACCCGTTACGCGAACATTTTTCCACACTTCAACGCCTAAATCAATCAAGAATTTTTCAGCTTTTTCAGAGGCATTTTCACTCATCGTATTCAAAATGCGATCGCCACTCTGAATTAAGTTGATTTCCATTTTACGAATATCTAAATCTGGATAATCTTTGGGTAAAATGGCTTTTTTCATCTCAGCTAAAGCACCTGCCAACTCAACGCCTGTTGGTCCGCCACCGACTAAAACGAAATTCATTAAACTGTGTCGTTCGTTAATATCATTCGTCAGCAACGCTTGTTCAAAATTTTCTAAGATTAAACTACGAATATTTAATGATTGTGGAATAGTTTTCATCGCCATTGCATTGCGTTCCATTTCCTTGTTACCAAAGAAATTGGTTTTAGAACCCGTTGCAATAACTAAATAATCGTATTTCAATTCGCCTATATCAGCAACAACCTTTTTGGTTTTTGTATCGATTTCAGTAACATCTGCTAAACGAAAATAAAAATCATTATATTCTTGAACAACTTTTCGAATAGGATAGGCAATAGAATCAGGTTCCAAACCGCCAGTTGCAACTTGGTACATTAAAGGTTGAAAGTTGTGATAATTATGTTTATCTAGAAGTACTACTTGAAGTTGTTTGTTCTTAAGTTTCTTGGCTAAAGTTATTCCAGCAAATCCTCCACCTATAATAACTACACGTGGAAAACTACATTGAGGTATGTTCATTTTGTAATACTGATTAGTACTTTCAAAGATACGATTTTGATTTGAAAATTTGTTGATTCGTTAATTTGTAATTCGTAATTTTCAATTCGTAATTTTTTTTGTAACGAAAAACGATTATCGACTACTTATAGCCATATGAAATCATCTTCAGAAGCAGAATTTGTAAAGCAATTACAAGAAAATCAGAATATAATCCACAAGATTTGTCGGTTATATACTTCTGATGAAGATTCGCATAACGATTTATTTCAGGAAATTACAATTCAACTTTGGAAAGCCTATCCTAACTTTAGAGGTGATTCTAAATTTACAACTTGGGCATATCGTGTTGGATTAAATACTGCCATTACACTTTATAGAAAAAAGAAAAAAACTTTTGACACTATCGAATTTGATAGTACCTATCATAAGATTAAACAGGAAGAATACAATTTTGAAGAAGAAGAACAATTAAAATTGTTATATGGCGCAATAAACGAGCTTAACGATATTGAAAAAGCACTTATTTTCTTGTACTTAGAAGATAAAGATTATAATGAAATATCTGAAACTTTAGGAATAAGTGAAGTTAATGCTCGTGTAAAAATGAATAGAGTAAAAGGAAAATTAAAAAAAATATTAAATCCGTAAGTTTATGGATGAATTAGAAATATTAAAGCGCGATTGGAAGAATAAAGAAAATTCTTTTAATCAAGTTAGCGAAAAGCAAATTTACAGAATGCTACACAAACGTTCTTCTTCCATTGTGAAGTGGATTTTAATTATTAGTATTTTGGAGATTTTATTTTGGAGTGTTTTAAACTTTTTTACATCAGATGAGAAATATTTAAAAACGCTCGAAATGTATCATTTAAAAACTGCAATGTCAATAATTAGTTTTTTTAATTATGCCGTGATTGCTTGTTTTATATATTTATTCTATAAAAATTACAAAACCATTAATACTACTGATAGTGTAAAGAGTTTAATGAAAAACATTATCAATACAAGACAAATGGTTAAATACTACGTTTGGTATAACTTAGGAATGACATTTGTGCTTTTAATTCTTGTTTTTACCTTCCAATTTATATACGATCCTAATATCCAAAAATTAGTAGACCAAGTCACTCAGAACATGAACGAAACTACTTTTTATGTAATTGCATTTTTGTTTTATGCAGTAGTAAGTTTTGTATTCTTATTCTTAATTTGGTTGTTTTATCGTTTACTCTACGGAATTTTATTAAAACGATTATTAAGCAATTATAACGAATTAAAGAAAATTGATTTATAAGTTAATTTTTGAATTATATGGTTCAAGTTATCATAAAATTTAGCCAGTTTATTATACTTTTAATGCTATTACTACTTTGTAGTATTGGAAATGCTCAAAAATTAGAAAATAGTTTATTGTGGAAAATTACTGGTAATGGATTAAAAAAACCTTCTTATGTTTTAGGAACCATGCATTTAATTTGTGATCCAACTTTAAGTCCAAAAACATTACGAGCACTCGATAAAACATCCCAGCTTTATTTAGAAATTGATTTAACAAATGAAAGCAGTATTTTGAATGCTAGTGAAGATTTTTACATGGAAGAAAATCAAACCATTAAAGGTTTACTAACAGAAGAAGAATATTTAAAGTTAGATGAATTTCTAAAAAAATACATGAGTGTTTCTCTTGAATTATTAAACAATGTGAAACCTATAAATATTTCTTATTTGCTTTATCCTTTTTTCTTAGAATGTGATGCTGAATCTATTGAAAGTCAACTTGTGAAGATTACAAAAGAGCAAAATGAACTTACTTTTGGTTTAGAATCAAATGAAGCACACAACGCGGTGATTGATAATTATAGTAATCGAGAACAACTTCTTGAATTATTAGAATTAACAAAGAAAGATGATACAACACTAAAAAATGAAGCTAAACAAATGGCTAAAATTTATTTAGCTGAAGATATCGAGCAAATGTATGCCAACAGTAATGAAGAAAATGCACAATTTAACGAAGTTATTTTGAATGATCGAAACAAAAAGTGGATTCCAGTAATGGAAAAAGCCATGAAAGAAAAACCTACTTTTTTTGGTGTTGGTGCAGCTCATTTAGCAGGAGAAGAAGGTGTTATAAAGCTCTTACGAAAACAAGGTTATAAAGTAGAACCAGTAAAATAAAAAAGAGGCGATTTAAAATCGCCTCTTTTTTTTAATATCTCCATTGTCTCTCTTGATCTAATTTCGCTTGTTCTTCTAAAACTTCTGTTGGAATAACTTTTAAAAGAGAAGGATGTTGTTCAATTGCAAATTCAATTTTTTCAACTAAACTATCAACCGTTTCGGTTTCATAATCAATTTGAAGAGGTTCTTTAATTACAAAAGATTGCAAAATACCTTTTTTCTTAATTCGTAATCCTTTTCTATCAAACGATCGACGAAAACCATCAATTACAATAGGAACAACTATGGGTTTATGATGCAAAATAATGTGAGCAGTTCCTTTACGCACAGGTTTAAATGAACGCGTAGTTCCTTGTGGAAAAGTAATTACCCAACCATCATTTAATGCTTTCTCAATATTTCTAAAATCAGATAATTTTACTTGCTTTTGCTCGTGTTTTTCTAAATCTTTTCCTTCTGCACGCCAAGTTATTTCTAAAGAAATTGAACCTGCATATGCCATAATTTTAGGTAATAATCCCTATTGAATGGTTTCTTT
>JAIXHM010000114.1 GCA_030145825.1 Flavobacterium sp.
ACCTTGTTGCTCCTAAACCTACACTCTCAACTCCTTTAATTAATTTGTTGTTTTACATTTTGTGAATTTTAAAAGGGGCGCAAAGTTACTATTTAGATTTTAGAATTATGTATTTAGAAGTTCCAAAAATAATATGATATTACTTTAAATCTTCAAGATGAATTCTTAAAGCTCTTACAGAAATACTAATTTCCCACATTGATAGACCAAGTGAAACTAAAAGACACAGCATTGATAAACCAAATAAATAAATTCCTGCTAATTGTTGATTGATGAAAAGCATGAGCATGGCAAATACCGAAACAAACAAACACAATACTCCAAATAATTGCATATAGCGAATTAAAATTAGTCTTAAGTTTAAGTTTTTAATTTCTAATAGAATACTTTTATTATGTTCTTCGTCGTAATTTTTCTTTAAACTTCTAACAATTTGGGCTATAGTTAAGAATCTGTTTGTATAAGCTAATAAAATCAACGAAGTTGCCGAAAATAATAATGCTGGTGTTTCTAGTGATAATGTCATGATATTTTCTTTAGTTCGTAAATCCAATTTACAATTTCTGAATTTTCTTTTTGAATAGTTCCAATTTTTAAAGCACCAAGTTTTTCTACTGCTTTTTGAGAGCGATAATTTGTTTCACCAACATGAAATTTAATACTATCTACAAATTGGAAAGCATAATCAATCATTAATTTTTTTACTATTCCATTTAAAGAAGAACCCCAAAATTTTCTATCAATAAAAGTAAAACCTATAAATACAGATTTTGATCCTTCATTTAAATCATAGAACCTTGTTGAACCTACAACTGTATTTGTTGTTTTTTCGAAAATAGTAAAAGCTCCTTTTGAATCAATTGCATTTTTAAAAAAATCTTCAAAAACTTCCTTTTTATAACGATCGTTATTTGGATGTTGTTCCCAAAGCAATTTGTCTGAAGCAATTTTAAATAAAGCTTCAAAATCTTCTTTTACTAAGGGAATCAAAGTTACAAATTCATTTGAAAGTGTAGGCTGTAAATTCATTTTTTAAAGTATCAATAAATATTCTTTAAATTTATTATGAAAATAAATATAAATTTCTTGAAAGTAAAATTACAAAAACAGTTTTATTCTTTATCATGAAGTTAGTAAAATAAAGAAAATGTTGTTTGATTTTTATAGACGAAATATCTGAATTCTAAAGTTAAATTTACATTGTTAAAATTATTTTTTTTGAAAGTAATATGGTACGGTTTTAGTACCTTTAGTTAAGAATAAATTTTGAGTTATGAAGTTGAAAATAAATAATAAAGAGGAGTTTTTAAACACAGTTTCGCACGCTTCCGGAATTGTTTTGGGAATTGTAGGTTTGGTTTTTCTTTTACTTAAAAATAGAGAACTCAATAGTTTCAGTACCATGAGTATTTGGATTTATGGTTTCTGTGTAATTGCCTTATATACGGCTTCCACAGTGTATCACGCCATTTCTCATGAAGTTAAAAAACAAAAAGCACGAATTTTTGATCATATTGGAATTTTCTTGCTTATAGCCGGAACCTACACGCCCATTTGTTTGGTTACTTTGGAACAAACCTCGGGATGGATGTTATTTTTTATTGTATGGAGTATTGCTACTGTTGGCTTGGTTATGAAATTGTTTTTAACCGGAAAAGTCGAAAAGCTGTCTTTGTTTCTTTATTTAGGAATGGGATGGTTGGTGGTAGCCCAAGCCAAAGAATTGATTCATTTGCTTTCTGTAGAAAGTTTAGTATTTATGGCAATTGGCGGAGCTTTATACACTTTGGGAACTATATTTTATGCTTCTAAACGAATTCCGTACGGACATTTTATTTGGCATTTGTTTGTGTTAAGCGGAAGTATTTCGCACTACTTTATGATTTACACTATAGTTTAAAATAAAAATCCCGCTTCATTGAGCGGGATTCTTGTTTATTCTTATTTCGTTTTATTTCAAAGTTTCAAAACTACGTTTTACAAAAGCCGTTAATTCTTCACCTTTTAATAAACCTTGAGATAATTTTGCTAAATCTAAAGCTTGTTTTACTAAAGCCGATTTTTCAGTTTCATTCTCTACGTTTAAGATAGAAGTAGCCAAATCAGAATTAGTATTCACCACTAAATTGTACATTTCCGGGAAGTTCCCCATTCCAAACATTCCACCACCACCAGTTGCGCTCATTTCTTTCATTCTACGCATGAATTCTGGTTGTGTAATGATAAACGGAGCTGCTTTACTATCCATCGATTCTAATTGTACACTGTATTTTTCTTTTGGAACCACAACTTCAATAACTTCTTTCAGTTTTGTTTTTTCGTCTTCTGAAAGTCTTGAAATTTGTTCTTCTTCTTTCTTAATCAAATTGTCAACGTGATCTGCATCCACACGAACAAATGAGAGCTTTTCGTTATCTGCTTCCAATTTTTGAATTAGGTGCGAAACAATTGGCGAATCTAATAATAAAACTTCGTAACCTTTCTCTTTTGCTGCTTCAATATAACTGTGTTGTAATTCTACGTTAGAAGCATATAATACAACTAAATTTCCGTCTTTATCGGTTTGCGTTGCAGTTAGAGCTTCTTTAAGTTCAGCTAAAGTATAATATTTATTTTCGGTTGTAGGATACAATGCAAAATCGCCTGCTTTTTCATAGAATTTAGCTTCCGAAAGCATTCCGTATTCCAAAACAATTTTAATGTCGTTCCATTTTTGTTCAAAATCTGCTCTATTTTCGTTGAAAAGCGATTTTAATTTATCGGAAACTTTACGCGTAATATAATTCGAAATCTTTTTCACATTTCCATCCGCTTGTAAATACGAACGAGAAACGTTCAACGGAATATCTGGCGAATCGATTACACCTTTTAACATCGTTAAGAATTCTGGAACAATTCCTTCTACATTATCGGTTACAAAAACTTGATTTTGGTACAACTGGATTTTATCTTTCTGAATTTGTAAATCATTCGATAATTTAGGGAAATACAAAATTCCAGTTAAATTGAACGGATAATCAACGTTTAAATGAATGTTGAATAATGGTTCGTCAAATTGCATTGGATACAATTCGCGGTAAAAGTTTTTATAATCTTCATCCGATAAATCAGAAGGTTGTTTCGTCCAAGCCGGATTTGGATTATTGATGATGTTGTCTACTTCAACATATTCAGTTTTATAATCATCGCCTGCGTTTTCAGGTCTTGGTAACGCTTCTTTTTTAGTGCCAAATTTAATTGGAATAGGCATGAATTTATTATACTTAGTCAATAATTCACGAATTTTACCTTCTTCTAAAAATTCTAACGAATCTTCTGCAATGTGAAGCACGATTTCTGTTCCGCGTTCTGTTTTATCGGCAGTTTCTAGTGTAAATTCTGGGCTACCGTCGCAAGTCCAGTGTGCTGCAGGCTCGTCTTTAAATGATTTAGTTATAATTTCAACTTTACTCGCTACCATAAAAGCAGAGTAAAATCCTAAACCAAAATGACCAATTACGCCTGAATCTTTGGCAGTATCTTTATATTTTTCCAAAAATTCTTCGGCACCAGAAAAAGCAATTTGGTTGATGTATTTTTCTACTTCTTCAGCCGTCATTCCTAAACCTTGGTCAATAATATGAAGTTTTTTACCTTCTTTATCGATTTTAACTTCAATTATAGGATTCCCATATTCTACTTTTGCTTCGCCAATGCTTGTTAAATGTTTTAATTTTAAAGTAGCATCGGTAGCATTTGATACTAGTTCACGAAGAAAAATTTCGTGGTCACTGTATAAAAATTTCTTAATTAAAGGAAAGATGTTTTCTACTGAAACGTTAATTTTTCCACTTGACATATTGTTGTATTTTTTGATTAGACATAATTTGGAAATGATTTTTTCAAATAGAATACCAAATTAATTTTGGTGACAAATTGACATAAAAAAATCCTTCTTCAGTATATCGAAGAAGGATTTCTATATAGATAGTTTTGGGTTGGTTTATTTTTTAGAAACTACTAATTTTATAAACAATACCAGCAGAAACGTTATAAGTAATGCCAGTAAATGAATTTACAGTATCAGTGTATGAAAGACTTCCGTCGAAGTTGTAATGTTGCGAAATATTAAAAATAACTGAAGTGTCTAATGTTAAAAAGAAATTATCTGTAACTCTAAATCTAGGAGTAAGACCACCAATAATATTTACGACATTGTCAGCTTTTCCACCTTCTGTAGAACTAATTCTTGTATAACCAGCACCAGCATGAGCGATTAAATTGAAAAAATCATAGCTACTTGCTCTACTAAAAATAGTTGAAACATTAGCTGTACCTTGTAATGAAACTCTTGTAGAGTTTACACCAGTTTCTTTTCCAAATAATTCATTATTAACACGGTATTTGTCCGAACCGAAGTCGATTTTAGCACCATAAGTTTCATCAAAATTATAGAAAAATCCTCCACCAAAGTGAGAAACTTCATTAATGCTTGGTTCAAAAACGCCATTTAAACCATAGTTTAATTCAACACCATATTCTTGTGCGCTCACAAAAGAAGTTGCTATAAAAGAAAATGCGATAAGTGCTTTCTTAACAAAATTAAATTTCATAAGTTAAATTATTGATTTGGGAGGCGCAATATAGTAAATATTCTATTCAAGTGTAAACTATTGTTCTTAATTTTGTTTTTTTTTTACAAAATGTTAAAAATAGATAAGATAAATTTTAGGTATTTAGAATCTAATTCTGACATACTAAAAGGTATAAACTTTGAACTGAATCAAGGAAATATTCTTGCAATTATAGGCGAAAGTGGATGTGGAAAAAGTACACTTTTAAAATTGATTTACGGATTAGCAGATTTGAATTCAGGAAGTATTCACTGGAAAGATGTGCTTGTAACAGGTCCAAAGTTTAATTTGGTTCCAGGAATGCCACAAATGAAATATTTAGCTCAAGACTTTGATTTAATGCCTTACATAACAGTAGCTGAAAATGTAGGTAAGTATTTATCAAATTTTTATCCTGAACAAAAAAGAGCTAGAGTAGAAGAGTTGCTTAAAGTTGTTGAAATGGAAGAGTTTTACAATGTAAAAGCAAAATATTTAAGTGGCGGACAAATGCAACGCGTTGCTCTGGCAAAAGTTTTGGCAAAAGAACCAGAACTTCTCTTATTAGACGAGCCTTTTAGTCATATTGATAACTTTAGAAAAAATAGTCTTCGTAGAAATATTTTCAATTATTTAAAGTCGAAAAATATTACTTGTATTATCGCTACTCACGATGTTAACGATTCACTTTCATTCACTGACGAAATATTAGTTATGAATGATGGTAAGCAAGTAATGAAAGGAGATACTTTTTCAGTTTATAATTCAAAGCTAAATAAATATGTTGCTTCTTTATTCGACGATATTTCCGAAATTGAAATAAACGGTGAAAACAGGTTGGTTTATCCTCACGAATTTGAAATTGTAGAAAAATCAGAAATAGAAGTAGAGGTAAAAAATAATTATTTTAAAGGGAACCATTTTTTAATTGAAGGAAGTTTTAAGGGTCATTTAGTGTATTTTACATCGGATAAAGAATTAAGTAAACTGCAAAAAGTATTTCTATCTTTAAATAGTAATTTTTAATTTAGGAATTACATTTTTTAAGAATTTATTAAATTTGCTCTAACAAACTAAATTAAATTTATGTATCATTCAAAAATATCGGGTTTAGGATATTATGTTCCTAATAATGTTGTGACAAACGATGATTTGTCGAAGATAATGGATACTAATGACGAATGGATTCAAGAAAGAACAGGTATTCAAGAACGTAGACATGTAAATTCTCCTGAAGAAACTACAACTTCAATGGGAGTAAAAGCAGCCGAAATGGCAATTGAGCGTTCTGGAGTTGCAAAAGAAGATATCGATTTTATTGTTTTTGCTACTTTAAGTCCCGATTATTATTTTCCTGGTCCAGGTGTTTTAGTACAACGCGATTTAGGTTTAAAAACCGTAGGAGCTTTAGATATTCGTAATCAATGTTCTGGTTTTGTTTACGGAATTTCAGTTGCAGACCAATTTATTAAAACAGGAATGTATAAAAATGTTTTGGTAATTGGTTCAGAAGTACATTCACGAGGTTTAGATTTTACAACTCGTGGTAGAGGTGTTTCTGTCATCTTTGGAGATGGAGCAGGAGCTGCGGTTTTATCTAGAACGGAAGATACAACAAAAGGTGTACTTTCTACACATTTACATTCTGAAGGGCAACATGCAGAAGAATTATCTTTAATTGCTCCAGGAATGGGAAAACGTTGGGTAACCGATATTATTAAAGATAACAATCCTGATGATGAAAGTTATTATCCATACATGAACGGACAATTTGTGTTTAAAAATGCAGTAGTTCGTTTTAGTGAAGTAATAATGGAAGGTTTACAGGCTAATAATCTCCAAGTTTCCGACATTAATATGTTGATTCCGCATCAAGCGAATTTGAGAATTTCACAGTTTATCCAACAAAAGTTTAAATTAACGGATGACCAAGTTTATAATAATATTATGAAGTATGGTAACACAACGGCTGCTTCAATTCCTATTGCATTAACAGAAGCTTGGGAACAAGGTAAAATTAAAGAAGGCGATTTAGTGGTTTTAGCTGCTTTTGGTTCAGGGTTTACTTGGGGAAGCGCTATAATTAGATGGTAGTAAGAGAAAAGAAGAGAATAGAAAATAGATTAAAGATAAAAAGCACTCCGAAAAACCACTTAATCTGTTATTTCGATGAGGAACGAAGAGACTCGAGCGACAGCGAACAGATGAAATAAATCACAAAACATGAATTATGAGATTCCTCCTTACGTCGGAATGACAAATGATTATAAATGTGTTTTTTTAAAATTAAAGAATAAATAAACGCTCTGAATTTTCAGAGCGTTTTTACTATTAACTAATCACTAACAACTAATTACTAAAATTAAAACATTCCGCCACTACTTTGTGTTTCATTTAGATCGCGTTGTTTTCTCGATAAAGCTCTGTTCTTTCCGCCACCAAAACGATAGTTTACTCCAACATAAAAGGTCTGGTTTTCCCAATAAAAAGCACCATATTGACGGTAAGGAATACCACCATCAAATGCGAAACGCATGTTATCAAACACGTCATTTAAACGAGCTGTAATTGTTCCTTTTCCTTTTGCAAAATTATAACTTGTACCAACGTCTATTTTATACATTTCTTTTCTTTCGAATTGTAAACTCATATCTCGTCCTCTATAAAATCCGAACAATTGAAAACGTAAATTTTGAGTTGCTATAAAGTTGTTATTCATTCTAAAATTGAAAGCAGTTACATCAGCTTCGCCATTTTCAAAAGCACCAGTATTTCCGTTTTGAACAGTTCCTTTTACCGTTCTAAAATAAACATCAGCACTTGTGTTAACCGACCACCATTTTGCAAATTTTAAATTAGCCGATGACTCAATTCCAAAGGCATTATTGTTGTTGAAGTTATCGTAAGATAAAATATTTCTGTTTGGATTGTTTGGATCATTAAAAACAACTCTCGAAATTTCATCGTTAATTAATCTATAGAATACGCCACTTGTAATAGAACCAATTTTCATTTTTCGTGTATAATTTACTTCAAATGAGTTTGTAAACTGTGGAACTAAATCTGGATTCCCTCTCGATTCTAATAATGGAGTTGTCCATTCTCTAATAGGATTCAATTGACCAATACTTGGACGATCAACTCTTCTTGAATAATTAAAGTTAAAAGAGTTTTTCTCGTTTTTAGTATAAGTAATAAATGCTGATGGATAAACAGTAAATAAATCATCAGATACATTTTGAGAAGGCGGATTAAAATTTGCGTTTAAATCAAAATACTCAAAACGAGCGCCAATTTGTCCGCTCCATTTTCCTATTTGTTTTCCTAAGTTAAAATAAGCAGAATAAATATTTCTATCGAAATTGAAATTGCTTAATGATGTTCCAGAGTTATCAATATTTTGAAAATCACTAGATGTTTTTTGAAGTCTTGTTTCAATTCCTAATTCAAGTTTTGAAGTTTCAGTAAGTGGATTTACATAATCTGTATTGAATTGAAAGTAATCGGTGTCTCCTTCAATTTTATTGATTCTAACTCTGTTTTCAGTAGGGTTAAAAGTAGTATCATTATACTTTGTGTCTTGGGGATCTTTTGTTTTAGAATGTTTAAATTGAACAGCTCTAGTTTCATG
>JAIXHM010000115.1 GCA_030145825.1 Flavobacterium sp.
TTAAGGTGCAAAATTACACCTTTTTTAGCATTTTTATTGACGGTGGACCATTTTTGGATTTTTTCTAAAGATCGAACAGATGGTCACTATCTCAAAAGTTGACATTTTTAATCGAGAAAATGATATCAATTACATAGGTGAAGGTATTGGTTACACACAAGGTTTAGGTATTACTTACTCTGTAGATTTTGACAATTTAAAAGAGTTTATTCAGAATATTTTTCCTAAAAAGAAACAACAAACCGATAATAGTTCAAATTCCGACGATTTACCCGATTCAGAATTCTCACCAGAATACATCAACTTTATAAACGATCGTAAACACAAAAAATCGTCTGACTTAAACGAAAACGAACAACAAAGAATTCCTGAAATAGAGTAATTTTCACTCATTTTTTAGAAAGTTATCAACGAAATCGTTTGAATTTCATTAATAATTTATTTTAAAAGAGAATCTTATGATTTTCTCAAATTCCTTTACTAAATTTACAATAATAAATAAAAATATGACTAATAAAATATCAAAAATTGCGGTTTTGACATCTGGAGGTGATGCTCCAGGAATGAATGCTGCAATACGCTCAGTAGTAAGAACTTGTGCATATCATAATGTGGAATGTATAGGTGTTTATAGAGGTTATCAAGGTATGATTGAAAATGATTTCAAAGAGATGGGACCTCGTTCTGTAAAAGATATTATCAATAAAGGTGGAACGGTATTAAAATCGGCACGTTCGAAAGAATTTATGACCGCTGAAGGTAGAAAAAAAGCTTATGAAAATTTAAAAAATCAAGGAGTTCAGGCTTTAGTTGTAATTGGTGGAGATGGTTCTTTTACTGGTGCTGAAATTTTTAATAAAGAATTTGGTATCCCTGTTATGGGAATCCCAGGAACTATTGATAACGATATATATGGAACAAGTCATACACTAGGTTATGATACCGCTTTAAATACAGTTGTTGAGGCAATCGATAAAATTAGAGATACTGCAAGTTCACACAATCGTTTATTCTTTGTAGAAGTAATGGGACGAGATGCTGGTCACATTGCTCTGAATACAGGGATAGGTGCAGGTGCGGAAGAAATTTTAATTCCTGAAGAAGATTTAGGTTTAGAACGTTTATTGGATTCGTTACAACGAAGTAAAGAATCAGGTAAATCTTCAAGTATAGTTGTAGTAGCTGAAGGAGATAAAATAGGTAAGAACGTCTTCGAATTAAAAGAATATGTGGAAGAAAACATGCCAGAATATGATGTTCGTGTCTCTGTGCTAGGACATATGCAACGTGGAGGATCTCCATCATGTTTTGATAGAGTTTTAGCATCTAGGTTAGGAGTGAAAGCTGTTGAATCTTTATTGGAAGGAAAAACAAATTACATGGTTGGTTTATTAAACGATAAAGTAAGTTTAACTCCTCTTGAACAAGCTATTAAAGGAAGTTCAGAAATTGATAAAGAATTATTACGAGTATCCGACATAATGACAATTTAATTCATAAACAAACAAACTAAAAGATAAATATATATGTCAAAAGTAAAATTAGGTATAAACGGTTTCGGAAGAATTGGCCGTATTGTTTTTAGAGAATCAATGAATAGAGATAATGTTGAAGTTGTAGCTATTAACGATTTATTAGATGTAGAACATTTAGCATATTTATTAAAATACGATTCAGTGCACGGAAGATTCAACGGAAAAGTTGAAGTTAAAGAAGGTAAGTTATATGTAAACGACAGATTTATACGTGTTACAGCAGAAAGAGATCCTGCACAAATTAAATGGGATGATGCAACTGTAGATGTTGATATCGTTGCAGAATGTACCGGTTTCTTTACAACCAAAGAAACTGCAAAAGCTCACATTGCTGGTGGTGCAAAAAAAGTAATTATTTCTGCTCCATCTGCTGATGCTCCAATGTTTGTAATGGGAGTAAATCATGATAAAGTTACTGCAGAAGATGTAATTGTATCTAATGCTTCTTGTACAACAAACTGTTTAGCTCCATTAGCAAAAGTAGTTCACGATAATTTTGGAATTATTGAAGGTTTAATGACTACAGTTCACGCAAGTACTTCAACTCAAATGGTAGCTGATGGTCCTTCAAGAAAAGACTGGAGAGGTGGTCGTGCAGCTTCTGTAAATATTATTCCATCTTCAACTGGTGCAGCTAAAGCTGTAGGACAAGTTATTCCAGAATTAAATGGAAAATTAACTGGTATGTCTATGCGAGTACCAACTGTAGACGTTTCTGTAGTAGATTTAACGGTAAGATTAGAAAAAGAAACTACTTATGATGAAATCATGGCAGTTTTAAAACAAGCTTCTGAAACTTCAATGAAGGGAGTTTTAGGATATACTGAAGATTTAGTAGTTTCTCAAGATTTTGTGGGAGATTCAAGAACTTCAATCGTTGACGCTAAAGCAGGTATTGGTTTAAGTTCAACTTTCTTCAAATTAGTTTCTTGGTATGATAACGAATATGGTTATTCAAGTAAATTAATTGATTTAGCAGTTCACATTGCTTCAGTTAATTAATTAGACAAGTATCCTCAAATAATTTTATTAGTTATTTGAGGATTTTTTATAACTAACCCTAAGTAAAATGAAATTACTTGTAGATAGCGGATCGACTAAAGCTGATTGGATTGCCATAAACGATGAAGGTAAAGTTTTATTTACTACTCAGTCACTAGGTTTAAATCCTGAGGTTTTAACTAAAGATGAAGTAATAAAAAGATTAAACGATAAGTTTGATATTTCTCATAATAAAAATAAAGCAAAAAATTTATTCTTTTATGGTGCTGGTTGTGGCACTGATAGAATGAAAGATTTTTTAACCAATATCTTTAAAGAATACTTTGTAAATGCTACGGTTTCAGTAAATGAAGACACTTATGCAGCAGTTTACGCAACAACTCCAAAAAATACAGAAGCAATTGTTTGTATTCTAGGAACTGGTTCAAATTGTAGCTTTTTTGACGGAAAAGTTTTGCATCAAAAAGTACAATCATTAGGTTATATTGCTATGGATGATGCCAGTGGTAATCGTTTTGGACGTCATTTATTAAGAGGTTACTTTTTTAATAAAATGCCCGAAGATTTAGCAAAAGAATTTGAAACTGAATTTAATGTTGATGCTGATTTTGTTAAAAATAAATTATATAAAGAACCAAATCCAAATGCCTACTTAGCAACTTTTGCAAAATTTTTAATTAGACATAAAGATTCAGAATTTTGTCAAGCTATTATTAAGAAAGAAATGGAATCTTTTGTTGAAAATTATATAAAACAGTTTGATAATTATAAGGAAGTTCCCGTTCATTTCATCGGCTCTATAGCATTTTATTTGAAAGATGAACTAGAAATTATCTTAAGCAATCATGGAATAAAGATTGGTAATGTTTTAAGGAGACCAATTGACGGATTAATTGAATATCATGTTTTAAATAAATAAGTAAATGAAATCCCGATTTTTTAATCGGGATTTTTTATATTTAGTACATAACTAATTTTTATGGAAAAGTTTGAATTAGCAATTATTGCTCACGACGGAAAAAAAGCTGAAATGGTTCAGTTTATAAATAAAAATAAACATTTCTTAATCAAAGAGAATATTAAAATTATTGCAACAGGAACAACTGGTGGTAAAGTAGAAAAAATAGGAATTAAAGTTAAAAAAATGCTTTCAGGTCCACTTGGAGGCGATGCGCAAATTGCAGCTAGAGTAGCTGAAGGTAAAACAAAAATGGTTTTATTCTTTAAAGATCCAGGTTCAAGTCATCCGCATGAACCAGATATTAATATGTTGATTAGAATTTGTGACGTGCACAACGTACCGCTAGCTACTAATGAAGCAACGGCACAATTATTATTAAATGCATTATTTTAATTTGTAACTTTAAAATAAAAATGATAACTCAGGATATTTTTGATTTTTTAAAGAATTTAAAAGAAAACAATAATAAAGATTGGTTTACAATTAATAAACCTACTTTTGAAAATGTACAAAAAAAGGCAAAGGAGTTTTTTAATGAAATTGGTTTTGAACTAGGAAAAGTAGATAGCATCGAAAAAGTAAATGTTTTTAGAATTTACCGCGATGTTCGTTTTTCTAAAGATAAAACTCCTTATAAATCTCATTTTAGCGCCGATTATAGAAGAACAAAACCAATGTTGCGTGGAGGTTATTATTTACACATAGAAAATAATAACAGTTTTATTGGTGGTGGATTTTGGGATCCAAATAAAGAGGATTTATTGAGAATTAGAAAAGAGTTAGAAATTGATGCTTCTGAATTTAGAGAGATTATCAATTCTCAAGTGTTTAAAAATTTCTTTGGAGAATTAAAAGGAGAGGAGTTAGTAACAGCTCCAAAAGGATTTGATAAAACCCATCCGGATATTGATTTGATTAAGAAAAAACAGTATTTAGTAATGAGAAGTTTTACAAATAAAGAAGTTTTATCTAAAGATTTTCCAAAAGAGATTTTAGCTACTTTTGCAGCGATGCGACCATTCTTTGATTATATGAGTGCTGTCTTAACAACAGATCTTAACGGAGAAAGTTTGTATTAAAAAATTTCTTCAAAAAGTTGTATTTGACTTTTTAAGCGTTCTATTAATAAATTCATCATTCTTTTGTTTAAGTTTGATGAATTTAGAATATATTCTTTGTATTCTGAAATAGTAAACATTCCAATAATAATTCCTTTCAAAGAATTTCTAAACTTTATATCGCGCTGAATTGAATTTTCGATATACTGCATTTTCTTTTCCGGCGATAAACTAAAAAAAACTCCTTTTTGTTTAGTTGCATAATTTTTAAAAACCTCAATAAACAAATCGTTTTGAAATTTTAAAATAGGACGCAAAGTTTGATTTTGGAATTTTTCTTCTAGCGTAGAAGTTTCAAAAACATCTCCAATAGATTCACCACGAATTTCTAAAATTGCTTCATCTTTAGTTTTCATAGCAGTAGCATTTTGATTTACTTAAAGTTAGAAAAAAAATAACCCCTGATTGCTCAGAGGTTATAAAAGTTATTAAGAATTAATTGTTAATATATTAATTCAATTTGAAAGTTACTCTTCTAACTAATTTTCTAGCAGCTTCAGATTTTACATCAACTGAGTTATCTTCACCTTGTGGTTTAATAACCATTCTGTTAGCGTCAATACCAGCTTTAACAATTATAGCTTTAACTGCTTCAGCACGAGCACCAGATAAATTTTTGTTATAATCTGAATCACCAATTTCATCAGCATATCCTACAACATCAACTGATTTTCCATTGTTTGATTTTAAGTAATTAACAATAAAGTTAATAGCTCCGTAAGATGAATTTGTAGGTTGTGTTGAATTGAAATCGAAATAAACATTTACATAACCACCATTGATAATTTCTTCTAAAGAAGTACCTTCAGCAGCATTATTTCCTTTCATTTTGTTGATATAATCTTCAATTTGATCTGGAACTCCATTTTTATTTAAATCGATTCCTCTACCTTTAGTATCAACATCAATACCAGCCATAGTGTTTGGTTCAACATCTAAATAATCTGGCACACCATCACGGTCTGTATCATTTAACATAACTTCAAGATCAGCAACTCTTTTTTCTAAAGCAGCATATCTTTCAGCGTCTTTATCAACAACATACCAATCTGCATGAGTTTTGTTTTTACCTAAATAAATAGAAAGTCCTAATGAGAAGTTATATAACGTACTGTTGAAACCTCTATCTTCTTTTACTGCAGGATCTTCGTAACCATCAAAAGTATATTGTTGGTTAACATTGTTAATCATTGAAAAATCTGCGTTTAGGGCAACGCGATTAGAAATTTTATATTGAGCAGTTAAACCTAAAATAAAATTTGTCATATCGTCATTTCCATCAAAATTATCATTTGTCATAAATGAAAATCCTAAACCAGAATGAGCTTGAAGGTTTAATCTTTGTGTCCAATCTTCGAAACTTAAAACTCTACCTAAATTTACAACTCCTTGTAAACTTGAACGGTAGTATTTTCCATCAAAGCTATTTGATTCTGATTTATTTTTGAAAGAATCTAAACCAAAATCTAATTTTAAACCGAATTTATTGTTAAACATGTATCTAACACCTAAATCTCCATGAATAAAGTTTGTGTTAGCAGCATAGTAATTAACCGAAAATGGAGCAGTTGGTTTGCTTAATCCAGCGTTAACGTCAATTGACCATTTGTTATAGTTTCCATTTTCTGATGAATTCTCAGTATTCTCTTGTGCATTAACAGTACAAGTGGTTAAAGCAACTAATGAAAAAACTTTAAGTAATTGTTTCATTTTATAGTTTTTATAATTTTTAGCGAAAATAGACAAATTGTTTCAAACCAAAAAAAAAAACCTAAAAATGTTAATTATTTTTACCAAATGTTGATATTTCGTTAATTTCTAAATCGAAATAGTTTACTGAAGCGATAACATGATCAAAAATATCAGCCATAATATGTTCATAGTTACTCCATACTTTATCTTTTGAAAAACAATAAATCTCTAGAGGAATTCCCATTTCTGTAGGTTGTAAATGGCGAACCATTATCATCATATCTTTATTAATTCCAGGATGTGATACTATGTATTGGTTTATATATTTTCTGAATAGTCCCAGATTCGTTAAGTTTCTTCCATTAACGATAACCGATTTATCAATATTATTATTCTCGTTGAATTTATTAATATCAGCTTGTCTATGTTCTATATAGGATGAAATATGTTGAATTGATTTAAAATAATCTAATTCTTCGTCTTTTATGAATCGTACAGTACTCGATTTTATAAGAATATGACGTTTAATTCTTCTACCATCAGAATTTAACATTCCTCTCCAATTCTTGAAACTATCTGAGATTAAACTATATGTTGGAATGGTGGTAGTTGTGTTATCGAAATTTCTAACTTTTACAGTTGCTAAGTTAATTTCAATAACATCTCCGTCTGCGCCAAATTTTTCCATAGTGATCCAATCTCCAATTCGAACCATATCATTAACAGATACAGAAATACTGGCTACAAACCCTAAAATAGTATCTCTAAATATTAAGATGATAATAGCTGAAATAGAACCAAAAGCTGTTAAAAAGGTAACTTTTTCTATATTAAATAGAATCGAAATAAACGAAAAGATTCCAAACATCCAAAGTAAAATCATTATTACTTGAATATAACTGTCAATAGGTTTATCGCTAAATCGTGGTTTTTCCTTTAAGTAATCTTTTAAAGCATTAAATACACTTCGAATAATCCAAAGCGAAAGTAAAATGATATAAATTTTAATCCCTTTTTCAAAAAAACTTTCCCATTTTGTAAAATCAGTTAAGATTACAGGAACCGTTTTGTAAATAAAAAGTAATGGAATTAAATGGGCAATATATTTTGCAGTTTTATTAGCTACTAAAAAATCATCGAAAGTAGATTTAGTTTTAGCAGCTATTATAGCAAGTATAATGATTAATACTTTTTTAAATATATAATCTAATATGTAAGCAATAACTACTAAAATGATAATATTAATCAATAAATTAACATAGGCTGAAATAGTTTCGCCTACGCCAAGATCAATTAGTAATTTATCTGCCCAATTAAATAATTTCATCTAAATTTCTTTTAAATATTTCTTTTCTACATAAAAAGTTCCAAAAGGAAGAACTGATGATATACAAATAACAAAATATTTTTTAAAATCCCACTTTAATTCAAATTTTAATAATGTTGCCAAAGCAATGTATAATAGGAATAAAATTCCGTGTGTAATTCCAATAGGAAATAATAATGTTTTATATAAATCTAAATTCAAATTTTTGGTAACCAACATATTTGAAAATAATACTAATAAAGATACACCTTCTAATAAGGCAACAATTTTAAAAATTTTTATCATGATAAAGCTGAATAAATGGCATAACCGTAAATTACAAATCGTAAGAATCGTAATGAAGCAAATAAAAAGAAGTAACGCTCCGAAAATCTAATCATTCCGGCTGCTAAACAAGCCATAGCAAAAGGTAAAGGTAATAGAGCACCAACAGCAATTAATAAACCGCCCCATTTTTGCATATTTTGAATAGGTTTCATTTTTGCATGTGTTTACATATTTTGCATTTTGGGCATATTTTTCATTTTTGCACATTTTGCATCTTCGCATATTTTCATTTTTGCACATTTTGCATTT
>JAIXHM010000116.1 GCA_030145825.1 Flavobacterium sp.
GTGTATTGGCAACTTTTGCTTTAACTCTAAAAGTGTAAGTTCCTGGTGATAGATTTTTGAAACTTGCTACAGATTTATCACTCCAATTACTCCATTGCTCTTGAAAACCTTCTAATTGATATTGATATTTAACATCGATAAATTTATCGTATTCTGGGATTGAATAATTGAACACAATATTGTTTTCAGAATTATGCAAAGTATTATCATTTGTTAACGAAATATTTTTCGTAGCATTTTCTAATTGGTTTACCGCAACTGCATTTAAAATTAAATGGTGCTTTTTAACTTTAAAATCAGATAAGTTGATGATAAAATATCCGTCTGTTTTTCCTATTAAATATTCATTATTACCAATTTGCGAAATATTTTCAAAACCAGCCATTGGACTTGTTATTGAAAATGGAATTGAGAGTTTATGTATTTTAAAATGAGAATCGAAATTTACTGAAGTAATGTAGTAAATAGCATTTTTAGTAAAAATCCACATTTTATTAGATTTATCAATACTAACTTTACCCGAAATATAACCACCTTGCGCTACAAGTTTACTTAAAAAGATATCTTTTTCAAATACATTGGTTTTTGAATTTAAAGCGTAAACTCCTTCTTTACCAAAAAAGTAAATGATTCCATTATATTTTACAAGTCCGATGTTTTTTCCTTTTTGAGGCGACGGAAGAATTGAATAATTGGTTACAGCTGAAACTTCTTTGTTGAGTTCGACTTTTATTAATCCTTTATATTCGTGTCCAATGTAAACAACATTATTTTTTGTAATTTCAAAATATCGCGAAGAAATATCAAAACCTTTAATTTTATTTCTAAAATGCCAATTTCCATTTGTTTTCTCTAAAACCGATAAACCATTATAATTTCCTTGAACTAAAATATCTTTATGATTAGGATGTGTATTAAATTCCCATGTACCAGATTCGTTATAAATCAATTGGGCTTTATCATCATTTACTATAAAAGTTCCTAAATCGTGCCCGCAAAACAATTGATTATCATTTACTAATAACGTCCAAACTTGACCTTTTGTACCACTTATAAAATTAAACTTACCTTTTTCATTGTTATTTCTGTAGAACAAACCTTGGTTGGTTCCTAAATAAATTTTACCATTATGTTGTATAGAAGCATAAACAGTTCCTAAATAACCATTGTCATCTTTATATTTTCTTATGGGCGATTGTAAGTTTACACAATCAATCCCATTATCTAATCCTAACCATAAATTATGATTTGAATCTTCTTTTATAGACAATATAGTGTTGTTACTAATTCCTGTTGTTTGTGTTATATGATACTGAACTTTCCCTTTTGCGTCTAAAATATAAACTCCGTTAGAAATTGTTCCTAATGCAAAACCTCCATGCGATAATTTTTGAGCGCTAAAAATTGTGTTTTTCTCAATTTCTTCTTCCGAAATAAAATGATATTTTGACAATACATTTTTTTCTAATTTGAATATTCCAGCTCTTTCTGTTTGAAGTAAAATTCCTTCGTCGCTTTTAAAAATCTCAACAATTCTGTTATTGATTATTCTCGAATCATTTGAAACTAAAATCGGTTTACCATTTACTATTTCATACAAACCTTCGCCAACAGCTTGAAAAAAAATAGAGTTTTCTACTTTATAACATTTAAATAAATAAGGATGATTATCTATAAATTTAAAACTTCCATCTTTAGAATTGTAAATATAAATTCTGTTAAAAGATTGAAATAAAACCCAATGATCTACAGTTATAATGTTCCAAAAATGTTCATCTTCAATTAATTTATCCTTTATATTTTTACTTATCGAAGTATAATGTAACAATCCGTTTACTTGTCTTTTCCAAAAACCAAACTCCATATAACAACCCGTGTAAACTCTTTCACCTACAACTTTTACACATCTAATACTGGTTTCATTTGGTGATGGATATAAATTCCAATTAGATCCATTAAATTCTAACAAACCTTCGTTATTAGCAAAATAGATAAAATTACTTTTGTCTTCAGAAATCATCCAGTTTTGATTTCCAGCACCATATATACTAGAAGTATATTTTACAATAGGCGGAAGTTCCTGAGCAATAGTAGCAATACCAAAAAAAAGAAAAATTAGATTTACAATTTTTTTTATATAAAAGTTCATGTGGTTAAGGGTAATTTGAATGTAAAAATATTGTTTCAAAATCAATTGTTCAAATTTAATTCATGCATTAAATTGTACTGGTTGTCTTTTTATAAATGATTATATTTGCAAATCTTACAAAAAACTATGAACACAACCGAATTTTTAAAACTTGAGCCTAAAAAAAATATACTTATAAAAGGTGCACAACTTCATAATCTTAAGAATATTGATGTTGCTATTCCAAGAAATAAATTAGTCGTAATCACCGGATTATCGGGTTCTGGTAAATCGAGTTTAGCTTTTGATACTTTATATGCCGAAGGACAACGTCGATATGTAGAAAGTTTATCTTCTTATGCGCGTCAATTTTTAGGTCGTTTAGACAAACCAAAAGTAGAATATATTAAAGGTATTGCTCCAGCAATTGCTATTGAGCAAAAAGTTAATACTACAAATGCGCGTTCTACTGTAGGAACTTCAACAGAAATTTACGATTATCTTAAACTTTTATACGCCCGCATTGGTAAAACCTTCTCTCCTATTTCTGGTCAGGAAGTAAAAAAGAACACCGTTACCGATGTGATTGAAACCGTAAAATCTTTCGATTTAGATTCTAAATGGTTACTATTAGCACCAATACACGTTGAAAACGGACGAACATTAGTAGACAAACTAAATATTTTATTACAACAAGGTTTCGCTCGTGTTTTAGTTGATGGAGAAACTATTCGTTTAGACGAATTCGTTCAAAATAAAGACAAAATTGAGAATGCTACAACTATTGAATTAATTGTTGATCGTATTGTTGTTAAAAACGAAGATGAATTCTACAATCGTTTAGCCGATGCCATTCAAACCGCATTTTATGAAGGTAAAGGTGAATGTGTTTTAAAAGCATTAAACACTGAAAAAAGATTTGAATTTAACAACCGATTTGATTTAGATGGAATTTCATTTTTAGAACCAAATATTCATTTATTTAGCTTCAATAATCCTTATGGTGCATGCCCAAAATGTGAAGGTTACGGAAATATCATAGGAATAGATGAAGAATTAGTAGTTCCTAATACGGCACTTTCAGTCTATGAAAATGCTATTTTTCCTTGGCGAGGCGAAAGTATGAGTTGGTATCGAGACCAATTGGTGAACAGTGCTTACAAATTCGATTTTCCCATTCACAAACCTTATTTTGAACTTTCTGACGAACAAAAAGCGTTGATTTGGAACGGAAACCAATATTTCACAGGTTTAAATGATTTCTTTGCTGAACTAGAAGAGAAAAACTATAAAATTCAAAACCGTGTGCTTTTATCGCGTTATCGCGGAAAAACAAAATGTACCACGTGTAACGGTAAACGCCTTCGCCCAGAAGCTAATTATGTAAAAGTGGGCGGAAAAACTATTTCTGATTTGGTCGATTTACCAATTGTAAAGTTGATTCCTTTTTTCGCTACGTTGGAATTATCAGAATACGATGCCAAAGTTGCCAAACGTCTTTTAATTGAAATTAACAACCGATTGGCTTTCCTTTCTGATGTTGGCTTAAGCTATTTAACCTTAAACCGAAATTCCGCAACACTTTCTGGTGGTGAATCGCAACGCATTAATTTGGCAACCTCATTAGGAAGTAGTTTAGTGGGTTCTATGTATATTTTGGACGAACCGAGTATTGGTCTACATCCAAAAGACACCGAACGATTGATTACCGTTTTGAAAAATCTTCGCGATTTAGGAAATACAGTAATTGTGGTAGAACACGACGAAGACATTATGAAAGCTGCCGATATGATTATTGATATTGGTCCGGAAGCAGGAACACACGGCGGAGAATTGGTCGCACAAGGAACCTATGACGAAATTTTAAAAGCCAATTCACTTACTGCTAAGTATTTGAACGGCGAAGAACAAATTGAAGTTCCCAAAAAACGCCGCAAATTCAAACATCATATTGACATCATTGGTGCACGCGAAAACAATTTAAAGAATCAAGATTTCATGTTTCCATTAGATTGTTTAACTGTAATTACAGGCGTTTCGGGAAGTGGAAAAAGTACATTGGTAAAAAAAATATTATTTACGGCTATTCAAAAACAATTAGATGGTGTTGGTGAAAAAGCGGGACAATTTTCGGAATTAAAAGGAAGTTTTGCAAACATCAAACACATTGAATATGTAGACCAAAATCCTATTGGAAGAAGTTCGCGTTCCAATCCAGTAACCTATATTAAAGCGTATGACGATATTCGCGATTTATTTTCGAAACAAGCGGTTTCAAAATTACGCGGTTACCAACCGAAACATTTCTCTTTTAATGTGGATGGCGGTCGTTGCGAAACGTGTAAAGGCGATGGCGAAGTGACTATCGAAATGCAATTTATGGCCGATGTTCATTTAGAATGTGAAACATGTAACGGAAAACGCTTTAAAAAAGAGATTTTGGAAGTTACTTTCGAAGGAAAAAATATTGACGATATTTTAAAAATGACCATTGACGATGCAGTTGAATTCTTTTCGAAACACAATCAGACTAAAATCACTCAAAAATTACAACCACTTCAAGATGTAGGTTTAGGTTATGTACAATTAGGACAATCCTCTTCTACCCTGTCTGGCGGTGAAGCACAACGTATTAAACTGGCTTCGTTTTTAGTAAAAGGAACGATAAAAGATAAAGCGTTGTTTGTTTTTGACGAACCAACAACGGGATTGCATTTTCACGATATCAAAAAATTAATGGCTTCTTTTGATGCTCTATTGGAAAAAGGACATTCGATTATCGTTATCGAGCACAATTTAGATTTAATCAAATGTGCCGATTATATTTTGGATATTGGACCGGAAGGTGGCGAAAATGGCGGAAAACTTGTGGCTTTTGGTACACCAGAAGAAATTGCGAAAAACAAAGATTCGGTTACCGGAATTTATTTGAAAGAGAAATTGAGTTGATTTGTCATTCCGAATTTATTTCGGAATCTCATTAATTAGATACTGAAACAAGTTCAGCATGACAAAATACATAAACAAAAATGAACATTAAACTTTTAGCCATAGGAAAAACCGACAACAAAAACTTACAATCGTTGATTGATGAGTACACCAAACGTTTAGGTTTTTATATTAAGTTTGATTTAGAAATTATTCCCGATATTAAAAATGTAAAGAATTTAAGTGAAGCTCAGCAAAAAGAAAAAGAAGGCGAATTGATTTTGTCGAAACTCACACCAACCGATCATTTAATTTTATTAGATGAAAACGGAAAAGAGTTTTCGAGCGTTGGTTTTTCAGATTTTTTACAAAAGAAAATGAATGCCGGAACCAAAACTTTAGTTTTTGTTATTGGTGGTCCGTATGGGTTTAGCGAAACCGTTTATAAAACTGCACAAGGCAAAGTTTCTTTATCGCAAATGACGTTTTCACATCAAATGGTTCGCCTATTTATCATAGAACAAATATATCGCGGATTTACAATTTTAAGAAACGAACCCTATCATCATCAATAAAAAAACATTTTTTTAATAGAAAATTTATTCTTTTCATAAAACCAACTTAACAAATTTCTTTTCTTGAAACTTTATTTTTGTTTTTGAAAAAATTTACAATATATTTAGCCCAAATTAAAACTTAACCTCATAACGTATCAAATATGAAAAAAATTATTTTTGGTTTTGCCCTTTTAACGTCAGCATTATCATTCTCTCAAATTAAAGTAATTGAAAGAGTTCCAGTTGTTAAACTTGGTTATATTGGGAACAATGATATTTATGTTCAAACGGAAGGGAATAATGTTACTTTATTCTACAAAAACACAGAATCTGAAGATAACTCAACAAAATCATTCTCATTTAAAGATTTAGATAACGATTATCAAAATTTACACAAAATTATTGTTGGTGGTTTTAATTCTGATCCGTTATTAGATATTAAATTAGAATTACCTAATGAATATGTTTGGTTACATTATTCAAGAAAAAGTTTAGATAGAACTTTCGTTCAATTCTTAACTAGTAACAAAGCTTACGGTAACACTGGCGCTTCAAAAGAGTTTAGCTTAGAGCAAATTAATAAACTTTTCGAAAAGAAAATGCCAAAAAAGAAATCGGAAGAAGCTTCTGAAGATGTAATGTCTGAATTCAAATAATAGTATTAAAATCATATAAAAAAAATCCCGCTTTAGGCGGGATTTTTTTATTTATAACTCACAACCACATTCGGGTAGTTTAGTTTCGTCGTATATAAATTCGAAAGAAGAAATTTGAATTCTATCTGAAGTAATTTTCCACAACATTAATTTGTTTTGTAAATATTGATTAAAAGTCAAATGCTTATCAAAATTTAAATGTAAAATGGTATTTTTTCCTTCGCTCATAAAATCAGAAAAATCTTGAATGTAAGGCGCTAGTTCTTCTCTATCGATTTCATGTCCATCAATTGTAATAGTATTATCTTTTCTAAAATTAATAGTAAAATTGTTGTACGGCATGTACAGCTCGGCTTTTTTCTTAATGAAGAATTTCGAGAATTCAGTGTCATAAAAATATTGAACATCTGTAAATGGTAAAAAAGCTAAATTTTGATGTAAACTATCGGCATAAGAAAACACATTAATAGTTCCTTCTTTTTTGTGCATGCCATTTTTCTTTTTATCCTGAAGTTTAATTAAATCGGGAATTATAGCATGTAAAGGCAAACGTTTGTCGATATTGAAAATCCAATTAGTTGTTCCAATAGTGTTGTTTCGATTAATTTCGGCAACAGTATCTTTTTCATTTTCTCTAAAAAACATATAAACTGGAGAATGATCTTGAATATCAGCCAATACCGAAACATCTGCTTTTGCTAATTGTACATCTTCTTGTTTACAAGAAAACAAACTTAAAGTAGCAGCTAAAACTATGTATTTTTTCATTTTTTGATCTTTTAATTATTTAATTTTTCAATCAACTTTACACATTCTACAGCCTCTTTTACATCGTGAACACGAAGAATATTGGCTCCTTTTTGCAATGCAATTGTATTTAGAACCGAAGTTCCATTTAAAGCTTCTTGTGGCGAATTTTCGAGTGTTTTATAAATCATTGATTTTCTCGAAACACCAACTAAAATTGGTAATTCTAAAATATTAAAATATTCCATTTTTTGAAGTATCTCATAATTATGTTCCAATGTCTTTGCAAAACCAAATCCAGGATCAATGACAATATCGTTTAAACCAAAACTTCTAGCTTTTTTAATGCGTTCCGAAAAATAAAACATGATCTCTTTCACAACATCATCATACTGCGTTAACGTTTGCATCGTTTGTGGATTCCCTTTCATATGCATCATGATGTAAGGAACTTGCAGTTTTGCAACAGTTTCCAACATCTTTTCATCTAATAATCCCGCAGAAATATCATTTACTATTGCAGCTCCATGTTCTACTCCTTTTTGAGCTACTTTACTTCTAAAAGTGTCAATCGAAAGTAAAACTTCTGGAAAATGTTTTAATATTAAATCTAGAATGGGTAAAATTCGTTTTAATTCTTCTTCCTCGGAAACAAAATCGGCTCCAGGCTTACTTGAATAGGCACCAATATCAATAAAAGTTGCACCTTCTTCTAACATCTTCTCAACTTGATGTAAGATATCAGATTCACTTTTATACTTTCCGCCATCAAAAAATGAGTCGGGCGTACAATTTAAAATTCCCATCACTTTGGGAAAAGATAAATCGATTAAATTACCTTTACAATTAATTGTCATTTATTCTGTCTGCAGTTAACGGTTAACAGTTGTCGATTATAACTAAGTCAAAAACAATATTTAAATTATAATTCTTTTCTCTTGCTTCTATTTTCTTTTCTCTTTTAAATGATTATTTTTGAAAAAATTTCATACAAATATACCGAATAAATGAAGAATACTTCACAACAATATGATAGCATAATTGCGATTTGACGCGATTTGTTCACTAAAAAAACAAAAGATTACGGAACCGCTTGGAGAATCTTACGTTTGCCTTCTTTAACCGATCAAATATTTATTAAAGCACAACGCATTCGAAGTTTA
>JAIXHM010000117.1 GCA_030145825.1 Flavobacterium sp.
GTTTTTAATTGTGATCGCGCCAGGATTCGAACCTGGGACCTACTCATTAGAAGTGAGTTGCTCTATCCAGCTGAGCTACGCAACCATTAAGCAGGATTTAATTCCTGAATTCTTTATATAAAGTGTAACTTTTACAAAATTAAGTAGAATTGTAATTCTATTAAAATTTATGTATAATTTTCACCTTTCTGTCGGGGTGGCAGGATTCGAACCTGCGACCTCCTGGTCCCAAACCAGGCGCGATGACCGGGCTACGCTACACCCCGAAAAAAATAAAGCGGAGAGACAGGGACTCGAACCCTGGCGACAGTTACCCGTCGACAGATTAGCAATCTGCTCCGTTACCACTCCGGCACCTCTCCTTTAATCTATATAAGAACTTATCTTTTTTGCGGTTGCAAATGTATAGTAAACAAAGCTATTTTACAACACTTTTTTTGTTTTTTTTATATATTTTTTTTAAACTTATTTGAAAGCCTCTATATTTCAAACAGATAGAGGTAATTTTTTTTAATAAAATTTATAAAAATTAAAATTCAATTAGTTTTCAGATACAATTCATTATTTTTTTATAAAATGCAATATATAATCAATTAAAATAGTAAATTCGCAAAACCAATTTAATTTTCAATAAAATGAATAAAAAAGTCGTAATAGTTTCTGCTGTTCGTACACCAATGGGAAGTTTTATGGGAGCTCTTTCAACAGTTCCTGCAACTAAACTTGGAGCAACAGCAATTAAAGGAGCATTGGCTAAAATAAATTTAGATCCAAAAGAAGTAAATGAAGTATTAATGGGAAATGTTGTACAAGCAGGTAATGGTCAAGCACCAGCTCGACAAGCTGCTATGTATGCAGGTTTACCTGATACTGTACCGTGTACTACAGTGAATAAAGTTTGCGCAAGTGGCATGAAAGCTGTTATGCAAGGTGCTCAAGCAATTATGAGTGGTGATGCAGACGTTATTGTTGCCGGTGGTATGGAAAACATGAGTTTAATTCCTCATTATGTTCATTTAAGAAATGGAGTTAAATTTGGTCCTACTACTATGGTTGATGGACTTCAAAAAGATGGTTTAACAGATGCATACGACAACAATGCAATGGGGGTTTGTGCCGATTTATGTGCTTCAGAATATAATATATCTCGTGAAGAACAAGATCGTTTTGCAATTCAATCATATGAGCGTTCTGCTGCTGCTTGGGAAGCAGGAAAGTTTAACACTGAAATTGTACCTGTAGAAGTTCCTCAAAGACGTGGAGAACCAATTATTGTTTCGAAAGATGAAGAGTTTACTAATGTAAAATTAGATAAGATACCTTCATTACCTGCAGTTTTTACTAAAGAAGGTACTGTAACCGCCGCAAATGCTTCAACAATTAATGATGGTGCTGCAGCTTTAGTTTTAATGAGCGAAGAAAAAGCAAACGAGCTAGGATTAAAACCTTTAGCTTATATTAAATCTTATGCTGATGCAGCACATGAACCTAAATGGTTTACTACTGCTCCAGCAAAGGCTTTACCTAAAGCATTAGATAAAGCTGGTTTATCTATTTCTGATATTGAATATTTTGAATTTAACGAAGCATTTTCAGTTGTTGGATTAGCTAATGCTAAAATTTTAGGACTATCTGAAAATAATATAAATGTTAATGGGGGTGCAGTTTCTTTAGGACATCCTCTTGGTTGTTCTGGTGCTAGAATTATTGTTACTTTAATTAATGTTTTAGAACAAAATAACGCAAAATTAGGTGCAGCTGCTATTTGTAATGGTGGCGGTGGTGCTTCTGCTATTGTGATTGAGCGCGCTTAATTGTAGTATTTTTTTGATGAAGTTATGGGATATGTTCAAGATATCTCATAACTTTGTTTTTTTATTATAAAGTTAATGTTTGGTATTTGCAACCTTGCTATTGTTCCTGTTCGACTTGAAGCTTCAGATAGAAGCGAACAAGTTACTCAACTTCTTTTTGGAGAACACTTTAAAATTTTAGACCATCAATTAAAATGGACTAAGATTGAGATAGCTTTTGATAATTATCAAGGTTGGATTGACAACAAACAATTTCAGTTTATTTCTGAATCTCAATTTGAAATACTTCAAAATACTCCACTTGTTTTAAGCAATGATTTAATTGAGTTTGTATCCAATTCAAATAATGAATTACTACCAATATCAATTGGCAGTGCTCTTTCATTTCTAAATGATGAAGGAATTAATGATAAAAATTTCACTTTCGAAGGACTAAGAACCTGTGGCGTTAAACCTAAATTAGACCTTATAAAAACTGCATTTATGTATTTAAATGCACCTTATTTATGGGGTGGAAAAACACCTTTTGGCATTGACTGTTCTGGCTTTACTCAAATGGTTTATAAATTAAATGGTTACAAACTTTTGAGAGATGCTTCTCAACAAGCAACACAAGGAGAAGCCCTTAGCTTTATAGAAGAAAGTGAACCTGGTGATTTAGCTTTTTTTGATAATGAAGAGGGAACTATTATACATGTAGGAATTATGCTTGAAAACAATCATATAATTCACGCGTCTGGTAAAGTAAGAATTGATTTCTTAGATCATCTAGGAATTTATAACGCTGAAACAAATAGACACACTCATAAATTGAGAGTTATTAAAAAAATAATTTAATAAAAAATCCCAACTTTTAAGTTGGGATTTTTTACTATTTGATACTATCAGCTTTTTCTTTCATACCTAAAATTTCATAGGTCATTTTTAAAAGGATTTTCGTGTTTTCATCAGAAGGATTTAATGAATATGCCTTTTCAAAACTTGGCATCGCAGTGGAAAAGTTACTTTTTCTTTTTGCCATTAACTCATCATACTTTGCTTTATTTGCTAAATTAGCATTAATTTCATCTACTAATTTTTGATCATCTTTTAATAATTCATAGGCATCATTAAAATACAAACGAGCTTCTTCTTTTTTAATATCTTCATCATTTGGAGATAATTCTCTAGCTTCTGCTAAAGCTTTTTTAGCCTCTACAAGTTTACCATTTTGAACATAAATTAATGCTAAGGTTTTGTAAATTTCTGGTTTTTGTTTAGATACTTTTTCTTCTGAAGGCTTATCATGTGAACCAATTTTAACCATTCTATCTCTATCTGCCTTTGAAGTATAAATATCTACTTCACCACTCACTTTACTTACTGCTAAATATTTTGTAGCATTATTTAAATAATCACTTTTCTTTAATTCTTCATACATCTTTTCAGCTAACTTATAATCTTGAGATTGTACAGCTGCAATTGATGCATTTTCTAAAGCTTGTCCTTCATTTTTAGGATCAAAAATATATTTAGCATAAAATAAGCTTGCTGCCTCTTTGAACTTGTTGTTTCCGTAAGCAGTGGAAGCAATATTATTTAATTGGTTTTTAAAATCAGTTTTTTCTTGAATTAATTCGTCTGTATAAACTTTTTTACCTGTCTTTGTTTCATATTCAATAGTTTCATCTATTGTTTTACCATAATTAGTGATAAAATCAGGTTGATAAACATTCATTTGATCTTGTAATGTTGCATTTGTACCTTTAGATGCTAACACTAAAGTAGGATACATATTTTTATAAAATTTTGTATACACTTTATCACCTTCTTCTGTTGCTAAACTTTCTAAAGAAGCTAATGTAGTTTTATAAGTTTCTAGATCTTTGTCAGAAACATTACTTTTTGAATAAATCTTTTTAAGTGTTTTTAACTCTTCTTTTTGAGCATAAGAAGCTACTGATAGCATAATTGATGTAGCTAATAATAATTTTTTCATTTTCTTTTAGTTTTAAAAAAAGCCCAAACTGGGCTTTTAATTATTCTTGATTATCGTTGTTTTCTGAATTATCAAATTCTGTACCGTTTTCTTGACCTTCATTAATATCATCAACTTCTTCTTCACGTAAAACTTTAGTTACTGCAGCAATTGAATCAGTTCCTTTAATATTAATTAAACGAACACCTTGTGTAGCTCTACCCATTACACGTAAATCATCAATTCTCATTCTGATAGTTAAACCAGATTTATTGATAATCATTAAGTCATCTTCATCTGTTACAGCATTAATCGCAATTAATTGACCTGTTTTATCAGTGATATTTAATGTCTTAACTCCTTTTCCACCACGATTTGTAATACGATAAACATCCTCTCCATCTTCATCTACTAATTTAGTTCTCTTACCGTAACCATTTTCAGTTACAACTAAAATTTGTGAATCGTTGATGTCGTTTTTGTCTATTGAAACCATTCCAATTACTTCATCTTTTTCATCAGCTAAAGTAATACCTCTAACTCCAGATGCAGTTCTTCCCATTGGACGAGTTTTCTCTTCTTCAAAACGAACTAACTTACCAGATTTAACGGCTAATAAAACTTGACTATTTCCAGTTGTTAATTTTGCTTCTAGTAATTCATCATCTTCACGAATTGTAATTGCATTAATACCATTTTGACGTGGACGAGAATATTGTTCTAAAGGAGTTTTCTTAACAATTCCTTGCTTTGTAGCCATAATTACAAAGTGGTTGTTAATGTATTCTTCATCTTTAAGATCTTGAGTGCAGATATAAGCTTTTACTTTATCATCTGGTTCAATATTGATGATATTTTGAATAGCTCTACCTTTACTTGCTTTTGTTCCTTCAGGAATTTCAAACACACGCATCCAGAAACATTTTCCTTTTTGCGTAAAGAACATTAAATATTGGTGATTAGTTGCTACAAATAAATGCTCTAAGAAATCTTGATCTCTTGTTGCGGCACTTTTTTGACCAACTCCTCCTCTATTTTGTGTTTTGTATTCCGATAAAGATGTACGTTTAATGTAACCTGCATGAGAAATTGTAATAACTACAGATTCGTCTGCAATTAAATCTTCAATACTAACATCTCCACCAGCATATTCGATTTGGGAACGACGACCGTCTCCATATTTATCTTTAATTTCAGTTAATTCGTCTTTAATTACTTGCATACGCATTTCTTTGCTTGCAAGTAAGTCTTTTAAATATGCAATTAACTTCATTATCTCTTCATATTCTGCACGAAGTTTATCTTGCTCAAGACCTGTTAACTGACGTAAACGCATCTCAACAATAGCTCTAGCTTGTATTTCAGACAGTTTAAAACGCTCCATTAATTTAGCTCTTGCCTCTTCTCCATCTTTAGATGAACGAATTAAAGCAATAACTTCATCAATATTGTCTGAAGCAATAATTAAACCTTCTAAAATGTGTGCGCGTTCTTCAGCTTTGCGTAAATCAAATTGTGCTCTTCTTGTTACAACATCATGACGATGCTCAACAAAATAATGAATTAAATCTTTTAAATTTAATAATTGTGGACGCCCGTTTACTAAAGCAATGTTGTTAACACTAAAAGAAGATTGTAACTGAGTATATTTATAAAGTGTATTTAAAACAACATTTGGAACAGCATCACGTTTTAATTCATAAACAATTCGCATACCATTTCTATCCGATTCATCACGAATAGTAGAAATTCCTTCAATTTTTTTATCGTTAACTAAATCGGCCGTTTTCTTAATCATATCGGCTTTGTTAACTTGGTACGGAATTTCAGTTACAATAATAGCTTCACGTCCATTCGATTCTTCAAAACTTGCTTTAGCACGCATTACAATACGACCGCGACCTGTTTTAAAAGCTTCTCTCACACCTTCGTACCCATAGATAATACCACCTGTTGGGAAATCTGGTGCTTTTACATGATTGATTAATTCATCAATTTCGATATCATTGTTATCAATATAAGCTAAAGTACCATCAATAACCTCAGTTAAATTATGTGGTGGCATATTTGTAGCCATACCAACAGCAATACCAGAAGCACCATTAATTAATAAATTAGGTACACGAGTTGGTAATACTTTTGGCTCTTCTAATGAATCGTCAAAATTTAACTGAAAATCAACAGTTTCTTTTTCTATATCAGCAAGCATTTCTTCTGATATTTTCTTCATTCTAGCCTCAGTATAACGCATTGCAGCTGGACTATCGCCATCAATCGAACCAAAGTTACCTTGACCGTCAACCATTAAGTATCGTAAACTCCATTCTTGAGCCATACGAACCATAGTATCATATACTGATGAATCACCATGTGGGTGATACTTACCTAACACTTCTCCAACGATTCTCGCTGATTTTTTATAGGCACTATTAGAACGAATTCCTAATTCGTGCATTCCAAATAATACTCTTCGATGTACGGGTTTTAATCCATCTCTAACATCTGGAAGCGCTCTCGAAACAATAACCGACATCGAATAATCGATGTAAGCTGATTTCATTTCATCTTCAATGTTAATAGGAATTAACTTTTCTCCTTCAGACATAAGTATTTATATTAAATTTATCTTCATTTGTTAAACGTGCCAATATACGGCTTTTTGCAGTTTTTACTAAGCATTTTTAAGTGTTTTTTGTTTTTTTTATTAACAATTTTATCTTGAAAAAATCTTTAACGTTTTCTCATTTTGATTTTTTTATATAAAATAAATTTTGTCAATTCGTCAGTATGCTAAGATTAGGCATATTATTTGCAATTTCAATAGAATTCTTAGTATATTTACAATTAGATAATAATATAATGGACGATAATTTTTCACCAAGAGTAAAAGAAGTAATCTCTTACAGTAAAGAAGAAGCATTACGTTTGGGGCATGATTTTATTGGCACCGAACATCTTATGCTTGGACTTTTAAGAGAAGGTAATGGCAAAGCAATGACGATATTGAATAATATGGCAGTTGACTTTGATTTATTACGAAAAAAGGTTGAAATACTAAGCCCTGCTAATTCAGTTGGAGTTCAAAATAATGATAAAAAAAACCTTCATTTAACTAGACAAGCTGAAAGAGCTTTAAAAACAACTTTTTTAGAAGCAAAGCTTTTCAATAGTAGCATTATAAGTACAGCTCATTTATTGTTATGTATTTTACGTAATGAAAATGATCCCACAACAAAGCTATTGAATAAGCTAAAAATTGATTATGAAACAGTAAAAGAACAATATACCGCCATGACAACAAACGAAGATGATTATATAGAAAACTTACCTAAAGCAGAGTCTTTCAACGATGATGCTGATAATGATGATTTATCAAAAGATAGTGGATTTAACAATCCTCCACAAGGCAATAAAACAACAAAAAAATCTAAAACTCCTGTATTAGACAATTTTGGTCGTGATTTAACTGAACTTGCCGAAGAAGGAAAATTAGATCCTGTTGTAGGTAGAGAAAAAGAAATTGAGCGTGTTTCTCAAATTTTAAGTAGAAGAAAGAAAAATAATCCTTTATTAATTGGAGAACCAGGAGTTGGTAAATCTGCTATTGCCGAAGGATTAGCTTTAATGATTATCAAAAAGAAAGTATCTCGTATTTTATTTAATAAACGCGTAGTAACTCTAGATTTAGCTAGTTTAGTAGCTGGAACTAAATACAGAGGACAATTTGAAGAAAGAATGAAAGCTGTAATGAATGAGTTGGAGAAAAACGACGACATCATTCTTTTCATTGATGAAATCCATACTATTGTTGGCGCTGGTGGCGCAACTGGTTCTTTGGATGCATCCAATATGTTTAAACCCGCTCTAGCTAGAGGTGAAATCCAATGTATTGGAGCTACTACTCTAGACGAATATCGTCAATACATTGAAAAAGATGGAGCTTTAGAACGTCGTTTTCAAAAAGTTGTAGTTGAACCAACATCTGTTGAAGAAACTATTACTATTTTGAACAACATTAAAGCTAAATATGAAGATCATCACAATGTTATTTATACACCCGAAGCTATTGAAGCTTGTGTTAAATTAACAAGTCGATACATGACTGATAGGTTTTTACCAGACAAAGCCATTGACGCTCTAGATGAAGCAGGATCTCGTGTTCACATCACAAATATTGATGTTCCAAAACAAATCTTAGAATTAGAACGTCAATTAGAAGATGTACGTGTAAAGAAAAATGAAGTTGTTAAAAAACAGAAATATGAAGATGCGGCTAAGTTAAGAGATGATGAAAAGAAAATAGAAAAAGATTTAGCTA
>JAIXHM010000118.1 GCA_030145825.1 Flavobacterium sp.
AGATTATACAACAAACACATTTGAAGGAGGAAAAGAATTGATATTTCAACTTGCTTCTCAGGAAATGACAATAAGTAAAGTTTATACTCCACCGAGTGATTTTGGCAACCTGACTTTAATTTATAATGAATTAAACGAAGTGGTTTTTGATGGAACAATTGTTTGGAATGGTTTAGGTCAAATTAATTATCCACAAAATTTTTTATCGGCAAACCAATTTGATTATGTAGAAACAACCGATTATATTGTACCATCTGCAGGATTTGAAAACGTTTTTAATTCTAATAATACAGTCTATGATTATAATGTGATGTGGTCATCAGTTCAGGGTTTGGTAAAAGTTAGAGAATATTTAGCAGAAAATCCTGATGCTACAGTTAAAGTATTTTTATATACTCCAAGTGTTGGTGTGGGTAATCCAGAAGAATGGGATTGGATAATTTTAATGAAAAATTAACATTAACCTAGAATTTAGTATCAATAATATAAGCGCAACTAATTCCAATAGTATAACAAACTAAATCAGACCAGAGGAAACCTTCACCTAAAACATAATGTCCTAAAGTAGTTCTTCGAATAGTGGTTAACGATTCCCAATGGATAGTTTGTGATATTTCGATAGTAAAACAAAATAAGAGACTGAAAAGCAATGTCCATTTGGGCGAAGCCAAAAATAAAGCTTTCAAACCAAAATAAGTCATTACAGCATATAAGATATCACCAATAAAAAGAGGAATACCTTCAATTTTTCTAGAAAGAATACCCAAGGCAATAATTAGAAGTGTTATACCAAAATAATAAATTCTATCCTTATTTCTACGAAACATTAACAATCGGTCAAGTTTACACCAACAGCTAATCCACCTTCTGAAGTTTCTTTATATTTAGAATTCATATCTTTTGCAGTTTCCCACATAGTGTTTACAACTTTGTCTAAAGGTACTTTTGCATTTTTAGCATCTGTTTCTAAAGCTAATTCCGCGGCATTAATTGCTTTAATAGCACCCATAGTATTACGCTCAATACACGGTACCTGAACTAAGCCACCAATTGGGTCACAAGTTAAGCCTAAATGATGCTCCATTGCAATTTCAGCAGCCATTAAAACCTGTTCTGGAGTTCCACCCATTACTTCGCATAAAGCCGCCGCCGCCATGGCACTAGAAACACCAATTTCTGCCTGACATCCACCCATTGCAGCTGAAATTGTAGCGCCTTTTTTAAATATGGAACCTATTTCGCCTGCAACCATTAAGAATTGCTTTATTTGTTTTTCATTGGCTTCATGATTTTCAATAACCATGTAATACATTAAAACAGCAGGGATAACACCAGCACTTCCATTTGTAGGAGCGGTTACAACTCTTCCTAACGAAGCATTTACTTCATTTACTGCCAACGCAAAACAACTTACCCATTTTAGTATTTGACGGAATTTAACTTCTGTTTGTCTAATAATTTGTAACCAAGAGTATGGATCTTCATAAGGTAAAACGCCAATTAGGTTTTTATGCATGTCATAAGCACGACGTCGCACGTTTAATCCACCAGGTAAAATACCTTCCGTATGGCAACCAATGTACATACATTCTAACATGGTGTCCCAAATACGCATTAATTCGCTGTGAACAAATTCTTCAGAACGCATCGAACATTCATTAGCATAAACTATTTCAGAAATACTTTTGTTTTCTTGTTCGCAATATGCTAAAAGTTCACTTGCTTTATCAATAGGATAAGGAAAGGCACATTTTATTTCTTCATTTCTATTGTTTTCGTCTTCAGTAACTACAAATCCACCACCAATTGAGTAATATGTGAGTGAATAAGAATCGTTTTCAAAAAAAGCGGTGAAAGTTAGTCCATTTGCATGAAATGGAAGAAAATTTCTATTGAAAATAATGTCAGTTTCTGGATTAAAAGGAATAATGATTTCGTTGCCCAAGAAAATTTCGTGTTTATTCTTGATAGCAGAAATAATTACATCTATACTTTCTACAGGAATATATTCGGGATCAGCTCCACTTAAACCTAGCATTACAGCTAAATCGGTAGCGTGACCTTTACCTGTAAGAGAAAGTGAACCATACAAATCGACTTGTATTCTGTTGATGAGGTCTATGCTTTTTTCTTTTCTTAATTCTTTTAAAAAACGTTCAGCAGCACGCCATGGGCCTAAAGTGTGTGAACTAGATGGGCCAACCCCAATTTTAAGCATATCAAATACAGAAATACACTCCATAATTTAGTCAAAAATAGTTTTCGATGCAAAGATAGTCAAATGGAAAATATATAAAATAAAGTACAGATTTTTAACAAATAAATAATCAATACCAGCGTTTTTTGTTTTTCTTTGAATTATCTGATTTTCTTGAATTAGAATTTTTAGAATTCGATTTACTAGATTGAGACTTATTTTTATTTCTAAAATCCTTTTTTGGAGTTTTGTCTTTTGAACCAGAATTTAAATTTTCAGATTGATTTTCTTTCCAAGGAAAAGGATGATTACTAATTTCTTTTGCTGTTATTTTTGTTAACTTAATAATATCTTGCCAATATGTTTTTTCATCTTTTCCACAAAATGAAATAGAAATACCGTCGTTTCCAGCGCGTCCAGTTCTTCCAATTCTATGAACATAGGTTTCTGGAATGTTAGGTAAATCAAAATTTATAACGAATGGTAATTGATCAATATCAATACCTCTTGCTGCAATATCAGTAGCAATTAAAAATTTAACTTTTTTAGATTTGAATTCATCTAAAGCTCTTATTCTTGCCGATTGTGATTTATCGCCATGAATAGCAATAGCTGAAATATTTTTTTTAGATAAAGCTTTTACTAAGTTATCAGCACCATGTTTTGTTCTAACGAAAATAATGGCATTTTCTAACTTTTCTTCTTCCACTAAGTGAACTAATAAATTTCTCTTGTTTTCTTTTTCAACAAAATAAATTTTTTGTTTAACATTTTGTGCAGTACTAGAAACTGGAGTTACTGAAATATATTTAGGATTTTTTAGAAATTCATCAGCTAATACTCGAATTTCAAAAGGCATAGTTGCTGAAAAAAGTAATGTTTGTCTATTTGAAGGTGAAAGTTTAATTATTTTCTTAACATCATTTATAAAGCCCATATCAAACATCAAATCAGCTTCATCTATTATTAAATGATGCATTTGATCTAAACTTATAAATCCTTGTTTGTATAAATCTAAAAAACGACCCGGTGTAGTAATTACAATATCAACTCCTTCTTTTAAAGCATCAACTTGTGGATTTTGATTAACACCTCCAAATAATACTAGTGAACGTATGTTAGTGTATTTTCCATATAATTCGAAATTTTCCTGAACTTGTATAGCTAATTCTCTGGTTGGGGTAATAACAACTGTACGGATAAATTTTTTCTTTTTAATTGAACCTACTATTGGATGTAAAATATCTAAAATAGGAATTGCAAATGCAGCAGTTTTACCAGTACCTGTTTGTGCACAACCTACGATGTCATTTCCTTCTAAAATTTCAGGAATTGCTTGTTCTTGAATTGGAGTAGGAGTTGTATAATTCAACTCTTTAATAGCTTCAAGAATACTGCGGTGAATGGAAAAATCAGAGAATTGCATATTTAATTTTTTGGCAAAGATAAGGTTTATTAAGTCATAAATTACTATCAATTTTGACATTAATGTGTCATGTTGTCATATTTTAAAAGTCAAATTATGACAAAAAAAAGCAAAATGTATGTTTTTTTCTCTTGGCACAATCCTTGACTAATAGAAAGCGTGCTTAGCACAGTTCACTCGTAGAGGAGCTATCAAAAAGAATCAAAAAGGAGAAAATATTATGAGTAAAATTATTGGAATCGACTTAGGAACAACCAACTCATGTGTAGCAGTTATGGAAGGTGGGGAACCAGTAGTAATTGCCAATGCAGAGGGAAGAAGAACAACACCATCAGTAATTGCATTTGTTGAAGGTGGAGAAATTAAAGTAGGAGATGCTGCTAAAAGACAAGCTGTAACAAACCCTACTAAGACTATTGCATCTATTAAACGTTTTATGGGTAACAAATACACAGAAAGCGCAAAAGAAGCATCAACTGTAGCGTACAAAGTAGTGAAAGGAGATAATGACACTCCACGTGTAGATATCGACGGACGTTTATATACGCCACAAGAATTATCAGCAATGACACTTCAAAAAATGAAGAAAACAGCTGAAGATTATTTAGGAACAACAGTTACAAAAGCTGTAATTACAGTTCCAGCATATTTTAACGATGCGCAACGTCAAGCAACTAAAGAAGCTGGACAAATTGCAGGTTTAGAAGTTATGCGTATTATCAATGAGCCTACAGCTGCAGCGTTAGCATATGGTTTAGATAAAGCAGGACAAGATAAAAAAATTGCAGTATACGATTTAGGTGGTGGTACATTTGATATTTCTATCTTAGAATTAGGAGATGGTGTTTTTGAAGTATTATCAACTAATGGAGATACTCACTTAGGTGGTGATGACTTTGACCAAGTAATCATCGATTGGTTAGCAAACGAATTTAATGCTGCCGAAGGTGTTGATTTACGTAAAGACCCAATGGCTTTACAACGTTTGAAAGAAGCTGCTGAAAAAGCTAAGATTGAATTATCATCTTCTTCACAAACTGAAATTAATTTACCTTATGTAACAGCAACGGCTTCAGGTCCTAAGCACTTGGTACAAACTTTAACAAGAGCTAAATTTGAACAATTAGCACACGATTTAGTAAAACGTTCAATGGATCCAGTTGCAAAAGCATTAAAAGATGCAGGTTTATCAACATCAGATATCGATGAGGTAATCTTAGTAGGTGGTTCTACACGTATTCCTGTAATTCAAGAAGAAGTTGAAAAATTCTTCGGTAAAAAACCTTCAAAAGGAGTTAATCCAGATGAGGTAGTAGCAATTGGTGCTGCTATTCAAGGTGGTGTTTTAACAGGGGATGTAAAAGATGTATTATTATTAGATGTTACACCATTATCATTAGGTATTGAAACCATGGGTGGCGTAATGACTAAATTAATTGAAGCGAATACTACAATTCCTACTAAGAAATCGCAAGTATTCTCTACAGCTGCAGATAATCAACCATCGGTTGAAATTCACGTGTTACAAGGTGAAAGACCAATGGCGACTGATAATAAAACTATTGGACGTTTCCACTTAGACGGAATTCCGCCAGCACAAAGAGGTGTACCTCAAATTGAAGTAACTTTCGACATTGATGCAAATGGTATTATTAAAGTTTCGGCTACTGATAAAGGAACAGGAAAATCACATGATATTCGTATCGAGGCTTCTTCAGGATTAACTCCAGAAGAAATCGAAAAAATGAAGAAAGAAGCTGAAATGAATGCTGAAGCGGATAAAAAAGCGAAAGAAAAAGTGGATAAATTAAATGAAGCAGATTCTATGATTTTCCAAACTGAAAAACAATTAAATGAGTTTGGTGATAAATTATCTGAAGGAAACAAAACAGCATTAAACGGAGCTTTAGAAGAATTGAAAAAAGCTTATGAAACTAAAGATGTTGATACTATTCAACCGGCTTTAGATAAAATTAACGAAGCTTGGAAAAATGCTTCAGAAGAAATGTATAAAGCACAAGCTGAAGGTGGAGCTCAACAAGCAGAACCTCAAGGAAATGCTAATTCTGGAGATCAAACTCAGGATGTAGATTTCGAAGAAGTAAAATAAGTTTTCTAGAATATTATTTACAAAAAAAACCGAATCAAACGATTCGGTTTTTTTTTGTTTGATGAATTAAAAAAATGAGTATATTGAGAAACCAAAAATTATATTCATGAAAAAAATTCTTATAGTAACATTCATTTCGTTACTAGCTCTAAATGCTAATGCTCAAAAGAAAAAAACTACCAAAACAACAAAACCTAAAAATGAAATTTTAGCAAAAGTAGATAATCTTTCTGCTGAAATTGTACCTGTTGGTAAAGGTAAAAAGTTACTAGTATTTGTAAAAAATGAAACTTCTACAGATACTTTAGTTGTAAAAGTTACTGAAGATGCTAACTTAAAGCCAACAGAATTTATTCTAAAATCATTTACTGCTTCTGGTTCAAAACTTTATTTGCTATCTTGGAAAGAACAAGTCACAACTGAAACTAAGCTAAAAAAAGAAGTAGCAGATATAACTGAAAATCAAATTTGGAATCCAACGACAAAAACGTTGCTTTTAGGCAATACACAAAAATCAATCTATATAAAAGAAACCGTATTTTTAGACAATAATAAATCTGCCTCACACGAAGTAGAAAAGAAGAGAGGAGAAGGTTATGAATTTGTTTTAAATACTGATGGTTCAGTTGCTCTTAAAACAAAAACTCAAGATAATAATTATAAATATAATAGTGCTACAGACAAATTTGAAGCCCAAAAACCAACAATAAAATCCACAACTAAAAAGAAAAAATAAATTAAAATCCGAGAAATCGGATTTTTTTATGCTTAAAAAAATTATATGCACGCATAATAAATTTTAGTATATTTGAATAAAATTGAAATTATGTCAAAATCATCTTTACAAGAATTATTGCAAATAAAACATCCCATTTTAATGGCGCCCATGTTTTTAGTATCTAATACCAAAATGGTTATTGAAGGCATGAAACATGGAATTGCAGGATGTATTCCAGCTTTAAACTATAGAACTTTAGAAGAGCTACAAGTTGCTATAAACGAATTAAAAGCTGCAAAAGTTGACGGTGGAAGTTTTGGTTTTAATTTAATTGTGAATAAATCGAACGTAAAATATAAAGAACAGCTTCGTATGTTGTGCGATGCACAAGTAGATTTTATTGTTACTTCATTAGGAAGTCCAGAAGAAACTATAAAAGAAGCACATAAGGCTGGAGTTAAAGTGTTGTGTGATGTGACCGATTTAGCTTATGCTAAAAAAGTGGAAAGTTTAGGAGCTGATGCTATTATTGCCGTTAATAATCAGGCAGGAGGTCATCGTGGAGATATAGATCCAGAGTCTTTAATTAAATTATTAAATGAAAATACAAGTATTCCAGTAATTTCGGCTGGCGGTGTTTCCACTAAAGCTGATGTAGATAAAATGTTAAGTTATGGAGCCGTTGGTGTTTCAGTAGGTAGTCCATTTATAGCATCTCTAGAATCTGGAGTTTCTCAAGAGTATAAACAAGCTTGTGTAGATTATGGTGCTAAAGATATAGTGATGACAGAACGTATTTCGGGAACTCCTTGTACTGTTATAAATACGCCTTATGTTCAAAAAGTTGGAACAAAACAACCATGGATTGAGCGTATATTAAACAAAAATAAAAGTTTAAAAAAATGGGTAAAAATGTTCCGTTTTTATATTGGTATGAAAGCCACAGAAAAAGCGGCTACAGAAGTTACCTATAAAACAGTTTGGGTGGCTGGACCAAGTATAGAAAACACAAAGGAAATTTTACCTGTAAAAGATATAATTGGAAAAATGGTTTAGTACTATGTATGATACTCTTTTTTTATTTTTAAAGAAATATTTTAAATCGGCTACTTTATTCAAAGTGATGTTTAATGTTTCTCCAATGTATCGAAGAAGTTGTGGTAAGCTTTATTTTGTTTCAGATGATTTGCATTTAGTCAAAGTTAAAATTCCGCTTACATATCGAAATAAAAATTATGTAGGATCTATGTTTGGTGGAAGTTTGTTTTCTGCTACTGATCCAATTTATATGATTCAGCTAATGCAAATTTTAGGAAATGAATATGTTGTTTGGGATAAAGCAACTAATATTCGTTTTAAAAAACCAACTTATAATCATGCTTATGTTGATTTTGAATTTTCGACTGACGAAATAGAAACTATTAAAAAATTAGTTCATGATAAAAATGAAACCGATTTTGTAAAAAATCTTTTAATTACTGATGGAAATGGTACTGTTTTTAGCGAATTAGAGAAAACATTATACATCAGTTCAAAAGAACATTATAAGAAGAAAAGAGCTCTAAGAAAGTAATTATCAAGATTATT
>JAIXHM010000119.1 GCA_030145825.1 Flavobacterium sp.
ACTTTGCTGAGTCAATGAAATATGTGTTGTGGTTTGATTAAAGATTAGAAAACACGATATTAATTAAAGAAGTAATTCAAAACAATTACATGTTGTGGTTTGATTAAAGATTAGAAAACACGATATTTAATTGCAGAAGAATTAGGAGTGCCACTTGTTGTGGTTTGATTAAAGATTAGAAAACACGATATTAATTGATCGTATTGATGTAAATGGAAATTAGTTGTGGTTTGATTAAAGATTAGAAAACACGATATTTTTAACATTTCCAAGATTACTTACAGAATAGTTGTGGTTTGATTAAAGATTAGAAAACACGATATTTCAACTTTGGTACAAAAATCGTAATTGGGAGTTGTGGTTTGATTAAAGATTAGAAAACACGATATTCGCTAATCATAATTTTTTGGATTCTGATTGTTGTGGTTTGATTAAAGATTAGAAAACACGATATTAGCATTGCTTTTATCAATTGAATATCAAATATTTATCGTGAATTTTCAATATTAAAAATGCTTCTTTTTTGGCTTGATAATCCAAGATTGAAGCATTTTTTGTTTTTAAAATAATTCTAATTGAGTGGGTTGTGGTTCTTTTGGTACTTCTGCTTTGCCCCAAAAATTCATAATGTTTCCAAATTGTTTATCGGTTATTCTCAAAATACTCACTTTCCCCAAGGGAGGTAAAAGTTGGTGTATTCTCTTTTCATGTACGTCTGCGCTTTCACTACTAGCACAATGTCTCACATAAACAGAATATTGCATCATACTAAAACCATCTTTTAACAGATTCGTTCTAAAACCTGAAGCGTTTCTTCGGTCTTTTTTTGTTTCAGTCGGTAAGTCAAAAAATACAAATAGCCACATAATTCGGTATCCATTTAGTTCCATAATTTGGGATATTTAATTTTTTTTCTATCTCCTGAATAACATTGTTGTAAAGAACTCGCTGTTTTTTGTAAAGCCACCATTAAAGGACTTTTTTCTTCTTTAAAATAAACAGTTCGTGTAAGTATTTGGAGAAGTTCTGCTTTAATTTGTGTGTTAAGTTCCTGTTCAGAGTAGTTTTGCATAATTTCGGCTATTTTTTCATCCACAATTGGTCGAAAAGGTTCCATAATATCATCAGCTAAGGCAAAAGCATTGTATTTACTTTTGTGATGAATTCCTAATGTATTTAATAAACCACTTCCTGATAAAGCTCTTGCAGTAGCAGCTCTTAAAATGGCATAGCCGTAATTCAAAAAATTGTTAGGATAATCACCAAATCGTTCTCTTTTGAAATTGTGTTCGAAAAAAGATTTCCAATAAAAATTAGCAGCAACTCCTTCCATATTTGAGGTATCACCACTTAGAACTTTTGATGCGAGAAAAACAAAATTATTTTTTTGTTTTGTAAGCTTTTCGAGTAAAATTCCTTGATTGGTAATTTTTTCCATAATGGTTTGTTGCCATAGTTGTTTTTTTAATGGGGTACTTGCATTAATCTGATTTTTAAAAATTTCTTGTTGAATGTGGTGACTATTTAAATTTAACAACATTCCATTAGGTAAGTGATTAGCGTTGCAAAAAATTACAGCAGTATTATTTTCTATTAAAAGATTAATTGCAGGAATACTGATATAAATTTCAGAATGGTCAATAACTAAATAACCAATATCTTCAATAGGTATTGAGCTTTCTCTAATTTCAGATTTAATTATTAATTGTAGGTTTTGGGTAGTGAGGGACGCTTTGTTTTCAAGTAGAATTGATTTTTTAAGCATTCTCTATTTATTTATGTATTATAATTAACTTTCTGATTTTATAAGAATTAGAATTATATCTAACATAAATATACATTAAAATATTAATTTAACTTTAAAATTACTTTTATTAAGCTCAATAACTTGTTTAAGTATTGTAATTTTATTGTTTTTAATAACTTAATTCTAAAATTTTAATATTAAAAGATGATTTTAAAACTCCAAAATAAAACTGAAAATATTGATTTGAAATCTATCCAAAATCAAATTGAAAAAATTGAAAACGAGGTTAGAAATTTTATTATTCTTCTCGAACATGAAATTGGTAGAAATGAAGAAATAGTTAGGCTACTTTTAGGGTGGAAAATTTTTTATAGTCCAATTGTAATTAACACTGAAATTCTTTTTATAGGTATCAATCCAGGGGGAGGTGATGCTGGTAATCCTTTTCAATATTACAATGAAGAACATGAAACTCTAGAATATATTGATGACAAACATAATAAATACATTTTAGCAACAAATACAAAGAAAATTTTCAATAGAATAGATAAATTAAAACTATTAGAAAATGCAGTTAAAATGAATACTAAATTTTATGCGACTGTAGGTGTAGAGGAGATGAAAGTATTCGAAGATTTTTTATATAAATACCATAGAGAATTATACAATCAGTTATTAATAAATAACAAGAAGTGGACAAAAGTATTAATTGAAATTATCAATCCAAAGAATATTATTTGTGAAGGAAAAAGTGCTTTTGATTTTATGGACGATTTATACGATGATGGAGATAATTGGATTAAAACTTTAGATTATGATACTAATAAGTATTGTGGGAATTTTCAAAGAAAATCAGACGGTATGAACCTATTTGGTTACACAAGAAGAATAGGGTTAAGCGATGAAAAATTATTAAATTACATAGCACCTGAACTTCTTAAAATATTAGATTAAACTCAGGAAATTAAAATAAAAAGCGGACTACTTTAATAGTCCGCTTTTTTAATTAAAAATTATTAGTCAATAAAAACCGAATCTCTTCAGCGCGTGTTTCAGGAACAAGTTCTGTAATCATATGAAACAAAGCATGTGGACTTACATATTTAATATTTAAATTTTCAAATTCTACCATTTCCCAGACAATTGGATTTAAGGAAACAATATGTACGCTATCAAGTTCCATATATTGTTTAAAATCAAAACCTACATATAACAAAATGATAATTAATGTGTCATCATTTTTTAACTCAATGTGATAAGGAAATGGTGTAACATTAAATTCGTCATAAAATTTAAAAGTGGTCATGTAACCTAGAACACTTGCAAAACGTTTGTCTTTTAAAAAATCTAATACAAAGTTTGGTTCTAATTTCTCGTAATAAAATTGCATAATACTTTTTTAAGTTAATTATGCAGTAGGTTTTGGGACATCAAAAACGGCATGAATTATTAATCGATTGACTTAAAATTTTAATGTTTGTAACTAAGTACATTTTTTATATTTTTGTCAAATAATTTGAAAACTTTACCGTGCACGATTTCGTACACGATTTTGATAAAAAAGAGGGTAAAAAGGGTAATAATTTTAGATAAAAAACTTAATTCATAACCCTGAGGTCACGGGTTCAACTCCCGTCTTCGCTACGAAAAATAAACCCTAACTAATCAAACAGTTAGGGTTTTTTGTTATATTTTTTTGTAAGTTTAAATCTCTAAATTTTGTTCTAAATAATGCATAAAATCATCTTTTCTTCTACTTGAAATGACAAGCGATTTATTGTTTTGTATTTCTACAGTATAACCGTCTTTTTTAGTAATTCCAATCATTTTCAGCGTGTTGATAATGAAAGAATTGTGAATGCGATAAAAACCAGTATTTTCTAATTTGTTTTCAAAATCTTTTAAGTGTTTGGTTACTGTAATTTTATCTCCATTAGTTAGATAAACATCCGTGTAAGGTCCGCTTGCTTCTAAATAAACAACTTCGTTCAATTTGACCAATTTAATACTTTCTAATGCTTTTAATAATAATGAATTTTCTTGCTTTATGGCAAACTGGTTTACACTTCCAATTTTTTGCTCTTTTTGAATTGTATCTAATGCTTTTTCAATAGAATTTTTGAATTCAGCAATATTGATTGGTTTTAAAATGTAATCGATGGCTTCATGTTTAATAGCATTTATGGCGTATTTTTCATGTCCGGTAATAAAGATTAATTTTGCTTTCGATTTTTCAATTTGATTAAAAATTTCAAAACTTGTTTCATTGCCTAAATGAATATCAAATAAATATAATTGGTAATTTTCAGCATTAATAGCTTTTACAGCTTCTTCTACATTTGAAACAGTATCAATTTGTTTAATACTTTTAGAAAAATACTTTTCTAAAAGCGATTTAATCATATTACTGATTTTATTGTCGTCGTCTAAAACTAAAACTTTCATATTAAGCGTTTAAAAGCGGTAAAACAAATGTAACCAAAACTTCATTTTCCTTCATTTTAAATTTGAATTCGGTTTTTGTTTTATGAATTTTTTGATGCAGTTCCATTCGTTGTTTAGTAATTTCTAAACCTCGAGATGGCTCATTGTTTACTTTTTTAGAAGAAATTGCTTCTTCACCAATTTTATTGTTTTTGATGATGATTTCAAATTGATTACTCATTTTTTGAATTGAAATTTCAATTTTTCCACCATTATTGTTTTGATAGCCACCATGTTCAATTGCATTTTCTAAAACTGTTTGCGTTAATGCGCTTGGTAATTTATACTTGTGTAATTCATCATTTGAAAAATTATTAGAAATGGTAAATTCAAAATTGTTTTCATATCGATGTTGTTGTGTTTTTAAATAATGTTCCATCATTTGTTTCTCTTCAAATAAGGTCCATTCGTCTTTAAATGTACTTTCTAATAATAATCGAGAAAAACGTGAAATATCTGAAGTGTAATTGATTAAGCTTTCATCTAAATCATGTTCTATTAAAGTCGCTTGAAGTGATGTAAAAGCATTGTTAATATAATGTGGATTAAATTGTGAACGCATTAATTTTGAGCGTAAGGCAAGATTCTTAATTGTATTAATTTTCTTTTGATAAAGAAAGATAATTAGTGTGATTGTAAAAAGAATTATTGATCCAATAATTGAAAGATTTGTGACTTGTTTTTGCTTTTCTAATTCAAAGTTTTGAATTTTTTCATTTTGTTTTAAAATTGTGATTTCAGTTTCTTTCTTATTGGTTTCATAAGAAATTAATTTTTCATTTAATATTTCTACATTATTATTATGATTAATGCTATCGAGTAATTTTATTAAATAGCTATCAAGTTCAATTAATTCTTTGTATTTATTATCGATTAACAAAAGCTCTCTTTTAGTATTTAATGCTTTATGTAGAGATTTGATGTTAGCATTGTTAATATTAGATTTGAAATATTTAATTACTTTGTCAACAGATTCTAATCCTTTTTTAATTTGATTGGTTTTTAAATAAATTGTTGAAAGATTGTTGTTGCAAATTGCAATAAATTCTGAATTATTAATCTTATAGCTCAATTCGAGAGCTTTTTTAGCATATTTTTCTCCTAAATTGAATTTATTTTTTCTTATATATAAACTAGATATGCTTTTGTTTAAATTAGCTTGTTGGTCAATAATTTCTTCTTTAGTAGCTATGTCAAGCCCTTTTTGTAATGTGATAATGCTTTGATTGTCTTTGCCAAACTTTGATTGTATAGCACCTAAATTATTATAAGCAGATAATAAAATATTGTAATATTTAGCCTCATTGTTTTCTAATAATTCAATTACTCTTTTATATTTTAATTCTGCTTCTTTGTAATTGTTTAATTGATAATGATAATAACCTAATTGTGATAATGCATAACAATAAATTTCAATATTTTCTTCGGGTGTCAAATTTTTTTCAAGAGAAATTAATTCATTTATTGCCTCTTCATTTCTATTGTTATTTAAGAGCGAATTTATATACATTGTGGTATTCCACATTTCTAATCCAATGAGTTTATCGATCTCTCTATATGGTTTTAATTTTTCAATATTTTTTTTACAATTTTTATAAATTAATAACTTATTGTTTTCTAATTGATTTATTGCTTGTTTAAGCGTGTTTTGGTATATTTTTAAATATTGATAATCACTATTAACTATAAATGATAAATTTTTTTCATAATAATATTTCGCTTTATTCAAATCAATATTTAAGTACTTACCGCTAATTAATAAATCTATAATTGTTTTGAAATATATATCTTTATAATTATCTCTTTTACTTTCAATATATTTAATTGTATTTATTTCCGATGAATTGTTTTTTATAGTAAAATCCATAATTTCACTCAAAGTACTTCTGTAAGTATTATATAATAAAATTTCTTCCTTTTGAGAATAACTATTAAAATATAAAAGTAAAATGACTATATTTAGTAGGTGTTTTAAATTCATTAATTAAATAAATTTGATAAATGTAAAGATAGATGATTAATTTAATTGATAATAATTTACAATTAAATGAAACACAGCAGTAATTAAATCATTTTAGTCATAAATTAAAAACAATATTAATGTGAATATTATCACATATTAAATAAATAGTATCGACTATTAAACATAACAAAATAATAAAATAGAATAATAATAAGTTTGAAGTGCAAAATCAAACAACATGAAAAAAATTGTATTCTTTTTATTATTGGTAATTACAGCAAATGCGCAAGTAGGTATAGGAACTACTTCTCCACAGGCTGAGTTAGATATTACAAGCTCTAATGACGGATTGTTGATACCTAGAATTTCTTTGATTAATTCAACAGATGCAACTACAGTTCAAACATTAACAGTCTCTGAATTGGTTTATCATACAGGTTCAGCTGGGCTTGCTACACCAGGTTATTATTATTGGGATGGTGTACAATGGGTTAGGCTACAAGTTGGGTTAGCTTCAAATGATTGGACATTGTTAGGAAATTCAGGTACAAATGCATCTACTAATTTTTTAGGTACAACCGATAATGTGGATTTAGTTTTTAGAAGAAACAATATTGTTTCTGGACGATTAGGTTTTAATAACTCAGTATTTGGTAGAGGTTCTTTTGCTACAGGCACTGGTAATGCAAATACAGTTTTTGGTGCAAACTCATTATTAGCAAATACAACAGGGAGTGCAAACGCAGTTTTAGGTTTTTATAGTATGCTTTCAAATACAACTGGTTTAGGTAATGTTGCATTAGGATATACTGTTTTAAATTCTAATACTACTGGGAGAAATAATATTGCTGCTGGAACTTATTCAAGTGATGCTAATACTACAGGGAGTTATAATGTGGCTCTGGGATTTAATTCCCTCAGAGATAATTCAACTGGAAGCGATAATGTTGCAATTGGCGATAATGCATTAGCAACTATGGGTAGTTTTTCGAATAATGTAGGTGTTGGAGCATTTGCTGGTCAAAGTGTGGCAGGGAATAACAATACGGCAATTGGTGCTTATGCTTTAAGAAGTGGCTCAGCAGGAAGTGGTAATGTTGCCATTGGAAATTATGCCGGATATTATGCAACTGGAAGTAATAAACTTTATATAGACAATACAGATACCGTAAATCCTTTAATTTATGGTGAGTTTGATAATGATATTTTGAGAACAAACGGAACCTTGCAAGTAAATATACCTGGTTCAGGAGGGTATGCTTTTCCAATAAATGATGGCACTAGTGGTCAAGTATTAACCACTAATGGGACTGGTGCTGTGTCGTGGCAAACTCCTGGAGTAGCACCTTCTTCTTGGTTGTTAGGTGGAAATTCTGGTACAAATCCAACTTCTCAGTTTCTGGGAACTACAGATGCTCAAGATTTAGTTTTTAGAACAAATAATGTAGAAAGAGCAAGAATTAATGCAAATGGTTTTATGTCATTAAACGGTCCTATCGATATTTCTGGTAGATTTACAAGTTACAGTAATACTCCAGGCGAGAATGCATTTGTGGGTTATTCTAATACAAGTGGAAGTGCTGGTTTTGCAGGATTCAATACAGCTAGTAATGGTTATGGTCTATTTGGTTATAATACAGCTTCAGGACCTGGTGTTATTTCTATTTCTACAAGCACAGCAGTTCCTACGCGTACTTCTATAGTAGGTTTATCTTCAGGTGGTACATATGTATTACCAAGTGGTTTTAACACAGGTTTAGCTTCTACTGGTGAAATAGGTGTATATGGATACTCAATAGGTAGCGCTGCGACAACAAGATATGCAGGCTCTTTTGTAT
>JAIXHM010000120.1 GCA_030145825.1 Flavobacterium sp.
GAATAAACGTGGAAATGTAGATGCAAGCTATAATAATATTGGATTAATATACCAAGAAATGCATTTGTATGATAAGGCAATAAAATATCATTTAAAATCTCTTGAAATAAGAAAGAAAAGAAAATATATAGCGGCACAAATTCACAGTTACAATAATTTAGGATTTTGTTATAAGGAGCTAAATCAATTACAAAAAGCAAGAGCATCTTTTGAAATGTCCATTACTTTATCTAAACAAATCAATCCAGGTAATGAATATTATAATGCAATTGAAGGTTTAGCATCTATCGAATTTAGAGAAGAGAATTACAAAAAAGCACTCGATTTATATTTACAATCACTAAATCGTCCACAGGAAGTGCCTATGAATGCCAAAGAAAAAATTAATTTATACAGTAATTTGTCGGCGGTGTATGTTAATTTAAAACAGCCCAAAGAAGCTTTAAAATATGGCGAATTATGCTTAAGTGAACTTCAACTTTCAAGCGAAAATAAAGAATATGAAGTTGAAGTATATAAGTCGTTAGCCCAAGCCTATTACATGATTGGTAATGTAGAAAAAGGATCATTTTATAACGAGGAATTTTATAATAAAACAACTCAAAAATTTAAAGAAGAAAGTGCTAAATCGTTTCAAGAATTAGAAGTAAAATATGAAACAGAAAGAAAGGAAAAAGATTTAGCTCAAGAAAAAGTTAAAGTAGCCGAAAGAGAGCTTCGTATTAAGAATAAAAATAATTTATTACTCATTTCAGGTTTTGTTATTCTGAGTATTTTGCTGTTATCATGGCTTTTTTTAAGCCAACAAAAATTTAAAAATAAGCAGTTGCAAAAAGAAAAAGAGCTTTCAGAAGCTTTATTAAAAATAGAAGCAAATAACAAATTACAAGAACAACGATTAGCTATTTCTAGAGATTTACACGATAATATTGGTGCCCAATTAACATTTATTATTTCATCAATCGACAGTTTAAAAATGTTTTTAACAAATGGAGAAGATAAAATAATTCAAAAATTATCTAATATTAGTCAGTTTACTAAAGAAACCATAACCGAACTACGCGATACCATTTGGGCCATGAATAAAGATGAAATTCTAGTCGAAGATTTCAAAAGCCGAATTTCTAATTTTATAGAACAAGCAAAAGTTTCTTTACAAGGAATTTCTTTTGAATTTACCTGTAATTTACCTAAAGAAACTTCATTCAACTCTAAAGACGGAATGAATATTTATCGTATTATTCAAGAAAGTGTAAACAATGCTATTAAACATTCAAATGCTACAAAAATTGAAGTCGTTGTGAGCAAAGTAAATGAGCAAATTGAAGTAATTATCAAAGACAACGGAAACGGCTTTAATACTGAAAATAGCTCATTTGGTAATGGTTTAAATTCTATTAAAAAACGAGCGTTAGAGAGTAATTGTGAATTAAAAATTGAGTCTAATGCATCTGGAACTACCGTTTCGTTGGTATATTAAAATAGGGCATTTGTCGTATTGATTTAGAGTTAACATTAGTGCATTTTTGTTGAAATAAATTCCTCATAATCATGAAAAACCCAAAGTTAACATTACTGTTTTTATTGTTTTCAATTGTTTTATATTCTCAAAAAGTAATTTATTACGATACTTTTGAAAACAACAAAGGAAACTGGGAATCTACCAATACTAATTACAAATCTTCTATTCACAAAGGAAAATTGGTAATCGAAAATTCAGATCCTAGTTCAACAAAATGGCATTTAGTTTCTGCGATTGACAATCCTGATGATGTTGATTTTGATATTGAGGCTAAAATTGAAGTTGTAAAATCAGAGAAAGATAATTCAACTTACGGATTGGTTTGGTCTTGTTACACCGATAATAAGTATTATGATGTGGTTAGAATGACACCAGATAAGCGAGTACAGTTGTATGAATATCAAGATGGAACATTCGATTATTACAAAGATTGGACTACAGAGAAGTTTATCAATGGTTATAAAAAAGAGAATAAAATTTTAGTTCAAAAAAGAGCAAACGTTGTTAAAATATACATCAATGATAAATTATATTACCAAGCAGGTTGGTACACTTATTACGGTTCAAAAGTAGGGTTTATTTTAGATGCTCAAATGACGATTGAAGTAGACGAATTAAAAGTGACAGAATATCCTAAAAAAATTAATGTAGTAGAAACATTTAATCCTAATTTAAAAATGGAAAAATTACCTACTACAGTTTCATCTGAAGAATATGAAGAAACTAATCCTGTTGTTTCTCCAGATGGTAAATATTTATTTGTAACCCGTAAAGATTGTCCACTAAATATCGATTCTAATAAAGACGACATTTGGTATTCTGAAAAAGATACTAAAGGAAACTGGACAACTTTAAAAAACATGGGCCGACCATTAAATAATAGAGATTATAATTTTGTTATTTCTACATCACCAGATAATAATACCTTCCTTTTAGGTAATCGCTATGCTACTGATGGATTAAGCGCAAACGGACAAGGAATTTCAATTTCTCGTAAGACAACTACTGGTTGGGAAATACCAAAAGACGTAGTTATAAAAGATTATGTGAATACTAATGATTATGTAGGTTTCTTTTTATCTAACGATAATCAGCATTTATTAATGGCTGTTGAACGTCCAGAAGGTGAAGGAAAAAAAGATTTATATGTAAGTTTTTTAAATGAAGATGACACTTGGACAAAACCAATGTCTTTAGGCAAAGTAGTCAATACTTTTGAGGAAGAAACCAATCCATTTTTAGCTTCTGATGGTAAAACGTTGTACTTTTCTTCAAAAGGACATCCAGGATACGGTGGCTACGATTTATTCGTTACAAAAAGATTAGACGATACTTGGAAAAACTGGTCAACACCTCAAAATTTAGGAAACGTTATTAATTCTGCAAAAACGGAATTAAGTATTTTTTTAACTGCAAAAGGAGACAAAGCATATGTGGGTCGTTCTAAAGATATTTGGGAAATTACAAATACAGTAAAACAAGATCCGGTTGTTTTAATTAAAGGAAAAGTTTTTGATAGCAAAACGAAAAAAGTATTATCAGCTCCAATCGTTTACAATAATTTGTTAACCAATAAAGAGTTAGGAACTGCAATTTCAGATCCTACTACGGGTGCTTATAGTATAGTATTGCCTTACGGACAACGTTACAGTTTTATGGCTCAAAAAGAAGGCTATTATGCAGTAACAGAAAATGTAGATGTATCTTCATTAACAGATTATAAGGAAATTGTTGTCGATTTATATTTAAATCCAATTGAAAAAGGACAAACTATTCGTTTAAATAATATTTTCTTCGACTCTGGAAAGTACGATTTATTACCAGAATCTAATGCCGAGTTAGATCGATTGTATAAAGTTTTAAAAGAAAATCAAAAACTTAAAATTGAAATTGCAGGACATACAGATGCAGTGGGTTCCGATGCTAATAACATGACGCTTTCAAATAACAGAGCAAATGCCGTAATGCAATATTTAGTAACAAAAGGAATAGGAAAAGAACGTTTAACTTCAAAAGGTTATGGCGAAACTAAATTCATTGCAACAAATGATACAGAAGAAGGAAAACAATTAAACAGAAGGGTTGAATTTGTAATTTTAGAATTATAATAATGAGTATAAAGGAATTATTTACTTTAGAAAATAAAAATGTTTGGTTAACAGCCTTGTTTTACATTGCCTTAATTTTAATTGGAAAATTAAGTGCCACTGAATTTGTTATTGTTTATGCTCTAGAAACGGTTATAATAGGAATTTTTCATGTAGTAAAAATGCTAACCATAACATTTCTTTCAGAGAATATGAAAAATGATAAAGGAAAAGGTGTAGGGTTAACATTATTTTTTTTAGTTCACTACGGTTTCTTTGTGTTTATTCAAACTACTTTTTTCTTTGTTTTTTTGTCAATGGGAGATGATAGAATTTCTGATAGTTTAGGAGTTTCTAATTTTCTTAATGTTTTACAATTTGAAGGAGTGCAAATCGCTCTGGTTTTAATGATAATTTCACATGCTTTTAAATTTTGGTTCAATTTTTATAAAAATAAACGCTATCAGGAAGTGGAATTGGCTTTATATATGTTTCAACCATATGTAAGAATCATCATTCAGCAATTTGTAGCCATTATTCCAGGATTTTTCATTATTTTAGGTAACGGAGGTTATGCAGTAGCAATTGTGTTAATACTAATTCGAACAACAGTCGATTTATATTTAACTAAAATTAAAACAAATGAAAATGCTTTTCAAAAAGCGGTAGATTTGTTTATGAAAGATTACAAAAAAAATGAAGATAAAAGGTTAGAAGAAGAAAAAGTAATTCAATTTTTAAAAATGGTAACCGAAGAATAATGAGCAACCTAATCAAAATAGCAATTGTAGATGATAATAGTTTTTTAATTAATGCAATTAAGGAAAAACTGTCTTTTTTTGACGATATTCAAATAAAATATACCGCGGGTAATGGGCAAGAAGTTTTAGAAAAATTAGCAAAAGATAAAAATTTGGAAATATTGTTAATGGATATTGAAATGCCCATTATGAACGGTATTGAAGCTACTTTCGAAATAAAACAGCGCTATCCTCAAATTAAAATTGTTATGCTAACAGTTTTCGATAACGATGAAAATATTTTTAACGCCATTAAAGCTGGCGCAGATGGTTACTTGTTAAAAGAAATTGATCCAAATGGCTTATATCAAGGCATACAAGAAACCCTTTCTGGTGGAGCTGCAATGACACCTTCAATTGCTTTAAAAACATTGAAATTACTGCGCAATCCTATTGATTTTGAAACTGTTGAGTTAGAAGAAGAAACAAAACTATCAGCAAGAGAAATAGATGTTTTAGAACAATTAAGTAAAGGATTAAGTTATAGTGTAATTGCCGAAAACTTATTTCTTTCACCTTCAACAGTTAGAAAACATATCGAAAATATTTACAGTAAACTTCAAGTACATTCTAAATTAGAAGCTGTACAAAAAGCCAAACGCAATAACTTGATTTAAGTTTTTTATAAAATACGACAACTGCCTTATAGATTTGAGCTTTTCAAACTTTTAAATTTGTTTAAAACATGAAAGTAATGAAAAGCATTTTTTTAAGATCGGTTATTTTTATTTTAACAGGAACTTTTCTTGGTTATTCCCAAAATTTTGAATGGGCTATACCCTTTCAAGGATTATATAATAGTGAGTCAACAGATATTACAGTTGATAATTCTGGAAATGTGTACACAACGGGTTGGTTTGAAGTTAATGCTGATTTTGATCCTTCTGCTTCAACGTATAATTTAAATTCTTCGGCAAGCCGAACAGCTTATATTTCAAAGCATGATACTAATGGAAACATAATTTGGGCTGTAAAAATAGGAGATTCGGGTTATAATCAAGGAAATTCAGTTTTTATTGATTCTAATTCAAATATTTACATTACGGGATATTATCAAGATACTGCCGATTTTAATCCAAGTGCTACAGAAGTATTTAACATGACTTCTACAGGAGTATATGATGTGTTTGTGTTAAAGTTAGATAATAATGGGAATTTTATTTGGGCAAAAAGTTTTGGCGGAACATCAGTAGATATGGGACTTGATATTGTAGCAGGATCAAATGAAGTTTATGTTTCAGGAAGATATCAGGGAACAATAGATTTAGATCCAGGAGCTAATACTTCTAATGTTACTTCAAATGGTTCTTTAGATGCATTTCTTTTGAAACTTGATGAGAACGGAGACTTTTTGTGGGGAAATTCTTTTGGTGGCACAAGTAACGAACGTGCAGAGTCAATCGGTTTAGATTCATTGGGTAATGTTATAGCGCTTTTCTTTTACAATGGAACTGTCGATTTTGATCCAAGTGCTTCAGTAAGTAATTTAACTTCTGCTGGAGGTAGCGATGCAGCTATTGTAAAGTTTGATGCTAATGGGAACTTTATTTGGGCAAAAAGTATGGGCGGAACAAGTACCGAAGAACCTTCTAAGCTTGTTGTAGATTCTAATGATAATATAATTACAACAGGTTATTTTTCAAGTACTGCAGATTTTGATCCAAGTGGATCAATTGCAAATTTAACAGCAACTGGTTCGTTTAATGTATTTGTTTCTAAATTAGATGAAGATGGAAATTATATTTGGGCTAAAGCTATAAAAAGTGATGTAAATTGTGACGCTAAAGGGATTGCGATAGATAGTAATAATAATATTTTAGTTAATGGATTATTTTCTGGGATTACTGACTTTAATCCTGATAGTGTTATAATAAATAACGTTACTTCAAATGGAGGTAATGATGTTTTTGTAACTAAACTCGATGAGAATGGTAACTTTATATGGGGTATAACAGCAGGTGGATATGGAAACGATTTGGCAAGAGGAGTAATTGTAAACAAAACAAATGATGATATTTATACAACGGGAGCTTTTTTAGATACTGTAGATTTTGATCCAAGCGGTAGTATGTATAACTTAACTTCAGTAGGATTAAAAGATGTTTTTGTTTTAAAACTTTCTGAAGATACAATGTCAAATGAAGATTTTGTAAACAATAGGACTAAAGTTTATCCAAATCCTGTAAAAAAGATATTGAATATTGAAAATGTTGATGATATTGAAAGTATTACTGTTTATGATGTATTTGGTAAAGAATTGGTTGCTTACAATAATTTTTCATTAAGATTTAATTCAATTAATTTTTCTAATTTTCAATCTGGAATTTATTTTGTGCAAATTAAAATCAATTCCAAAATAGAAAAATTTAAAATTATTAAAGAATAATTATAAATTTTAAAACCACCTTAGGGTGGTTTTTTTTATATCTTAGTGGAATAATTTTAAATAAATGCGTTTAATTTTTTCTAATAGAATTTTATACATTTTACTTATATGTTTAGTGTTATTTTTTGGCTATCATTATTTTACAAAGAATAAACAAGAAAATATAGAGTTTAACTCTAGTTTAATTGAAAAGGAAATAAAAAATGTAAGTAAATTAATTGTAACCGAAGGTCATTATGCTGAGGTTTTAACTTACAAAGACCAACAAAAATATTTACTCGATCTTATTTCGTTCGAGAAAAAAGCACTCATTGTAGCAAATGCAGACGTTTTTATAACTTACGATATGCGACAATTAGAGTATAAAATAGATGAAGTAAACAAAACAATTACCATTACTAATTTACCTGAACCTGAATTAAAAATAAATCAAGATTTGAATTTTTATGATGTTAATCAAAGTAGATTTAATCCTTTTGGTGCAGATGATTATAATAAAATTCAAAAAAAGGTAAAAGAAGTTATTAAAGCAAAAGTGGAAAAGTCTACTTTAAAATCAAATGCTGAAAATCGCTTTTTGACTGAACTTTCAAAAATTTTAGTACTAACCAATACAATGGGTTGGAAACTTCAATATAACGGAAATACAATAACTTCAGAACAAGAAATGCAAGTAAAACTATAGCAAATACGTATTTTTTCGTATAGGAATTACAGGTCCATTATTACAATTTTGTATTGTGATAATGGACTTTTTTATAGTATTAATTCTCATAGTGACTCTTATTTTTATTGGAGCAATAGTGTATTTAAGTTTACTAAAAAAATATAAACGCATTCAAAAAATTAATTCTTTGAATAGTCACTTACAAACAGAAATTAAACGAAATAACTTGTTGAAAAAAAAAGAATTGGTTTTAAAAAAACAACAAGACGAAAATCGATTGAAAATAAACCAACTTTCAATACTTATTGTTAATTTTCAGAAAAATCTACTCAAACAAAATTTAGAAAATGAAAATTAATTTTAACCTTATATCTTTCAAGATTGTAGTTGCTATTTTTATTCTGGTTTTGACATTTTTTTCTTGTTCAAAACAAAATATAACAACTAAAGATAACGATTATAAACAAGCCAAAAAGTGGTTTGATGTCGTGATAGATTTGCGTTACAATAATTATTTTAAAATTAAAAATTATGTAGACAGTT
>JAIXHM010000121.1 GCA_030145825.1 Flavobacterium sp.
ACTTTAACATTTGTTACAGTTTTTCTATACCAAATGTTAAAGTTTGTATTTATCTTACAAAAATCAAAAAAAAAAAAATACTTTTGTTACATATCTTGTTAACATTTATAAAAATGTTCAATACTCAACAATTAAAACAACTTAGAAAATCTAAAGGATTCACTCAAGAGGACATTGCAGATAAGTTATGTATCTCGCAATCTGCTTATGCACGCTTAGAAAATAGTAGTTGTAAAACTTGGGGCGTTTATTTAAAAAATTTATGTGTAATTTTTAATGTTAGTCCAGTTGTTTTTATAAATGATACTTCTTTAAAAGATAATGATACACTAAAAGAAGAATTACTACGAAAAGAAATTGAAATAAAAAACCTTAAAAATAAAGTTTCAAACCTTGAAACTATGGTTTCAATTTTAGAAAAAAAATAACATCTTCCTTATTCTCGATACTCCCGATAAATCGGGAACTTGAACTGACGAAAAATTATTTAGGACAATTAAATACCAAACTAGAAGTAATTAAAATTAGATTTTATGGTAACTCCAATAAATGTTTTGAAATTTGATTTTTAGAAGTATATTCGCTCGAATTTTACCCCAAAACAAATGAAAAAGAACATTTTAAAAAAATTACTATTAGCATTATTTGCTTTAATGCTAGTAGTCGGGTTAGATAGTTGTCATGTTCATCATAGACATGGACATAAAAAATCGAAACCATTGCCTCCTGGGCAAATGAAAAAAGTTACTGGTTCTAAAAGTGCTAAACCTTATGCACCAGGACAAAAAAAGAAGAGAAAATAAAAAGAAAAAGAAAAAGCCAACGATTGTTGGCTTTTTCTTTTTATATATTGCTTTTATTTCCCAAAAGCTTTCTTATTAAAGACAATTAAGATTCCTACTCCTGTTGAAATGGCAACATCTGCAACATTAAAAATGGCGTTAAAGAACGAGAAAGATTTTCCTCCCCAAACAGGTAACCAAGAAGGTAAATTGCCTTCCCAAATAGGAAAATACAACATATCAACTACTTCGCCGTGAAACCATCTTCCATAAGGATCATCGGAAAATAGTGTAGCTACTTGATGATAACTATCGTTAAAAATCACGCCGTAAAAAACAGAATCAATAATATTTCCTACAGCACCAGCTAATATTAGTGCAATAGCAACTTTTAAATAATTAGATGCGTTCTTTCTAACAGCATCCCATAACCACCAACCTATTCCTCCAACAGCAACAATTCTAAAAAGCGTTAAAAATAATTTACCATATTCCCCAGGTATAACAGCTCCCCAAGCCATTCCTTCGTTTTCAATAAAATGAATACGAAACCAATCTAAACCCATCACTTTAATAGATTCACCAATAAAGAAATGTGTTTTAATATAAATTTTTGATACTTGATCGATTATTAAAACTAGAAAAACTAATATGTAAGCCTTTTTTAACGACATGTTTTAAATTTTGAGCAAAAATATAGATTTTATTCCACAAAAAAACGCCCCATTAGGAGCGTTTTAACTTTTTTATATAGATCTTAACGTTGTAAATTTTTAGCTTCAATACTCATTGTAGCATGAGGAACAACTCTTAATCTCTCTTTACTAATTAATTTACCAGTTACTTTACAAACTCCGTAAGTTTTATTTTCAATTCTTATTAAAGCATTCTTAAGATCGCGAATAAACTTTTCTTGACGTGTTGCTAACTGCGAATTAGCTTCTTTAGACATGGTTTCACTACCTTCTTCAAATGCTTTAAACGTTGGCGACGTATCATCTGTTCCATTGTTTAAATCATTCATATAAGCACTCTTAATCAAGTCTAAGTCAGCTTTAGCTTTTTCAATTTTAGCTAAAATCAATTCTTTGAATTCTGCTAAATCTGCATCTGAATATCTTAATTTTTCTTCAACCATAATTTCATCAGTTTTAAATTGTTTTAAATTTTAGTCTGATGGAACCAATAAATTGGTTTCAAACTATTTAGAAATTAATACTACCGTTTTTAAATCATCAAACTCAATTTCTATACCATTTTTTATTTCTTGTACAAAAACAAGTTCGTTTGTTAAAGTTTCTGATTTTATGTAATCCTCATTTGCCTTAACAGCAGTTTCAATTGTTGTCTCACTCTCTAATTGAACTTTAATTTTGTCGGTTACCTCAAAACCAGAATCTTTACGAATGTTTTGAATTCTATTTACAAGCTCACGAGCAATACCTTCATTACGTAATTCTTCAGTAATTGTAATATCGAGCGCTACTGTAATTCCATTTGCATTAGCTACTAACCATCCTGGAATATCCTGTGATGAAATCTCTACATCTTCGGTTGTTAAATTAACACTTTTTCCTGAAATGTCAAGTATTATCTCGCCTTCTTGTTCAATTTTATTAATTTGTTCTTGCGTAAAATTTTGTATCTCTTTGGAAATCAATCCCATATCTTTACCAAAACGCGGTCCTAAAGCTTTAAAATTAGGTTTAATTTGCTTCACTAAAACGCCTGAAGCATCACCTAACAACTCAATTTCTTTCACGTTTACCTCTGCTTTAATTAGGTCAGAAACTGCCTCAATTTCAGCACGCTGATTGTCGTCAAGTACAGGAATCATAACCCTTTGCAACGGTTGACGCACTTTAATCATTTCCTTTTTACGAAGCGATAAAACTAAAGATGAAACCGTTTGTGCTTTCATCATTTTACTTTCTAGTGATTTATCAACAAAGTTTTCAACCATTTTTGGAAACTCGGCCAAATGTACGCTTTCAAAAGATTCAGAACCTGTAGCTTGTGTTAAATCTCTGTAAAGTTTGTCCATGAAGAACGGAGCAATTGGAGCCGAAAGTTTCGCTACAGTCACCAAACATGTATAAAGTGTTTGATAAGCCGCAATTTTATCTTGGGCATAATCGCCTTTCCAGAATCTTCTTCTACACAAACGAACGTACCAGTTACTCAAGTTTTCTTGAACGAAATCAGAAATAGCACGAGCCGCTTTTGTTGGTTCATAATCCGCATACGCTTCATCTACCAATTGAATTAAAGTATGTAATTCCGACAAAATCCAACGATCGATTTCAGGTCTTTCGTTTAATGGAACTTCCGCTTCATTATATTTAAAACCATCAATGTTGGCATATAAAGCAAAGAACGAATACGTATTGTAAAGTGTTCCAAAGAATTTTCTTCTTACTTCAGCCACACCTTCGATATCAAATTTTAAGTTATCCCAAGGATTTGCATTCGAGATCATGTACCAACGCGTAGCATCTGGACCGTATTCTGCTAAAGTAGTGAATGGATCCACCGCATTACCTAAACGTTTCGACATTTTTTGTCCGTTTTTGTCTAGAACTAATCCATTTGAAACTACGTTTTTGTAGGCGATTTTATCAAAAACTAAAGTTCCGATAGCATGCAATGTGTAAAACCAACCACGAGTTTGGTCAACACCTTCCGCAATGAAATCAGCTGGAAACGCTTTATTTTCGTCGATTAATTCTTTATTTTCAAATGGATAATGCCATTGTGCATAAGGCATCGCACCTGAATCGAACCAAACGTCAATTAAATCCGCTTCGCGATTCATTGGTTTTCCTGAAGCAGAAACTAAAACGATGTTATCTACAATATTCTTATGTAAATCCACTAAATCGTAGTTTGTTTCTTCCATATTTCCGATTTGGAATCCTTTGTATGGATTTTGGGACATCGTCCCATTTTTTACTGATTTTTCTATCTCATTATAAAGTTCCTCAACTGAACCAATACAGATTTCTTCGGTTTTATCTTCTGTTCTCCAAATTGGTAAAGGAATTCCCCAATATCTTGAACGCGATAAGTTCCAATCGTTGGCATTTTTCAGCCAGTTTCCAAAACGACCTTCTCCGGTTGCCTTTGGCTTCCAGTTGATGGTTTCGTTCAGGTCGAACATTCTATCCTTAACCTCGGTTACCTTGATGAACCAGGAATCCAACGGATAATATAAAATCGGCTTGTCCGTTCTCCAACAGTGCGGATAACTGTGTACGTATTTTTCAACCTTAAAGGCTTTGTTTTCTTCTTTTAAACGAATGGCGATTTCCACATCTACCGATTTCTCGGGCGCTTCTCCTTCGTTGTAATATTCGTTTTTCACGTATTTACCAGCCATGTCGCCCATTGCTGCGATAAATTTACCTTGCAAATCTACCAACGGCACCGGGTTTCCGTTTTCGTCTAATACCAACATTGGTGGTACTTCAGGCGTTGCTTCTTTTGCTACTTTAGCATCATCAGCACCAAATGTTGGAGCAGTGTGAACGATACCAGTTCCATCTTCCGTAGTAACGAAATCACCAGAAATTACTCTGAATGCATTTTCTGGATTTTGGTATGGTAATGTAAATGGCAATAATTGCTCGTATTTGATTCCAACTAAATCAGCACCTTTAGCTTCAGCTAAAATTTGGTAAGGAATCTTTTTATCTTCTGATTTATAATTAGCAAAATCTTCTTCAGACTCAGCTACAAAATACTTTCCAGCAAATTGCTTTCCAACTAAAGGTTTTGCTAAAACAACATTGATTGGCTCAAAAGTATATTGATTGAACGTTTTTACTAAAACATAATCGATTTTTGGACCAACAGTTAATGCTGTATTTGATGGCAACGTCCAAGGCGTAGTCGTCCAAGCTAAGAAATGAACCGTTCCAAAACCTTGCAAGAAGCTTGGCAATGTTTCTTCTTTAGCTTTAAACTGCGCTATAATCGTTGTATCGGTAACATCACGGTAGGAACCTGGTTGGTTTACTTCGTGAGAAGATAATCCTGTTCCCGCTTTTGGCGAATAAGGCTGAATAGTATAACCTTTGTATAGTAAATCTTTGTTATAAATTTGTTTTAGCAACCACCAAACGGTTTCCATGTATTTGGATTTGTACGTTACGTACGGATCTTCCATATCAACCCAATATCCCATTTTTTCGGTAAGGTCGTTCCATACGTCGGTGTAACGCATAACAGTTCTTTTACACGCTTCGTTGTATTCAGTAACCGAAATCGTTTTTCCGATATCTTCTTTAGTGATGCCTAATTCTTTTTCGGTACCTAATTCTACTGGTAAACCATGCGTATCCCAACCTGCTTTACGCTTAACTTGGTACCCTTTTTGAGTTTTATAACGACAAAAAATATCTTTAATCGCACGTGCCATTACGTGGTGAATCCCAGGCAAACCATTTGCAGATGGTGGTCCTTCAAAAAACACGTAAGGTGTTGCTCCTTCACGAGAAGTTACCGATTGTTCAAAGATGTTATTTTTTTTCCAAAAATCAAGAACTTCAGAAGCTACTGTAGGCAAGTCAAGTCCTTTGTATTCAGTAAATTTTGTGCTCATTTTGTCGCTTTCTTAAATCAATTTGCGAAAGTAATGAATTCGTAAGAAAAGGCAAAAGAGAAATGGTAAAAGTTAATTTAGATTTAACTGAAAACCTCTTTTAAAACACTTAAAGACTTTGGCTTTTTGAATCCTTCAATATTTAAATTGTAATAATCGATTAGAATGTTTAGTAAAATTTGTCGCTGAAAACCTGTAAAAATCTTTTGACTGTCTTCAAATTTTAAATTGATAAGCGCTTTAAAAAGTGATGTTTGCTCTTTTGACAAACAACTTGCACTTTCGAAAGGAATAAAAACACCTTCTGTTAATTCAAAATATTCATATTGAGAATTACTTTGCGGATAAAAACCTAAATATCGCGTTAATTGAAGTAAAAAAATAAGATGAAAATTTGAGGTTTCATCATGATTGTCAAACCAATTAAATGCTGTTTCCAAAAATGTAAATAAGGTTTCATTCTTGCCATCTTCTTTTATAGCGTTATGTAAAACTTCGGAAAGAAAAATAACAATTGTGGTCTTATAAATATTGCTAGTTATAGTTTGATAGGGGAATGATAATTTTATTTCTTTAAAACGCTCTAAGGTTCCTTTGTTTTTGTGATATGCTTCAATTTCTAATTGATTTAAAGGTTGAAAAAAAGCGTTTTTTTGATTGTTCTTTTTCCCAGTAAATGCATTAGCCACAAAGTATGATTTAAGACCGTCACTCAATGTAAAACAACGAACTATCAAGCTTTTTTCTTGATATTTAACTGCTGAGATTACAATGGCTTTAGTTTTGACCAACATTTATCGAATAATCATCACTTTTTTAACAGTTGTATCCATTCCATCTTCTGTAGAAATAAAGACCATGTATACACCCGATGCTACTTTATATTTACCAAAAGCAGTGCCGTCCCATTCAATTGTTCCTCCTGCTGACGTGACTTCATGAACTAAATTTCCTTCTATATCTGTTATTTTCACAATACATTTATCTGTTAATCCTGCGACTTTAATCGTTCCTGAATAATTTGGTCTAACTGGATTAGGATATACATAAACTTGAGACAAATCTTCTTTAGGAGCTGTTGAAGTTCCTAAGAAAGAAACCATTCCTTTATCAGTTGCAAAAAAAACTTCTCCAGTGTCTCCATTTATTTCGATATCATTTATAAAATTACTTGGAAGTGGCGAATTCTCTTTATCGAATCTATAAATAGTTTCTTGTCCGTTTGATGATACTAAGAAAACTCCTCCTGCAGAAATAGAAACCCATTTTCGATTAGCTCCATCTACTTCAATGTCTAAAATAGATTGTTCGTAAAATAATTCTTGAGCCAAATCGCCTTCTTGGATAACAATATTAGTTACGGGTAATTCGGTATCTTGCACAAATCTATCGACACTAGATAAAATACGCAATCCAGTAGAAGTACCAATCCACATCTGATTTCGATTATCTATAGCAATTGCATTTACTCTTGTTGAAGGCAATCCTTGATCTGATGAAATTTTAATGAATTTATTATTCATAGAATCATTAAAAGCTAAAAGACCATCGTTACTAGTTGCTATCCATTTTGTTAAATTCTTATCTACTTTTAATTCTCCAAACCTATAATTTTGAGTTGTTAAATATCCTGAGAGATCATATGATTGCCATTGCCCTCCATTTCTCATAACTTTTAAAAATTTGGTAATTAAGCCATTTGTTAACCAAAGATTATTGTCTTTATCAAATGTCAAATTATCTACCCTAATATCGGAATTTGAATTAATCGTTTCTAAACCATTATTTCCTGTGTTGGTTTGATCAAAAAGAGTAAAATTCTCATCGACAAATTGTAATTCTAATAAACCAGAATAAAAGGATCCAAAATAAACTTGATTTTGATTTCTAGGATTAAAATTTATACTTACAATTGATTTAGCATTTAATAAGTTTTCATAGGGAAAAGATGTCCAACCTTGATTGTTATAATAACTAATACCATATTCATCTAATGGATAGGGATTAAATTGCGCTGTATAATCTCCATAAACAGCCCAAAGTCTATTTGGAGATTGTTTGATTTTAAAAATATAGTTTCTTAAAGGACCATTTGGTGTCATATCTTCAAATGATGACATATTATCTAAAGAAACCGAATATAATCCGTTTTTTTGTGTTCCTACATATAAATGGTTATTCACTACAGTAGCAGAAGAAAAAACTTCGTTATCGACATCGGGAATATCAGTTACATGTGCAATAGTATTTAAGGCTTGATTTAAAACAAAAATATGATTAGGTGTAGAAATGATAACTTCAGTATCGTTTGTTTTAAAGAAACTAGCATTTTGTTGCGTATTCAAAATTTCTTGAAATGCTGTTCCATTATGGCGGTAAGTTCTAGAATTTGAATTTTGAGCTAATAATTGATTTTGGAAGGTTAAAATTCCCGTCCAACTTCCATTGTCAAAAGTTTGCCATTGTGCAAAATCATATAAAAAATTACTAGTTATATCAGCCTTTCTAATTCCGTTATACTGAGTTACTGCATAAATTTCGTTATTAAAAACTGTAGTCTGTAAAATT
>JAIXHM010000122.1 GCA_030145825.1 Flavobacterium sp.
ATTCGGTTAATAAATCTAAATTTGATAACAAATACTGATGTAAAGAATCGGCTGTAGATGCTATTCGTCGTGATACTGATGTTATGTTAGCTGCTAAAAGAGTGTTTGTTTGTTGATATGGTGACGTAGGTAAAGGTACTGCGGCATCTTTCCGTGGAGCTGGTTCTATTGTAACAGTAACTGAAATTGATCCAATTTGTGCTTTGCAAGCAGCGATGGATGGTTTTGAAGTTAAAAAATTAGATACAGTTATTGGTAATGCTGATATTGTAATTACAACTACTGGAAATAAAGATATTGTTGTGGGTCGTCATTTTGAAGCGATGAAAGACAAAACTATCGTGTGTAACATTGGACACTTCGATAACGAAATCGACATGGCTTGGTTAAACAAAAACTATGGTTCAACTAAAGATGAAATCAAACCACAAGTTGATAGATACAACATTAATGGTAAAGATATCATTATTTTAGCAGAAGGTCGTTTAGTAAACCTTGGTTGTGCTACTGGTCACCCAAGTTTTGTAATGAGTAACTCGTTTACAAACCAAACCTTAGCTCAAATTGAGTTATGGACAAACACTGATGCTTATGAAAATAAAGTATACATGTTACCAAAACATTTAGATGAGAAAGTAGCACGTTTACATTTAGCTAAAATTGGTGTTGAGTTAGAAACGTTATCTCCAGACCAAGCTAAATATATTGGTGTAACTGTTGAAGGTCCATTCAAACCAGAATATTATAGATATTAATTGTCTTGCTTTGTCACACTGAGCTTGTCGAAGTGTTGATTTAGCGGCTTAAAATACTAAAACCTGCAAGATTTTCTTGTAGGTTTTTTGTTTTTTGGCAATCCCACTCAATAGCGTGGTCGGGCTATGCGCTTTATCTTTTTTGTTTGTCATGCTGAGCTTGTCGAAGCGCAAAAAAAAAGGATGCCGCTGCTATCCCTAATGCGTTAACGGGTGAAGCAAGCTACCGTGTAGCGCGAAACACGTGACAGCGCTTTAGCGGTGTAACGCACTAATTATTAAAAAATTAACAACAATTTGAAACAATTGGCGTTACATTTGTACTAATCATCATCAATCAAAAATAAAATCATGTTAAAAAAATTCTTCATCCTTTGTTCGGGAGCCGACAAAGATGTTGTTGCTAGTTGTAGCAATGGCGAACAAAACAAATATGCTGGAATAGGCGCAACCGTTTTCTTTACTGCGGTTATGGCTTTTTTAGCTGCTAGTTATGCGCTTTACACAGTTTTCGATAATTACTATATAGCTGCTGGTTTTGGTCTGGTTTGGGGTTTACTTATTTTCAATTTAGACCGATTTATTGTTTCCACAATAAAGAAGCGCGATAACTTTAAAAGTGAATTCATTCAGGCAACACCGCGTATAATTTTGGCCTTAATCATAGCGGTTGTAATTTCAAAACCTTTAGAAATTAAAATTTTTGAAAAGGAAATCAATTCGGTTTTATTGAAAGAAAAAAATGAATTGGCCATTCAGAATAAAAATCAGGTGACCAATTTCTTCAAAAAAGATTTAGACCAAAATCAAGCTAAAATTGATAGTTTAAAATCGGATATCATCAAAAAAGAAAAAGAAGTTAACGATTTGTATTCTGTTTTCATTACAGAAGCTGAAGGAACTTCGGGAACTAAAAAATTAGGAAAAGGTCCTGTTTATAAAGAAAAACGTGAAAAGCATGATATGGCTTTAAAAGAACTCGACACTTTAAAAGCTACAAACTTAGCTAAGATTAAAAGTTTAGAAGCCGATGCAAAAACTTTACAAGCCAATTTAGATAAAAAAGTTACCGAAGCCCAACCAATAATTGACAATTTTGATGGTTTAATGGCGCGAATTAATGCGTTAAGCAAGTTGCCATTTCTACCTTCATTTTTTATTATGTTGTTGTTTTTTGCTATTGAAACAGCTCCAATTATTGCCAAATTATTAGCTCCAAAAGGCGAGTACGATTTTAAAATTGAAGACGCAGAAATGGCAACAATAAATGTTTTGGCTCAAAATAAATATCAAAGCAATTTACAGCGTAAAACAGATGCAGAAATTTATGACCAAGTATACAACGATATAAAAAGTGATAAAGAATTATATGATTACAAAAAGCAAAAAGCTACCGAGTTATTAAAACTTCAAGCGGATGGATTTGTAGAAAAACAGAAAAAAGCTTTATAAATAAAAAAATTGTCAAACTGAACTTGTTTCAGTTTCTAATCTCATTTAACTAAGATTTTGAAACAAGTTCAAAATGACAAAATATATTTATTTTCATTTATGGCAAATTAGAATAACCGTTTCGTGTTTTCCATAAGAAGTACTTTTCTAAAATTACTTTGTTAAAATCATAAAGAACATTAGGTAACATAATCGCAAAATTTCTCGGTTTAAATAATTTATCAGAGAAAATAATAACTTCTTTTTTACCTGCATCCATGATACATAAACCAGGAATTTTACCCCAAGCTTTTTCTTTTAATTTGGTTTCACCTTTGGTTACTCTTATAATATTTTCGGCAACAATTTTACCTGTTTCATCACTTGGATATCCAGTTTTTGGAGAAGAAAAAGGAACTTTTCCAGGTGTAAAAGGTAATGGCACATTTACTGCAATTCCTGCTGCCCATACATTAGGATAATCTACATGTTGGTAACTATCTTTTACAGGCACATAACCTGTCGGTGTCGCATGTAAATCCGTTGAATTACTTACAAAATCAACACCAATAAAAGGTGGCATTAGCATTGAGAATTTATAAGGTAAAACTTCTCCGTTTGTTAGTTTAATAGTTTCTGGAGTTACCTCTTCAACACCAACTTGCGTTTTATAATGAATGTTAAACATTTTCATGAAAGATTTTAACATTCCTTCACCTAGTGGCATTCCGTCAATTCCAAAGTGTCCTAAATAATCTTCAGGTGTAATCCAATATAAATCTACTTTTTTACGGATATTTTGTTCACGTAGCCATTTTTCTACATTAAATAAAAATTCATAAGCAGCACCCATACAACCCGCATTTTGAGTTGCTCCAATAACAATTGGTCCAGGATTTTTCTTGAATTCTTCTAATGCTTTTCGTGTTTTCATGGCTCCATTTGGAGTACCAATATAATGTGTATATTCGGCAACGCCAGGAGCAACATCATATTTTACTTTTGGTCCTGTTGCCACAACCAAATGATCGTATTTATAATCGCCTTTATCAGTTTTTACAGTTTGATTTTTAACATCAACATTTAAAGCCTCTGCATTTACAAATTCAACGCCTTTTTTGGTTAAAATAGCATCTTTTCTAAAAGAAATATCTTTAATATCACGTCTTCCAAATGGAACCCAAATTAAAGACGGAATAAACATAAAAACAGGTGATTTATCAATTAAAATAACTTTATGTCGATCTTTGCCTTTTCTTTTTATCTCAAGCGCAGCTGTCATTCCTGCAAAGCTTCCGCCTATTACTACAGTTGTTGTCATGATCTTTTAGTTTTATAGTATAAAGTTCCGACTTTATGCAAAATATGACAGCAACATTTGTTACATAACAGATTTAAGAATTTAAAATTTCAGCTTGTATTTTTTTGGTTAAACTATTAAAAACCAAATCATAAGAATGATTGATAAGCTCAATCAATAGTTTTTGGGAAACATCACTATTAACCGTTACAGTATTCCAATGCACTTTGCTCATGTGCCATCCTGGTTTTATAGCTTCATATTGTTCACGAAGTTCAAGAGCTCTTTCTGGATCACATTTTAAATTAAGCGAAGGACTTCCTTTTTCCCAATCTTGTAAAGAAGTTAAACAAAACATTTTTCCGCCAACTTTAAACACCAGAGTATCTTCATCAAATGGAAAATGTTCGGTTACACCTTTTTTAGATAGGCAAAATTCGTATAATTGTTGGATGTTCATTTGAATAGAATTTAATTATACTGTCCAAAAGTTAACAATGTTCCATTAGGATCAATGATCGAAAATTCTATCTGATGCCAAGGTTTTTGTTCTAAAGCACCATTAGGATGAATGGCAATTCCTTTTTCGATTAATTTATGATAAAGACGCTCAATTTCAGCATTTACTCTCAAATAAATCATAAAATCGGATTTCTTTGGATCCAAATCTTGAAAAGAGAAAAAGTGTAATTCTGTTTGTTCCAATGAAAAAATGAGATACTCACCATAATCGGCTTCTAATTGAAAACCAATTGTAGTATAGAAATCAATAGTTTCTTTTTTATTGATAAATGGCAACTTTGGAATTACAGCTGAAATCATTTTCTATTCGTTTAATTTATACAATATTGGCTTACTAGGACTTGCATCATTTTCAAACGAAGCCATTTGTAAATTCAGTAAATAACTTCCGTCTTTGATACTATTATCAACGAAAATCATTTCGGTTATGGTGCAATCTAAACGAGCATTCTTATTCAATTCTTCAATGTTTTTTACATTCCAAAACGCTTTGTGTGCTAACAATTTTCCTTCATCGTGTTCTTTGTCTACACTTGGTAAATCAATCAACAGGTGTTTGATACCAATTTCTCTTATGTATGTAGCTGCTTTATCAGACAAATAAGGCGGATTTGAATTGGAATAATTTTTATGCTTTTTACTTTCAATATTGGGCAGTGTTCTAATAACAATCGCTTCCGGATTGGTACCTTGAAGTGCTTTTTCAACTTGTTCTTTTGTAATGATAAAATCATCTCCAACAGCAATTGGTTCAATTGAAATCAATTCAGCTACAAAGAAAAAGGTTTTTAAATGTTGGTTTACACTATAAAAATCTTTGGTAATATGACCTAAGCATTCAGTGTGTGTTCCGTGTGCGTGCGGATTAAAGAAAATATTATTGAAATTTGTTGACGATTTTCCTTCGGAAACTTTTCCTATCCAATCGCCCATAGTTACCGGTTCAATTTTGGGTTCGTCCTGATACCACGCTATGGGATTTTGATTGTTGTTTGTTAAGGGTAAAGAAATATCTAAAGGTTGAGAAAAATCAACTGTAAAATTTTGATCTTGAATTTGAATAGTTGCTTTCATTTTTTTAACCGCAAGGTTCACAATGATTTTACGCTATGAACACAATGATTTATAAGTTATTTGCTACTCTTTTTATGCCATTTTTAATTAATGCTACGTTAAAATTAATTAACAAGCCTAATTTACAATTTGTCAATTTTAAATAAGTTAATAATTGAGCAAAATGTACATCATTTAGAGCTTCAACTGATTTGATTTCAATTATTAATTTATTTTCAACAATAATATCTATTCTGTAACCAATATCTAATTTTACCTCTTCATAAACTAAAGGTAAAGCTTTTTGTTTTTCTACAATTAAACCTAACTTTTTTATTTCATAGAACAAACATTCTTCATAACTACTTTCTAGTAATCCCGGACCTAAATTTCTATGAACTTTTAAAGCGCAATCAAATACAATTTTAGATAATTCATTTTCTGTCATAATATTCTTTTTGGCGTATATTTTTTGTGTACTTTGCGAATACTTTGCGCACTTGGCGGTTAAACTATTCCAAATTTAACAAAAACAAATCACTTGCAATTCCGTCAGATAGAAATTTGCCTTTTTGAGTGGTTCTTAAAATTCCATTTTCAATAAAGATCAATTCGTCTTCAATAAATTTCTGACTTTGTAGGTTGAGATAATCTAAATATTTTGGCCCAAATTCTTTTTCAATTCGTTCCAAAGAAACACCCCAAATGGTTCGCAAACCGGTCATAATATATTCGTTATATCGATCGACTGTTGTAAGAGTTTCCGTTTCAGAAGGTAATTGGTTTTCTTGAATCGATTTGATGTAAAGTGTGTTGTTGGCAATGTTCCAACTTCTATTTGTACCATCGTAACTATGTGCCGAAGGACCAATTCCGATGTATTTTTTACCTAACCAATATGCGGAATTGTTTTTGGAGAAATAATTGGTTTTTCCAAAATTAGACAATTCATAATGTACAAAACCTTCTTCTTGTAATCGGTTTACGAGAATATGAAAATGCTCTTGAGCGACTTCATCATCGGGTTGTTTTACCAAACCTTTTTTAATGAATTTATCCAAAGCGGTTTTTGGTTCAACTGTTAAAGCATAACTCGAAATATGCGGAATGCCAAATGATAAAGCGGTTTCAATATTTTGCAACCATTGTTTGTTACTCATATTCGGAATGCCGTAAATTAAATCGATGGTTATGTTGTTAAAATGTTGTGTGGCAGTTTCCAAACATCGTTTGGCTTCTTCGGCATTGTGCGCGCGATTCATGAGTTTTAAATCATCCTCAAAAAAAGATTGGATTCCAATGGAAAGTCGGTTGATTCCAATCCTTTTATATTCTTCAAAAATTGTTCTCGACTTCGCTCGAACTGACAGTTCATTTCCAGTGTCACATTGAGCGGAGTCGAAATGTAAGTCATCTGGATTGGCTTCTAGTGTGATTTCAGGATTTTCAATGACATCAAAGTTTTTGTAAACTTCATCAATCAAATACTGAATTTCTTCAACAGAAAGTAAACTTGGTGTTCCACCACCAAAATAAATAGTTTCTATTTTATTTTTTGTCTCACTGAGCTTGTCGAAGTGTGACTCTAAAAACTCATCTTTTCGCATTTGGATTTCCTTCGCTAAAGCCAAAACCATTTCTTCTTTTTTCTTCAACGAAGTAGAAAAATGAAAATCGCAATAGTGACAAGCTTGTTTGCAAAAAGGTATGTGTATGTAGATGCCTGACATTAATTAAAATAATTCATTAAGCTTTTTATGCCAAAAAATAAATTGTTCTAAGTTTTCATCTTCAGTCGATTCATCTTTATCAGAAAAATCATAATCAGATTTTACGTTGTCAAAAATTTCAATATTTATTTCTTTAATCTTTTCAATAATAAAGTTTGCATCAACTAATTCATTTAAATAATCGTAAGCACTTTTATCTATTCCTCCATAATATTTGTTATTCCAAAAAGGAGGAAATTGACGAATTAACTTTTTAATTGAATCAATATTGTTTAAAGTTTCTTCAATGTGGGTTTTAAATGTATTTGGCTCTGATTTTTTCCAGAACGCCATTATCATTTTATTTGCTAAACGGGTTTCTAAGATTAATGGATTTTCTTTTGAAAATGTTGATTTTGCTTTTTGTGCAATTAGATGTTCAAGATATTTTTTAAAAGGACTTTGTTCAATTCTAAATTTTCGTGTAAAGTGACAAAGTTGATTTACATCAAGTTTTTCAGCTATTTCTATGCAAATTTTTTGATTTGAATTATCAATATTGGTTTCGTTTAAAATTGTAGCCATTAATTCTACTAATGAATTTTGGCTATCAATACCAAAAATATCTTGATTAAAGTTTGGGAGTATATTTAAGTTTTCACATATAACTGAATACAAAAAATTTCGTTCATTACTTGATTCTGATTTAAATCTGTAAGATTTTATCAAGCTTTCAATTTTTATATAAGCTTTTTGTAATATTATACTATTTTCAATAGTAAAGAGTTCCTTTAATTCATTTAAGAGATTGTCTTTGTCTTTTTCGGCTATAAATTGTTTAATTTTTTCAAATTTTATACTCTCAATCTTGTTTACTGTATGAAATGAAAAATATTTATCGAAATGATTTACAGAATTAATGTTTAAATTTTCTTCAAAAGTATTTTTGTCGAAGTTTCTATCTATATTACTTGGAAATAATTTTTGGAAAATATTACTTTCTTGCGGAAAATTTTCTATAATTTCTTTTCTTGAACCAACATTTTCAACATTAAAAAAACCTTTATTACCCTCGCCAGGCATATCATTAAAATCTATTATTACTGATTGTTTTTTAAAAAGTGCATTGACACCCTTATGAC
>JAIXHM010000123.1 GCA_030145825.1 Flavobacterium sp.
CTGCTAAAGCATCGTCTAAACCGTAAACGCTTCTATATTTTAAAGAATCTCTATTTGCATAAGCTTCAAATCGCCCATATTCTTCAACTTCTAAAAATTCAGTTCTTCTAAACAATTTATTATAAGGTATGTATTTATAAGTGCCTTCTTGAATAAATTTTGCAGCTCCACCTTGTCCTGCTAAAACGACATTTCTTGGATTCCAAGTAAATTTGTAATTCCAAAGATTATCATCGCTCTCAGGAGCAACTAAACCACCACAAAAGGATTCAAACAAAATCACACGACCACCTTTAGCTCTTATTTCATCTAAAACCTTCATGGCACTCATGTGATCGATTCCTGGATCAAGACCAATTTCATTCATAAAAACCAGTCCTTTAGCTTTTGCCTCTTCGTCTAACTCTTGCATCGCTGGACTTATATAAGAAGCAGTTACCATGTGTTTGCCAAATTTTAAACAATCTTTAGCAACTTCAATATGCATATGAGCTGGTAACATTGAAACTACAATGTCTGCTCTTTGTATTTCTTCTTGTCTTTGATTATTGTTAAAAATATCAAAAGCAATTGGCCTAGCATTAGCGTGATTTTTTGTCTTTTTTTGCGCTAATTCAAGAGATAAATCACCAATTGTTATATTTAAATTTTCTTGTTCAGCTTTACTTAACAAATATTGTATTAATGATGAAGCGGAACGACCCGCTCCTATGACTAAGATATTTCTCATTTTGGAAAATTAAAAATCACACGAAGATAATCAATTGTTATTTTTAGAGAAAGAAATATGTGATTATTATCATTATTTAACATTTCGAAATGTACTATATTTGCTGTAAGAATTTACCTCATGGAAAAAAAAATAATTATTACCGCACTGATTTTAGGAATGATTTCGATAATCCTTGGAGCCTTTGGTGCACATGCTTTAAAAAAAGTATTGCAACCCGAGCAATTAACTTCATTTGAAACAGGTGTAAGATACCAAATGTACCATGCTTTATTCTTATTATTTATCGCCACAACTAACATGATTGCTTTGAAAGAAAAAGCTATAGTTTTTTACTTAGCATTAGTAGGAGTTATCTTATTTTCTGGATCAATATATCTTTTAAGTACAAGCACAATAAGTGGCTTAAAATTACGTTTTCTAGGTCCGGTAACACCTTTAGGAGGCTTATTATTAATTGGTTCGTGGGCTTATTTACTATATGCTTTATTGCTAAAAAACAACAATTAAGAATACTATCTAAAATATTATTTATACTTTTGCACTTTAATTAAAAAACAACATAACAAATAAATTAAATGGAGAACTACACTCAAAATACGAAAACGATTTCGTTAGAAAAATACGGGATTACAAATGTAAGTGAGATTATCTATAATCCTACTTATGACGAATTGTATGATGCAGAGTTAAACTCTAATTTACAAGGTTACGAAAAAGGTCAATTATCTGAACTTGGTGCTGTAAATGTAATGACAGGAGAATTCACAGGAAGATCGCCTAAAGACAAATACATTGTTAAAGATGATGTGACTAAAGATACTATTTGGTGGACTTCTGAAAAAGCTACAAATGATAACAAACCCATTTCTACGGAAACTTGGAATGCTTTAAAAGAAGTTTCAGTAAAACAATTATCAGGAAAAAAACTATATGTAGTTGATGCATTTTGCGGCGCTAACGAAAACACACGTTTAAAAGTACGTTTTATAATGGAAGTTGCTTGGCAGGCACATTTTGTTAAAAACATGTTTATTCGTCCTACTGAAGAAGAATTAGAAAACTTTGGTGAGCCTGATTTTATTGTGATGAATGCTTCTAAAACTTCATTTAAAGATTATGCTAAATATGGTTTAAATTCAGAAGTTTATGTAGCTTTCAACTTAACTGAAAAAATGCAATTAATTGGAGGTACTTGGTATGGTGGAGAAATGAAAAAAGGATTGTTCTCTATGATGAACTATTACTTACCATTACAAGGAATTGCATCTATGCATTGTTCTGCAAACAAAGGAAAAGATGGCGATGTGGCGGTTTTCTTTGGTTTATCTGGAACAGGAAAAACTACTCTATCAACAGATCCAAAACGTGAATTAATTGGAGACGATGAACATGGATGGGATAATGATGGGGTTTTCAATTTCGAAGGTGGATGTTATGCTAAAACTATCGATTTAAGTAAAGAAAACGAGCCAGATATTTTTGGAGCAATTAAAAGGGATGCTTTATTAGAAAATGTGACGGTTGATGCTAATGGAAAAATAGATTTCAAAGATGGTTCTGTTACACAAAATACTCGTGTTTCTTATCCAATTTACCATATTGATAACATTGTAAGACCAGTTTCTAAAGCAGGTCATGCAAGTAAAGTTATTTTCTTAACAGCAGACGCTTTTGGTGTAATGCCTCCTGTTTCAAAATTAACACCTGAACAGACTAAATATTACTTCTTATCTGGATTTACTGCTAAATTAGCTGGAACAGAAAGAGGAGTTACGCAGCCAGAACCAACTTTCTCTGCTTGTTTTGGTAAGGCATTTTTATCTCTTCACCCAACAAAATATGGTGAAGAATTAGTAAAGAAAATGGAAGAGCACAAAGCAACTGCCTACATGGTAAATACAGGTTGGAACGGTACAGGAAAAAGAATTTCTATTAAAGATACTCGAGCTATTATCGACAGAATTTTAGATGGTTCTATTGAAAGAGCCGAAACTACGATTATTCCAATATTTAATTTTGAAGTTCCTACTAGTTTAAGTGAAGTAAATGATGAGATTTTAGATCCAAGAAATACTTATGCTGATGCTTCTCAATGGAATGAAAAAGCAACGGACTTAGCAGGTAAGTTTATTAAGAACTTTGAACAATATACTGATAACGAAGAAGGTAAATCTCTAGTTGCTGCTGGACCGCAATTATAATTTAATTTGTTACTATAAAAAAAGGTTTCCAAATGGAAACCTTTTTTTATTTTATATAATTTCAAGATTATTTGGCTTTATTCGCCTCTATGATATATTTTTCTAAAGCTCCAGTCATTGAAGGAGTTTCGGGTGTTGGCGCCATAATATCTACTCTTAAACCACTATCTAATGCTTCTTTTTGAGTTGTTACTCCAAACACAGCAATTCTAGTATTGTTCTGCTTGAAATCAGGAAAATTTTTAAACAATGATTTTATTCCTGTTGGACTAAAAAATGCTAAAACGTCATAATAAACATCTTTTAAATCAGAAAGGTCGCTCATTACGGTTTTATAAAAAATTCCTTGTGTCCAATCAACTTTTAAACTATTTAAAGTTTGTGGAACATCGGCATTTAATTGATCTGTATTGGGTAATAAAAACTTTTCGTCTTTATACTTCTTAATTAGTGGAGCTAAATCAATAAATTCTTTTTGCCCTACATAAATTTTTCTCTTTCTGTAAACCACATAACGCTGTAAATAAAAAGCTACGGCTTCTGACTGACAAAAATATTTTAAATCTTCAGGAATTTTGTAACGCATTTCTTCAGCAACTCTGAAAAAATGATCTACAGCATTTCTACTTGTTAAAATAATTGCCGTAAATTTACTTAAGTCAATCTTTTGAGCCCTAACCTCTTTTGCACTTACACCTTCGACATGAATAAAAGGTCTAAAGTCAATTTTTACTTTTAATTTGTTTTGCAATTCATAGTAGGGAGAATTCTCTACTTTTGGCTCTGGTTGTGAAACCAATATTGTTTTCACCTTTAAGTTTGACATATAGTTACTTTATTATTTTGTAATCCAATAGTACATGAAATAGTAGGGTGCTATTTCAAGTGTGCAAAGATATAAAATAAAATAAAATAATTTACGTGTAACCAAATTTTGATGTGCTTTTAATGTAAAAAAATAGGTTAGAAAATTCCAAACTAACAAAATGACAATCAATACAATATAAATCCAATGATTATTAAAAGAATTGTAAAACAAAACCACATTTATTGGCAATAATACAACGCCTAGATATGTCCTATAACTAACTTTTAATAGATTAAATTGATCTGCAAATTCTTCAATATGAAAAGTAGTCGCAATAATCTTCTCAATTAAGTATTTTGACAAGATAAAAACACCCAAAAATGTAGCAATTCTCAAGTAGGTTATTCCGTCTGTTTTAGTAGTTATTCCAAAATTGGTTAACATTAACAAAATAAAAAAAGATAGCGATATTAACTGAACAGCAAACATTGAAATGGTAAAACCACTTCTCATATTACTACTATCTTTATAAATTTTAGTGTATTTATCGGAAACACCTAATCTAACAAATTCATTAAAACGAGCAGTAAAAACATTTTTATTAACTGCAATTACTACAAAAGCGAGAAAGAACAAAATAGTTGCCCAATCGTGAAAATTAAATAATCGTTCTTTAAAAATTGTTTCCATACGCAAACAAAAGTACTAAAAAGATTCTTTAGCAACTTGACTATAATCTAAATTAAAACCAAACTTGATGATTATTCATAACTATAGAAATAAACAACCCTAAAAACACCATTGACACAACAAACTTCATAAAAGTTCCTGCTAAAAATCCAACGAAAGAGCCAATTGCAGCTTTTGTGGCACGAGTTGTATCTTTTCTATCAAATAAAAGCTCTCCTACTAACGCTCCAACAAATGGACCAATTATAAATCCAAATGGTATAGGAGCAAATATTCCAACAATTAAACCAATATTAGTTCCCCAAATACCATATTTACTTCCGCCAAAACGTTTGGTTCCTTTTGCGGGAATTACATAATCTAAAATGGCAATTACTATTGCAACCACTAATGTTATTCCTAAAATCCAATAATTTTTTTCCATTCCTGGACATAAATATAACAACAATAATCCTACCCAACTTATTGGCGGACCGGGTAAAGCAGGTAACAAACTTCCTGCTATACCAAGAAGCATGCAACAAAATCCTATAATTAATAAAATATATTCCATCGAAAAACTTTGGTTAAAAATACTAAAATTAAAACGCATAATAAAAAAACTAAAGAATTAGTTGCAACTAAACTTTTAGTTTGTATATTTATTTAACTAACTTTTTAGTTTAAAAAATAAGTTATGAAACAATTAACCAAAGCAGAAGAAGAAATAATGCAAATTCTATGGGATTTGAAAGAAGGAAATGTAAAAGAAATTATATCGCAGTTTCCTGAACCCAAACCAGCATACAACACTGTTTCTACTATTGTAAGAATACTAGAAACTAAAGAATTTGTCGGTCATAAACAAGAGGGAAAAGGTTACATCTACTTCCCTATCGTAAATAAAAATGAATACAGTAATTCTTCTATAAACAAATTGGTAGAGAATTATTTTCAAGGTTCCTTTAAAAACATGGTTTCGTTCTTTGTAAAACAAAACGATGTAGATGTAAAAGATGTAGAAGCCTTACTAAAAGAAATTAAAACAGAACAAGATGATTGATTTTATATTTTACACTATAAAAACTATAGGAATACAAGTTTTGTTCCTGTCGTTATACCAACTTTATTTTAAGAAAATAACTTTCTTTAGCATAAACAGATTTTATCTTTTAAGCGGATTCTTCTTGTCTTTAATTATTCCGTTTTTAACAATTACTGTTTCTCAAAATATAGAAACGCCAATTGTGCAACTTCAAGAAATTATTGTTTCAAATAGTAATATAAAAGGAACAAGCAATAGTACATTTTCAGGTGAAAAACTTCTACAAGTATTATATTCAATTGGTATTGTAATAACAAGTATATCTTTAGTTATTAAACTTCGAAAGATAAATGAACATCTTAAAAATTCTACAATTGAATACCATAATAACACAAAGGTTTATCGAATTAAAGACTCGAACGAAGCATATTCTTTCTTAAATTACATTCTTGTAGGCCAAAACAACAACGATATAGACATTATGTTACAACATGAACTTTTTCATAAAAAAAATGCTCATTCGGTTGACCTATTTCTACTAGAACTATGCAAAATAGTCTTTTGGTTTAATCCAATAATTCGCTTTTACCAAAAACAATTAACAGAAATACACGAGTTTGAAGCCGATTCTGAAATTGTAAAACAAAACAAATCGGAATATTACAAAAGCATCATCAATCAAATTTTTGAAATAAAAAACTTTGCCTTTACCAATAATTTTTTCAATCAATCATTAATCAAAAAACGAATCGTTATGTTACAAAAATCAAAATCTAAAAAAATCGAATTAGTAAAATATTTACTTGTAATTCCAATAATAACAACAAGTATTCTATTGTTTTCAAATTGCACTTCAGAAGATAAAAAAGAAACACCAATTCAAGAGACAAAAGAAACTGAAACCTTAGCCATTACTTCGGTAGATAAAGTTCCTCAATTTGAAGGTTGTGAAGCAGCAACAAATGAAGAAGCTTTAGCTTGTTTTAGCGAAAAAATGATGCAACATATAAAAGAAAACTTCACTTATCCTGAAGAAGCAGCTAAAAAAAATATTACAGGACAAATTGCAGTTCAATTTGTAATTGATACAGACGGTAGCATTATAAATATCGAAACGAAAGGTCCAGAAAATGCAATGCTTTTAGAAGCTGAAGCTAAAAGAATTGTAGCATTGTTACCTAAATTTAAACCTGCAATGCACAACGGAAAGCCAGTTAAAATAAAATATGGTTTACCTCTAACATTTAAATTACAATAATAAATTAAGAGGCAAAGTTTAGACCGAATGGAAAACATTCGGTCTTGTTTTTAAAAGAATTCGCTTATGAAATATTTTTTCACTTTATTAATCTTAAATATATCAATCCATCTAATTGCGCAAAATTCAAAACTTGGCGATAGTTTGGTAAGTATTGGACAATATCAAAAAGCAATTGTCGAGTACAAAAAGGAAAAACAACCCGATTTATATAAAATTGCAAAAGCTTTTGAATCAATTGATAATTATGACGAAGCAATAGCATCATATGAAAAAATAAGAGAAATAGACACATTAAATTTAAAAGTAAACTTTCAATATGCATTGGCTTTACTACACAATAACGATATAAAATCGACTCAAATATTAGAACAACTCGTTACTAAAGACAAAAACGAATCCTATTACTATTACTTAGGATTATCTTACGAAAAACAAAAAAACTTCACAAAAGCAATTGAAAATTGGAGAGCCTCATTAGAATTAAATCCATTGTATTTTAAAAGTGTATACAAACTGTCACTTCTATTAGCTAATATGCAACAATTTGACGCTTCTTTAACAATAGCAGATACATTTTTAAACTCTAGTCCTAATAATATAGATATTCTCAAAATTCGCGGACAAATTTATTATGCTCAAAAAAAATATAGAAACTGCATTAAAGATTTTGAAAAAGTAGTTGCAAAAAACACTACAGATGAGAATATTATAGAAAAATTAGCACAAGCATATTTAAACACAAAAGATTACAAAAAAGCAATTCTTTTATTTACCGATTTAATTGATAATTATAATTCAGAAAATGCTAATTATTATTTAAACAGAGGAAAATGTTATGGTTTTTTATATGAAATTGAAAAAGCCGAAGAAGATATCAGTACATCAATCGAGCTTAGAACATATAATTTTGATAACGAATATTTTTACCTTGGTTTCTTTTACCAACAACTAGAAGAATATGAAACAGCGATGACTTATTACAAAAAAGGCTTAAATATAAATGGAAATCATGCTGAAGCCGCATATCAAATTATTGCTATAAAAGATTATCTCGGACAATCTTCATCCATTC
>JAIXHM010000124.1 GCA_030145825.1 Flavobacterium sp.
CCATGATGTCTACAAGATTAGTAAAAAAAAAAAATAACTTTTTTAACCTAATTGGAACTTTTAATACATCTTTGAGTGGAACTATAGATTATTTATTGGGAAATATTGGATAAATTTTAACTTATCCTGTTTCATTTTTTGGAAATTTTATTGCTTATCGAATTTGGAAGAAAAAGAAAAAACTAAATAGTATCGACTTTATTTTCTTTAGAAATATTGGATTAGGACTTTTATTATCCTTGCTGTTAAATTATATTGCCTTTACTTCTTTTTCAAATCAAGCAATAGATTGGAAATTATTTTTTGCCATCGCTATTCCTGCTGGAATAAGTTTTGGAGGAACTTTCAATCTTGGAAGAATGTATCCAGACAATTGGATCAACTGGCAAGTCTATAACCTATTTAAAATTGTACAAAATTTAATGCTCATGAACATCGCTAACACAGTTAAATATGTCTTTTATTTAATCAATGCAGCATTAGGATTAATTACTTGGAAACACGATTTCAAAGTCTCTCAAAAAAATATTTAAAAAAATAGGTTTGTATAATTAATAATAAATTGTACTTTTGCACTCCCTTAATTGGGAATGGAATGTTTAATTTAAATTAATTATTGTGAACACATTAAGCTACAAAACAGTATCGGCTAACAAAGCTACTGCAGACAAGCAGTGGATTGTTGTAGACGCTGAAGGGCATAATTTGGGTCGCTTTGCTTCAAAAGTAGCAATGCTTTTAAGAGGTAAGTACAAACCAAATTATACGCCACACGTTGATTGTGGTGATAACGTAATTGTTATCAACGCAGAAAAAATCAACCTTACTGGTAACAAATTAAATGACAAAGTTTACACACGTCACACAGGTTACCCAGGAGGACAAAGAACTTTAACTGCTAGAGAGCAACAGGCTAAAAACCCTGCTACTATAGTAGAGAAAGCTGTAAAAGGAATGTTACCTAAAAACAAATTAGGTGCTGAATTATTCCGCAATTTAAATGTATACGTAGGTGCAGAGCACAAGCATGAGGCTCAAAAACCTAAAATGGTAAACTTAAACGATCTTAAGTAATGGGAGTTATTCACAAAATCGGTAGAAGAAAATGTGCTGTTGCGCGTGTTTATCTAACTGAAGGTACAGGAAAAATCACTGTAAACAAAAGAGAATTTGCTAACTACTTCCCTACACCAACATTACAGTACAAAGTAATGCAACCTTTAGCTATGACTGAAAATGCAGAAAACTTTGACGTTAAAATTAATGTTTATGGTGGTGGTTCAACTGGTCAAGCTGAAGCTGTACGTATGGCTATTGCTAGAGCTATGTGTGAGGTAGATGCTGAAAACAGATTAGTTTTAAAACCAGAAGGATTACTAACAAGAGATCCTAGAATGGTAGAACGTAAGAAATTTGGTCAGAAGAAAGCACGTAAGAGATTCCAATTCTCTAAACGTTAATCTTATCCAATTCGTTCATTTATTTTTATTAAAATTAGAAACAAAGTTGCCCGGATTTTCTTTTTTACAAAAGAAATTTAGTTTAGCATCTAAATGAAGCCTAAAGTTTAAAGCAAACTGCTTAAAACGAACGGAACATTGCTAATCAACGGAACGTAAACTATTTAAAAAAATGGCAAACAAAATAGACGTTAAAGAATTATTAGAAGCAGGTGTTCACTTTGGACACATGACTCGTAAGTGGGATCCAAACATGGCTCCTTACATTTATATGGAGCGTAATGGTATTCATATCATTAACCTATATAAAACTGCAGCTAAAATTGAAGAAGCTAACGAAGCTTTAAAGAAAATTGCTGCATCTGGTAGAAAAGTATTATTCGTTGCTACCAAAAAACAAGCTAAAGACATCGTTGCTGAAAAAGCTGCTGCTTGTAACATGCCTTACATCACTGAAAGATGGCCAGGTGGTATGTTAACTAACTTCGTTACTATCCGTAAAGCTGTTAAAAAAATGGCTTCTATCGATAGAATGAAAAAAGACGGTACTTTCGATACTTTATCTAAAAAAGAGAAATTACAAATTGAGCGTTTAAGAGCTAAGTTAGAGAAAAACTTAGGTTCAATTGCTGATATGACAAGATTACCAGCAGCTTTATTTGTAGTTGACGTAAAAGCAGAACATATCGCTGTTAAAGAAGCTCAAAAATTAAACATTCCAGTGTTCGCAATGGTAGATACGAATTCAGATCCTCGTCCGATCGATTTCGTAATTCCTGCAAATGATGACGCTTCTAAATCAATCGATAAAGTGCTTTCATTAGTTTCTTCTGCAATTGTTGACGGTTTATCTGACAGAAAAGCAGAAAAAGAAGATACGAAAGAAACTGAAGCTAAAACAGAAGCTACAGCTAACGAATAAATAATATTTTAATTCCAAAAACAAACTCCAAATTCCAAAAAAGCTTATTTGAAACAAAAGTTGATAATAATTTAAAATTGGAATTTGGTTTTTGAGTTTTGGAATTTTTAATTTTAAAAAAAATATAAAAAATCATGGCAAATATTACTGCTGCAGACGTAAATAAATTAAGAACTATCACTGGTGCTGGAATGATGGATTGCAAGAAAGCATTAGTGGAAGCAGAAGGAGATTTCGATTTAGCGATTGAAAACTTAAGAAAAAAAGGTCAAAAAGTTGCTGCTAACCGTTCAGATAGAGAATCTACTGAAGGAGCTGCTGTTGCTGTTATCAATGCTGACAACACTGCTGGAGTTGCAATCACTTTAAACTGTGAGACTGACTTCGTAGGTAAAAACGAATCTTTCGTAAAATTAGCTAACGATTTAGCTAACCAAGCATTAAACTATGCTACTAAAGAAGAATTATTAGCTTCTGATTTCAACGGAATCACTGTAGCTGAGAAATTAATTGAGCAAACTGGAGTAATTGGTGAGAAAATCGAAATTGGTGCTTTCGAAAGATTAGAAGGTGCTTTTGTAGGTTCTTACATCCACGCTGGTAAAATTGCTACTTTAGTTGCGTTATCAGCAAACGTTGCTGGTGCTGAAGAAGCTGCTAAAAATGTGGCTATGCAAGCAGCTGCTATGAACCCAATAGCTTTAAACGAAGCTGGTGTTGATGCTGCTATCATTGAAAAAGAAATCGAAATTGCAAAAGAACAATTAAGAGCTGAAGGAAAACCAGAAGCAATGTTAGATAACATTTCTAAAGGTAAAATTCAACGTTTCTACAAAGACAATACTTTAGTTAACCAAGATTATATTAAAGATGGTTCTATGAGTGTTGCTGCTTATGTTAAAACTGTTGACGGTGGCTTAACTGTTACTGGTTTCAAAAGAGTTGCTTTAGGATAATTTTTCCCAAAAGACATCATAAAAAAAGCCAGCTAAAAGCTGGCTTTTTTATTGTTTCAAAATTTTCAACAGTTTCTTTTCATTACTAAGTTTCAGTAAATAACAACCTTTTGAAAGTTCTTGTAAGTTTATCGAATTTTCATTCACTGACAAACTGCCGATTTTTACTAATTGACCTGTTATACTATATAGTTCGTATTTTGTATTTTCAGTAACAGATACCGTTATAAATTCATTAGCAGGATTAGGATAAACTCGCATTAGACTCTCTTCAAAATATTCATTACTTAATGGTGTACAAGCTTGTGTAGAAAACTTTGCCAAGAAAAAATCGCTTGGACCACCTTCATTTGTGGAAACATTATTGTTCATGTCATAAATATAATGACCAAAACCTCCTCCAACAATATAATCACCTGATGTATCAACAGCAATTGCATTACCAAAATCAGTACTTCCCACATCGCTATTAATTTTATTCAAACTCAAACAATTTCCAGTTGTACTATCAAAACGAGCAAACAAAACATCTTGACCTTCATTTGTATTAGGAGCAACAAGTGTTTGAGTACCCCAACTAAAGCTAGTACCAAAACACCAACCAGTATAAGCAACTTCAGTATTATTAAATTTTATTGCGCCTAAATTATTTGAGCCTGTTCCAGTGTAGCTAGAAGCCCAAATTAAGGAATTTGCAGTTGGATCTGTTTTCATCACAAAAGCAGGTCTTGCTGTGGCGGAAACAGAAAAGCCAATAAAACTATCCATGTTTAACCCTAACATTTCACCAGCTATATATATATTATTTTGAGGGTCAAAATCTAAATTATATAACTCCATTGTTATCCCCGAACTCCCGTCATTTGTATTCTCTCTTTTCCATAAAAATTGTCCCGTAGTATCATAACAAATTATTGCAGAAGAATTAACTATTGGTTGTCCGTTAATAGAAAAGGACGCTCCTGAGTTTGCTCGTTCATAAGTCATATAGTAATACCCATTATAAGGATTTCTATAACATTTTATATAAAAATCATAAAGCCCTTGAACTGTTCCTAATTGAACTGCTTCAATAAAACTTCCATCAAGATTATATTTTAATACATAAGGTGTATATGCATCTGGACTACTATTTGTAAATGCTCCATCTGCATAAACCCCTGGTGGCAACCATACAAACCAATATAAAACATCATTATGAATTTGTAAATTATAGCTTCTTGTATAGGTTCCCGCCAAAGAGGGAGTTGTGGGCAACTGCGGACGTTTTACATATTGTATAGTTCCATTAGTATCAAATTTCGCTAAAAAAATTAAAGTACAAGCAGAATCTGAATTAATAAACTCGTATTCATCATCTATTCTAGCATAATAAAAATTTCCTGCTCCTCCACCATTACAAGTGGCAACATTCCCCACCACATAAACATTATCTTGACTATCTACTTGAACAGCATTAATATTTTCAGTACCATTACCGCCAATAATTTTACTCCATCTGTAAGTACCATTGCAACTAAAACTAGCCAATACTACATCACTTGGAGTTGAATAGCCGTAGGTAGCTTTAGAGTTACCGTCAATTTCAACATCACTTCCTCTAACTCTAGATAATATATAAATATTATTTTGACTATCCGTAACCATACTATAAACCTGTTCTTTAGTATTACTAGATGCCGTACCTGTGCCACCTCCTTCTTTGATCCATTGCCAATCTTGTGCTCTAGAAAAAGTGCCTATCAATAAAAATAGTAGTAGTTTTATTTTCATAACGTTTTATAAGTTTTACTAAGATACTTTTTTTTAGAATTGGTTGCGTAAAAACTTAACTAATTTGTTCTCAATACGCTTCGCTATTAGAACTGACGATATGAAGTTTTACTTTTTTAGAACTGACATATAAAACTGAAATGCGTCACTTCGAGTAGATTATAAAAAAATTGCATCGAGAAGTCTGCACAAAATAGTTCTCGATACGCTTCGCACTCGAACTGACGATATGGAGTATTACTTTTTCTGAAACTGACGAAAACAAAAAATCCCGCTTTTGGCGGGATTTTTTCTATTCTCTATATTCTATTTTCTTTTATCTAAAAGAAACTATAAATCAAACTTAATTCCTTGTGCTAAAGGTAATTGGTCAGAATAGTTAACTGTGTTGGTTTGTCTTCTCATGTATACTTTCCAAGCATCTGAACCTGATTCACGTCCACCACCAGTTTCTTTTTCTCCACCAAAAGCACCACCAATTTCAGCACCAGAAGTTCCAATATTTACATTTGCAATTCCACAATCTGAACCTGCAAATGATAAGAATTTCTCTGCTTCTTTCATGCTGTTTGTCATGATAGATGAAGATAAACCTTGAGCTACACCATTTTGTATCTCAATGGCATTTTCAACTTCTCCACTATATTTCATTAAGTATAAAATTGGTGCGAAAGTTTCGTGTTGTACAATTTCAAAATGATTTTCAGCTTCAATAATTGCTGGTTTTACATAACAACCACTTTCGTATCCTTCTCCTTCTAAAACACCACCTTCAACTAATACTTTTCCGCCTTCCGCTTTGGCTTTTTCAATAGCCGCTAAATATGTATTTACCGCATCTTTATCGATAAGCGGACCTACATGGTTTTTCTCATCTAAAGGATTTCCAATTTTAATTTGCTTGTAAGCCCCAACAATTGCATCGCGAACGGTATCATAAACTGATTCGTGAATAATTAAACGTCGCGTTGACGTACAACGTTGTCCGCAAGTTCCTACTGCTCCAAAAACTGCTCCAGGAACCACTACTTTTAAATCAGCAGTTGGTGTAATGATAATGGCATTATTTCCACCTAATTCTAATAATGATTTTCCGAAACGCTCTGCAACCTTAGCACCAACAATTCTACCCATTCTTGTAGAACCTGTAGCAGATACTAAAGGAATACGCGTATCTGTAGTAATCATTTCACCTACTCTATAATCTCCGTTTACAATACAAGAAATACCTTCTGGTAAACCATTAGCTTTTAAAATATCGGCAATAATATTTTGGCAAGCAACAGAACATAAAGGTGCTTTTTCTGAAGCTTTCCATACACAAACGTCACCACAAATCCATGCTAAAGCGGTGTTCCAAGACCAAACAGCCACTGGGAAGTTGAATGCAGAAATAATTCCAACCACTCCAATTGGGTGCCATTGCTCACGCATAACGTGTCCTGGACGCTCTGAAGGAATAACTTGTCCGTTTAACTGACGAGATAAACCTACAGCAAAATCACAGATATCGATCATTTCTTGAACTTCTCCGTAACCTTCTTGTAGTGATTTTCCCATTTCGTAAGAAACTAATTTCCCAAGAGGTTCTTTTAATTCTCTTAATTTATTCCCAAACTGACGCACAATTTCTCCGCGTTGAGGAGCTGGCATCGCTCTAAACGTTTTAAAAGCTTCAGTTGCTTTTTGCATTACTCTTTCATAATCTTCAGCAGTTGTCGCTTTAACTTTTCCAATTAATTGACCATCAACTGGAGAATAACTTTCGATAATTTCTCCATTTGAAAACCACTCACTTCCTGTAGAAGTACCTTCATTTAACTCTTTAATACCTAACAATTGTAAGGCTTCTTTCATCCCAAATTGTTCAGCAACTGACGATTGTGTTATTGTTGACATTTTAACTTTTTAATTTCTAATTGTTATATAATACAAATGTATAAAATTTTATTATTCTTTAAAGTAACAAGATTTACTTAATAAATTTTTTATCTACCTCCATAATTTCACCACATTTTTGACAAGTTCGCAATTTTTCGGAACTGTAAAAATCTTTAAAGTGAGGCAAAAAATCTTTTTCTATGTTGTGTAACTCAAAATACACTTCGTGTAAAGGATGATTACAATTGTCGCAAAACCAAAGCAAACCGTCTTTAAAACCTTTACCTGCTCTTTTACGCTCAATAACTAATCCAACAGAACCTTCTGTACGAGCGGGAGAATGTGGAACTTTTGCAGGATGCAAATACATATCACCAGCACTTAACTTCATGGCTTTTTTCTTTCCATTCTCTTGAATGTAAACTGTTATTTCACCTTGTAGTTGATAAAATAATTCTTCTGTTTCGTTATAATGATAATCTTTTCGTGCATTGGGTCCTCCCACAATCATTACAATATAATCTTCAGATTCTATGTAAAGGTTTTTATTTGAAACTGGAGGTTGTAATAAATGTTTATTTTCTTCAATCCATTTTTGAAGATTAAAAGGCTTCGCTATTGACATGATATTTTTTTATAAAAATACAAAGAAAAAAGGTTAGACTAAATTTTGACTAACCTTTTCTTGCAATTAGTTATACTCTTTAAGTAAGTAAAAATAGACAGGGACGGGATGGCTCTACGATGGGCTTCCTGTTGAGTGACGTTTTGGATTTCCTTTCCA
>JAIXHM010000125.1 GCA_030145825.1 Flavobacterium sp.
AAATTTATCTTTAAAAATTTTCATATCCTCAATTACTTTTATATCAAATACTTTAGCGTAATGTTGAGTAGTTCTCAAATTTTTATGCCCCAGCATTTTACTTACGCTTTCAATAGTAACACCATTTGTAAGCGTTACTGTAGTTGCAAATGTATGTCGGGCAATGTGAAAGGTTAGTTCTTTTTCGATTTCACAAACACCGGCTATTTCTTTTAGATAGGCATTCATTTTTTGGTTGGACAGGATAGGGAGTAGTTTATCTTCATTTAAACATTGTGGATGATTTTCATATTTATCGATAATAATTTGTGTCACCGGAAGTATTGGGATTTTTGAAGCTGATTCTGTTTTTTGTCTGTGAGTAAAAATCCATTGCTCGCCATCAATACCGTAGCTTATATGCGACTTCGTTAAGTTTTTGACATCTATATAGGCTAAACCTGTAAAGCAGCTGAAAAGGAAAATATCGCGAACTAAAGATAATCGCTCTGTTTTAAAGTCTTTTTCTATTATAGTTTGAATCTCGTCTTCGTTGAGGTACACACGTTCTACTTCTTTGACTTTGGATTTGTAGTTTGCAAATGGATTTTTATCCAACCAATCATTGGCCAAACATATCTTGATAATTTTATTGAAGTTTTTGATGTATTTCACCGCTGTATTATTAGCGCAGTTTCTTACGCTTCGTAACCAAAATTCATAATCGGTTATAAAGGCATGATCTATCTTTGTAATATCGATATCAGAAACGTTGTATTTCCATTGCATGAACTCGATAGTATGTTTCAATGAAGTAGTGTAGCGTTCCAGTGTTCCTGGAGCGTATTCTTTTCCAACCAATTCTTTTATTTTGTTGTTATGGTCTTGGAAGATGGGAACGAGCATACGCTTGGTTTCGGAAAAACCAAATAATTCATTTTTTAAATTCTCTGAAGTTATACTAATGTCTTTTTTGAATAGTTTCTTCTCTGCTTCTAAAACTTGATTTTTTAGATAATCAAGATGACTATTGATTGTTCTAGCTTCTTCATTAGTGCCTTTTACTTTGCTACCTTCTGAGGACCATTTATCGGGATTAATGTATTTGTTGGTACTAAACTCAAATCGTTTAGCATTGACCGTTACTCTGGTGTAGATTGGACAAACTCCTAAATTGTTAACTTTTGCTCTCTTGATGTAGAAGAGAATTGCTACTGCTGTGTTCATTGTTGGTGACCTTAAAGTTAGTATTAAATTTATTCGATTTAATAACTACACACAAGATGTACATTTTTTGAATATGTTATTGAACACCTTGTAGTAGTGGTGTTTTCGTTGCGAGGAGTCACTTGAAATTCTAATTTTTTAGTGACACCTTGAAAGACACCTAAACTTTGAGATTTAATGAATAATTTGGTATAGACTTAAAAGAAAAAACCCGCTAAATCATTGAATTTAGCGGGTTTTAGTACCGTTTGCTTTTCAGCTCGCGGAGAAAGAGGAAACTACATTGGAACCATTAAAACGATTGCCAGAGATGCAAAATTAAAAGGCTTGCCAGTACATCCACACATCGAGCATCCTAACTTTTTTGTACCAAAAATTACAGCAGATAGCATTTATTTAAAAGATGAAGAAATTAACACTATTTTTAATCACGACTTTAAAGGAGTTGAAAGATTAGAAAACACAAGAGATTTATTCATTATTGGTTTGAGAACAGGATTAAGAATTTCAGATTTTTTAAGATTAAAAGATGCGAATATCAAAAACGGCTACATTGAAATTGAAACGCAAAAAACAGGGCAAACAGTTACTATTCCATTGCATCAACAAGTAAAAGCAATTTTAGAAAAAAGAAACGGTTTTCCAAGAGCTATTTCAGACCAAAAGTTTAATGAACACGTAAAAGAGTTATGCAAAGTAGCTGGATTCAATGAATTAACACAAGGCTCAAAAATAAATAAGGATACAAAACGAAAAGAAGAAGGAGTTTTTGAAAAATGGGAATTAGTATCATCACACATTTGTCGTCGTTCATTTGCAACTAATCTTTATGGTAAATTAGATAATTTAACGATTATGGGAATTACTGGGCATCAAACAGAAACTCAATTTTTGAAATACATTAAAATAACCAGAACTGAAAAAGCAGAAAAGCTAAAAGAATATTGGAACAAACAAAATGAAGAACAAGAAATTGAAGAGAAAAAAATGAAAGTAGTAAAGTAAGATAAAGTTTAATACATTTAGGACTTCAATTTCTTATATGCAAAATGTAGCAAATTTTATTAAAAAGCTGGGTGAAAACTATTATTTAGATTTCATAATAGAACCTATTACGGAAGATTTTGAATATGAAGACTATTATCTTTTAGTTCAATATCAAAACAAAAAATATTATGAATTAAATCTTGAATTAATAAAAAAAAGACAAGAAGATATTATAAGCAATTTAAAAGAATTGTTTAAAAATTCTATTCCGGAAATACTAATAGAAATTGCTTCAAAAGATTCAGAACAAACAAATGCTTTCTTAAACTCTTATATCGAAGCTGTAAAAATCAATCTTAGGACAATTATTGATGACTTCCAAATTGAAGAACCTAATTCCAGATATTATAATTTGTTAATTGATGATTTTGAAACTTTACAAATAGTAAATAAAAGATATGATGAAAGATATTTTTCAGATTTAAGAACATACGATTACGAAGTTCTCCGAATTATTGATAGAGTCGATAAAAAAAATTATGATTTCAAAAACGAAAAAGAAATCTCAATCTATTTAATTGATGATCATGTTAATCGATATGAATTATTATGTTCACTTCCTTTCAAATTATTTCACATAGGGCAAAAATTTATTATTGAATTAGAGCGTATTAAAAAATTAAACACATCAGAAACTAATAACTTTGAATCTTCACAAACTGTGAACTCATTAAAAATGAAAGACACCTATTTTGATAAATTTTGTGAATTAATTGATGATTACACAATACTAAAGAAAAGTACTGCAATTGGTGTGATGATTGATTTACAGCTTTGTATTAAAGAAATAAAATCGGAAACTCTATTAGAACTCCAACAACAAGGTGTTAACAGAAATGATCATTTAGAATTTAAAATTAATGAAGTTGAAAAATGCAATTATGATAAAAATGCTGACATTCATTATCTAGAAAAATGGTTGAAAAATTACAATATTACAATAGAAGAAATTTTAAATAATACTTTTCAAAACAGTTCTATAACTGGCTTAATTGATAGCCATTATAACGACATGGATAAGTTTTCAGAGAAAAAAGATCTAGCATATAATATTCAATCTGATTTTTATTTATACTTCTGCAAATATTATGCTGATGAACTAATTTCTTTTTTTAAATCCAAAATGAGCATAGAGAAAGAAAAAGATGAAAATTCAGAAAATGGAAATCAATTATCAGTTAATCAAGCTATCATATTATTAGATAGATTAGGTGTTTTTAATGACAAAGCTTTAGAAAATTTATCAAATGTTAAAAAAGCTAAACTAATAAGTCAATTAATAGGTAAAAACGAGAAAAACATAAAAACTGCTATTCAAAAACTTGAATTAAAACCAAATGAGATAACACCTAATTATCAAAAGGATATTGATAAAATAGAACGTATTTTAGATAACTTGGAGTAACCTCTGGAGTACCTTTTGGAGTTACTCCAACAATAAAAATCGATAAACCTCACAATAGATTTGTACCATCAATAACGATAAAAGCGTATCACGATGGAACAAAGTAAAATCACTCAAGTATTCGGAGTTTCTCCCGAAGAATTCAAAGAAAGCATCTTAACCGATGTAAGAGCAGAAATTAAATCTTTAGCTCAAAATTTCCAACCAATCACACCACAAGAATATCTCACACGTCAAGAAACGGCAGAAATTCTAAAGGTATCTTTAGTAACACTTTCCGACTGGAACAAAAAGAAAATCCTTAATCCTTACCGATTAGGAAACCTCATCCGATACAAGCGTTCCGAAATTGAACAAGCTTTAGTTAGTATTAATTCCAAAAAACAATAACGATGAGCCATCCATTTCAAGAAAGTTTAAGCAATATCGAAAAGCGATTGGAAGAACTAACCCAAGTTGTTACCAAAAAGCAAGAAAGAATATTCGAAAAGGTAATTATAGATAATGATGAGTTTCAAAAACTGTTCAAAATTAGCCCAGGAACGGCTGCTAATTGGAGAGAAAAAGGACTAATAGCATACAGTCAAATAAACAATAAAATTGTCTATAAAATCGAGGATATAAATAAAATGCTCGATGATAACTATCGACCATTTAAAAAGTAATTCTTTAGGTCATGATAGACTTTATCAAGTTTAAAATTACTGATGAAGTCTTGATAAGTAAAATTTGGAGAAACCCTATTTTAGTATATGATGGTAAAGCAGATAAAATCATTGATAATAAACTCAAAAAGAGAATAACAAAAAGATATGAAAATCTATATTTTACAAAGTTTTTCAACAGGTTAGAAATATCAGGAAGCATTCATAAATTTTACAATAATGATGTACACAATGCGGACGATTTTACAATAGAAAAAGTAATCCAAGTAATAGATCATCTCAAAGAAATTTTCGAGTTAGATTTAGAAAAATGCTACATAATCAACTTGGAATACGGAATCAACATTATTTCGCCAATACCCATTAATAAACTAATAGCAAATTTAATTTATCACGAAAAACGTCAGTTTTACAGAACAACAAAGCATTTATATTACAAGATAGCGGGTGTCGATGCATACAAAAACATAAAAGCGTACAACAAACACATTCAACATCCTCAATTTTGTAAAGAAAACACCTTTCGGTTTGAAGTAAAAAGCAAACAATCTAAATTTATAAACAAGCTTGGAGTACACACATTAAGCGATTTGTGTTATAACAAAAACCATCAAGCGTTAGGTTGCTCTTTACTTCAAGAATGGAATAACATCCTTCTTTTTGACAGAAAAGCGAATGTAGATGAAAAATATTTTAATACTAATTTTTGGGAAAATACAATAACCGTTAAAAGTAGAAATCTATTTACTTACCATAAGAAAAAGTATTTCAAACAATTAGGGAAAAGCAATTTACATTCAAAAATTCACAGTTTAATGCATCAAAAAATCCTTCAATTAATGTAGTGCAGTTTCCAATTAATATATACTTGGAAATTGCACTATAATCATTGTGATATAAAAACTGGAATTGCATTAATTTTTGTATAAAAAATAACTAAATTTACCCTTTCTACAAAAATAAGTGCCAGAACCATGATAAAAAACATCGAAAAAAGCAATGAAAACGTTGCTATCAATGATAAAGAAATTGCCATATTAAGAGAACACTTTCCAACTTGTTTTAAAAACGATGGAAGTTTTGATATAGAACGATTCAAAGAAACATTGAAAGACAAAGTAGATGTGGTGCATGAAGGTTACGAACTAAAATTCTTAGGTAAAAGTTATGCTAAATTATTAGCTTCATTAGACACTACAACTGTAATTACACCTAACGAAAAACACAATAGCCAACCCGAAAACGCAAACAGCGAAAACATCTACATAAGTGGCGATAATTTAGATGGGTTAAAACATCTTTTAAAATCGTATGCTAAAAGTGTAAAATGCATTTATATTGACCCACCTTACAACACGGGTTCTGATGGTTTTGTGTATAAAGACAATTTCAATTTTAGTACCGAAGAACTACAAGACAAATTAAGTGTAGATGAAAACCAAGCCAACCGCATTTTAGAACTCACTCAAAAAGGTTCTGCTTCGCACTCTGCTTGGTTGATGTTTATGTATTCTCGCTTGCAATTGGCTAAAGATTTACTAAAAGACGATGGCGTTATTTTTATTTCTATTGATGATAACGAGCAAGCGAATTTAAAGTTGCTTTGTGATGATGTTTTTGGGGAAGAGAATTTGATTTCTAATTTAGTCTGGCATCAAGGTAGAAAATCAGCAGGAAAAACTGTTGCTGTAAATCACGAATATTGCTTTGTTTATGCAAGGAACAAAAATATTATTTATGAAGCCAATAAAGATAACTTAATTTATTTCAGAGAACGTAAAGAATCACTTGACCTTATTTACCAAAAAGAAATTGAATTAAGAAATTTGTATGTTGAGGATTTTGAAAAGATGTCTAAAGAAATAAAAAAATTTTATAAAAGTTTTGATGATGAACATCCTATCCAAAGAAATAAACATTACAACAAATTTGATAAAAAAGGTTTATTTTTTCCTGACAACACTTCTGCTCCAGATAATCCTGAGACAAGATCACATAAACCACTAACTCACCCAAAAACAAATAAACCAACAGCAGTTCCATCTATGGGGTGGAGATACAATTATGATAATTTACTAAAATTAGTTAAAGAGGATAGAATTTTTTTTGGGGAAAATGAGACTAAAGTACCATGCTATAAAAGATATTTAAAGGAAACAGAATATGAATTTACTCCAAGTGTGTTTTACAAAGATGGTAGAGGTGCGTCAAAAAGATTAGAAAGTTTGTTTGAAACTAAAGTTTTTGATTTTCCTAAAGATGAGAATGTAATTAAGAAGTTTTTAAGTTTTGTATCGGTCTATTCTAATGCTAGTGATATAATCTTAGATTTTTTTTCGGGTTCAGCAACCACTGCTAATGCATTAATTAAACTAAATTCTGAAGATAAAGGTAATAGAAAATTTATCGCTATTCAGTTACCTGAACAACTTGATATTAAGAAAGAAAGTCAAAAAAATGCATTTAACTTACTTAAAAAATTAAATTATCCGCCTACCCTTGATTACATCGGTTTCGAAAGAATCAAACGAGCAGCTAAAAAAATCAAAGAAGAAACCAATGCAGATATAGACTATGGTTTCAAACATTTTATTTTGAACGAGCCTAATCCCAATACCTTAGACAAATGCGAAACCTTTGATAAAGCTAATTTAATAGCTAATGAATCCATTTTAGACGATTTAGGAGTTGCTACCGTTTTAACAACTTGGTTAAATTATGATGGCTATGGTTTAACAACTAAAGCAACCGAAATAGATTTAAAAGGTTATACGGCTTATTACAATCAAAAACACCTGTATTTAATTCACACCGATTTTACCCAAGAAGCCGTAATGGATCTTTTTGAAAAGTACGATACCATACCGCATTTTAATCCAGAAAACATTGTATTATTTGGATATAGTTTCAACGAATGGTCAGTTACCGAAATGTTAGAAAAGAATCTAAAAATTCTTAACGATACCGAAAAGAATTTAAAAATTAACATCGAAGTAAGATACTAAAAGTAAAAACTATGGAGTTAATTTTAAAAAATGGCTTACCACATCAAGACAAAGGTGTTCAAGCAGTAGCCAATGCGTTTTCGGTAAATAGTTTCTCAAAAAACAAAATATACTATGCTAACCCTACTTTAGAGTTAGACAAAGAAGCTTTATTACAGAACATAAAAGAAGTTCAAAAAGCAAACAGTATTCATCCCGAATATACGGCTTTAAATGGCATACAAAATTATCTTAACTTAGATATTAAAATGGAAACCGGTACAGGTAAAACCTATGTCCATACGGCAACTATTTTTGAGTTACACAAACAATATAAAATCAATAAATTCATAATTGTAGTACCCACTTTAGCTATTAAAGCGGGTACGCGACAATTTATACAAGACCCATATACAAAAAAACATTTTAAAGATG
>JAIXHM010000126.1 GCA_030145825.1 Flavobacterium sp.
GTTCTCGTATATACGAAAGTACTTGTAAAAAATCTTTAGCATATATAGGATCACCATCATCACCACAAAATGTTATTTTTTTAGTATAAGGAAGAATATTTGTAAAATTTTTCTCAAACCATGGTAAAGTTAATTGGGTGTTTATAAGTCCTTCAGGAACTTCTTGTCGAGTACATCGTGGGCATCGTAAGGAGCATTTTGATGATATTTCAATATGCCAATGTTCTAATGGCCATTTATTAATATTTTTAAACATTTTTTAACCATTCTCCTATTATTGGAAATGTTTTATAAAAGTCTTTTTTCCTTCGTATATCGTATTGAGTGTAATAATTTTTAAAATAAGGAATAAGTTCTTTTCTATTATCTAGAGTATTTTTTTCATTTTGTAGATATTCAATTAATCGTTCAGTATGCTCAATTTCCATTAGATGTAATAAATCTTTAGTTTTGTTTTTATCTAACCATGTGTATAAATCTTTAGCAAATTTGTTTCTTATTTCTTGAGGTAAAATTAATACACTTTGAAAATTAGGAAATCTTAAAATATTTAATGTATAGGTAATAGCATCTTTTGAATTACTTTGTTTTTTTATAGCCATACACCAGTCTAAATATTTTACTAGTCCTTCTAATACTATTGCATTAATAGTACACATCGAGTGCATACTAGAAAATACTTTAGATTGAGATACTTTTATAAAATTTTTTTGCCATTGTTCCCAATTTAATCCGTCTCTAATATATTCTGCTTGAGCACCGGTAGATTCATTACTTGAATATATGTGAATACTGTTAATTTTATTTGCTTTTTCAATTAGTTTATTAATTAATTCGGGTTTTGATTGTAAATTAGTATTAATTGCAAAATATGTTACATTAGATTTTTCGTTTGCCATTAAATCTAGTAATGTCCACGTGTGTTTGCTCATTAACGGTTCTCCTCCAGTTAATCTTAAATGTGTTAGTGTTCTTTTTAAATCACTTTCCCACCATTTAAAAAAAGCCTTTACGTATGGATTATCGTCATCAGTATATCGACTTGCGTCTTTATGTGAGTGTCCATAATGATCATGTCCGTTAGAACCTATATTTTTATAACCGCCGTGTGTTTTTATATCATTTGCCCATGTTGTACTAAATGCAGGATTACAATATGAACAAGCAAATTGACACGTTCTATCAAAACTTATTTCTATGTATTTTAAGTCAAAATCTTCATTAGGATCACTGTCATATGCTCGTTGTAAATCTTCGTCAGTATATAAGACTGACTTATATACTCTATCACTAATTTTCTCTGTTTTTAAATTTTCTACTGTCCAACAATAATCACAACCTTTACATTGTATACCATTTTGCATTTCTTTTCGTTCACGTTTTTTTCGAGGAGTATTAGAAAGTAATTTTGGATTTTTTTCTACTTCAGTTGCATCAACTTGGTGGGGTAATGGATGGTGACAAGCAGTAGTTTGTCCTGTGTTTAACCATACTGTGGCATAGTACCATTTTGCCCCGCAAAAAGTTTTACTTTTTGGATTTAAAACTCTTTGCTTATATTGTGCAAATGTTTCTCCCGGTAATAAATGTTGATCAAAGCTCATTTGTTAAAATTACTATTGCCTTTCTTTTATTTTTTTCTGTTGTTGGAAACCATGCACTTGCGTGAAATTTGTTTCTTGGCCAATATATTGCTGAACCAATTTTCCAATATAACACTGATGCTACTGATAAAGGCAAATCTTTTATTTCAAGATGTTTTAGATATGTGTCAATAAAATTTTTTGAAATTTTATTTTTTCCTTTTGGAAGTTTTATCTGATCATATGTAATGACTCCTTTATTTCCGAGACCAGTGTCGGCGTTATAACTGACTGCTTGTTCATTTTCTTGATCAAATATTATTGTTGCGTTTTGATCGTAAGTAGAAATTAACGGTATTAAAAAACTTTTTCCTAAAGGTTTTGTTTCTGGTTTCTTAATATAACCGTCAGTGTGTATTCCTCCCGGTTTGTAATCTGAATAAATTGTTGCATAACATACTGTTAAATTTGGAAAATATTTTTGAAGTATCGATTCGATTTGTGATCTAAAAAGAGAATTAAAGTCTTGTTCTATAAAAGTATTGGCATTTATTCTTAAACCGTCATCATTTTTTGGCAACGATTCGTACTTGTTTAACAATTTTTCAATCATAATATTGTCGATAAAATTATCTATTATTCCTATTGATGTTGGCATAATTGCTTTATTATTTTCTTTTATATCGTTTACAGATGACATTAAGTAAGTTATATTATATGCATATTTACAGGAAAAATCTACATGGAAAATAAACCTGATATTGTATTATGTAACATTCCATTTATGAGTGTGGCATATGCTCCTGCTGGTACAAGTTTATTAAAAGCCTGTTTGCAAAAAGCAGGTTTTTCGTGTACGGTAAAAGACTATAATATAAAACTCTGGAACGCTCAAACGGATGATAATATTATTGCAGAATTAGAGAATTATTTTACTATAAATGCAAAAGTAAGTGAAGAAATTCAGTTGTTAATTAATCAATATTATAAGATTATAGTAGATGAAATTTTGGAATTAGACCCTAGATGGGTAGGATTTAGTGTTTTTACTTTCCAATGTCAACGGGCTACTACCGAAATTTTAAAATTATTAAGACCAAAATTTAAGAATAAAATTATGATTGGAGGTGCAGGAATTAGTACTAGAGGAATTGCAAGTAATAATGCTGATTATGGCGATAAACTTATTAAGGAAAATTTAATTGATGCATATATTAAAGGAGACGGTGATATTGTTTTAGTTGAATTAGTAAAAGGTAATATGGATTACCCGGGCATAAACGGAAATCCTTATGAAGGTGTAAAAGATTTAGATGCTATTCCGTTGCCAGACTGGAGTGATGTTATAGACGAACCTTATAGATACCATGATCAGAAAATATTGCCTATTACAGGTAGTAGAGGTTGTGTAAGACATTGTTCTTTTTGTGATATTCATGAATTCTGGACAAAATTTAAATTTAGATCGGGCAAGAATATTGCAAATGAAATGATTCAAAATTTTGATAAACACGGAATCAAAACTTTTTATTTTATGGATAGTCTTATAAATGGATCAATGAAAGCATTTAGAGAATTATGTAAAGCATTAATAGATTATTATGAAGAGAGTAATTTGGAAGATAAGTTTTTTAGATGGGGTGGACAATTTATCGTCAGGTCAAAAAGTCAAATGACTCCAAAAGACTTTGAATTAGCTTCACGATCAGGCTGTGATAATTTGTGTTGGGGTGTTGAATCAGGCAGTGAAGAAGTTCGTCAACATATGCAAAAAGGATTTTCAAATGAAGATTTAGATTATTGTATGGAACAAATATATCGTGTTGGTATGCGATGTTATTTTTTTATTATTGTAGGATACCCAACAGAAAAAAATAAAGATTTTCAAGATACTATGGATATGTTTACTCGATTTCAAAAGTATGCTGTAGAAGGTACTTTGTATGGTGTTAATTTAGGAGGATTAACTAGTTTAGATGACGGAACACCTTTATATAAGAATGCAGAAAAAATGGGCATTGTTCCTATTATTCCGGCCGAATATGCACATGGATTAAATTGGCATTATCCATTAAACCCTATATCATTAGAAGAAAGAATTTTAAGAAGAATCACTTTACAAGAACATTGTGAAAAACTTGGGTATGCTGTATGGAATGGTGATATGCAATTAAAAAGATTGAAAGCAAGTTATGAGAAAATAAAAGATGGAACGTATACCGACTGAAATAATTTATAAATCAAGAGAACATAACGGATGGCCAAAATGTAGGGTTCTTGTAAATGATAAAGTTGTTCATGAATTTGTTGCAAAAGAGACTGCGGAGATTTTTTCTTTTGAAGTAAAATCTGGAAATTTTAGTTTTACAATACAACATTATGGTAAAAATATGAAAAAAGATATTAATAAATTTGTTGAAATAAAAAAACTTTATTTTAATGACATAGATAGTAAAGGATTAATATGGGAGACAGTACAAAAAGCAGAAATTCCGCCTTGGCAAAAAGAAAACAATTTTAATTGGAATTCAAATTTATATCTTGGACATAATGCAACATTAACTTGGCATTTATCAAGTCCAATTATACCTTTTTTTATTTCGTATCATCAACCACAAAGAAAAATTAGTGGAGGATTACAATTTCGGGATAAAAATTTATTACAAAATATGAAAGAATATTTTGAAGAAAGATTGAGAGAAAAAAATGACTTATAATATGTGGGATAAAGAACCCGAAAAATTAAAATTTAAACAAATGACTCGTAAGCAAAAGGAATTATTAACAAGAAATAATAGTTTTTGTATGTTACCTTGGATGCATCTTCACGCATTTCCTGATGGTAGAGCATATCCTTGTTGTTTTGCTCAGGATAAATTTCCAGTTGGGGATCTTAATAAAAACTCATTAGCTGAAGTTTTTAATAATGATAAAATGAAACAATTAAGAAAAAATATGTTAAAAGGAGTAACCAATCGCGAATGTGTAAAATGTTATGATCAAGAAAAGTCTGGATTCTTTTCTTTACGTTATAGTTCTAATAAACATTTTGGGCATAATATTGGAATGGTTAATAACACTGAAGAAGATGGTACAGCAGATTTTACTATAAAATATTGGGATATAAGGTTTTCAAATCTTTGTAATTTTGCTTGTAGAAGTTGTGGTACTTGGTTTTCGTCAAATTGGTATGAAGATCATATAAAAATTACAGGTTCACCTCCTAGTCATGCAAAAATTATGAGAGTGGGAAGGACAGCAAACGATATTTGGTTACAGATGTTAGAGCAGTTTGATCATGTAGAACAGTTTTATTTTGCTGGTGGAGAACCACTTATAATGGAAGAGCATTATAGAATATTAAAAGAATTAGACGAACGTAAAATGTATCATGTAAGATTAATTTACAATACAAATTTTTCAAGATTAAAATTTAAGGATTTAGATGTATTGGAATTATGGAATAAGTTTGATTCAGTATCAGTTGGAGCATCTTTAGATGCTGAAGGTCCACGTGGAGAACTAATGCGTACAGGAACAAAGTGGAATGACATTGTGAACAATAGAAAAAAAATGATAGAAATTTGTCCAAAGGTAGATTTTTATATTTCTGCGACAGTAGGACTTCTTAATAGTTTACACGTATCTGACTTTCATCGGAATTGGGTTGAATTAGGTCTTATTAAACCACCAGATTTTAATTTTAATTTACTTCAATATCCTACATGGCAGAGAATGGATTTATTGCCAATTGAATTTAAAGATCAAATAAAAGAAAAATGGAAAAAACATATTCAATGGTTAATGCATAAAGATTTACTAACAAGAGCAACAAAAGGATTTCAATCAGGATTAGATTGGATTTATAGAACTGATAATTCAGAACACCTACCTATGTTTTTTAGAAAAACAAAAAAATATGATGCAGTTAGAAATGAAAAAACTGTAGAAATATTTCCTGAATGGAAAGAATTGTTTGAAAAATATGATAAAAATTAAACCATTAGAAGGGAACAAGACATTTTGTATGGCTCCGTGGACTCATACGTATCTTTCTCCACAAATGGAAAGACGTTTATGTTGTGCTTCGCGAGAATCAGCTAAAAATTTTAAACAGTATATTGACACGTATGATCCAGAAGGAAATAATGATAAAGTTAATTTAACAACATTAAATGAACACTGGAATTCGGAATATATGAGATCAGTTAGAGTTAAGTTAATGGCAGGAAAAGAAATTCCGCAGTGTGCCGTATGTAATCACAAATTATTAGGAGAGGCTGTATATAGAAAGCATTTTAATTGGTTGTATAAGGATAAAATTGATGAAGCATTTGAATCCACAACCGAAGATGGATATACAACAATGCCAGTACAAAGTTTTGATTATAGATTTTCAAATTTATGTAATTTTAGTTGTAGAATGTGTGGAGATATGTTATCTAGTACGTGGGAGGCAGAAAATAAAAAATATGGACAAGGAGATTATGAACACAGAATTTGGGGAAGAAAAGATATTAAAGAACAATTAGAAAAGTTTCATGATCAACAAATAGTAAAAGAATTTACTAAAGCAGTAGAAGAAAAGAGAATTACTGAATTATATTGGTGTGGCGGAGAGCCATTAATGTGGAAAATACATTGGGAGGCAATGAGTAGAATATTAGAATTAGGATATGCAGATAAAGTTCTTGCAAGATATAATTCAAATATGAGTCGTATTAACTTTTATGGAAAAAATTTATTTGATGATATTTTAAAGTATTATCCAAAGTTTCAAATATGTGCGTCAATCGATGGTACCAAAGAAATTGGAGAGTACATTAGAACTGGATTAAAGTATAATGAATGGTTAAACAATATGAAATATGCTATAAAATTTGTTGATAAAAATCATGATTATAAAAGAATACAATTAGATCTTACAATTACTTTGCCAGGTTTGTTTGACTTAGAAAATATGGTTTTGTTAAGCAATGAATTAGGTATAGAATTATTAACAAAACAAGTGTTTAATTTTTCAAATGATATTGCAATGGCACCGTTGTTTATGCCATATGATTTAATGAATGAAATCATAAATGAAGTAAAAGAAAAAACAAACAAATATAAAAGTAAAAATACAGCAAAGTTTTTTCGTCAGTTAGACGAAATGCAAAAACAAAAAAGAAATAATGAATTTGTTTATAGTGAAAAAGAATATGCCGAAGGGCAAAAAAAGGGTAAAAGACAAATTGAATTTTTAGATAAGATTAGAGGAACAGATATTAAAAAAATATTAGGTAAAAACAAGAAAGTATTAGAATGGTGGAACGATATATAAAATCAAATATTTGCCCATTACCTTGGACTAGTTTAGAAATAGGTGTTAATGGAGGAGTGGCCCCTTGCTGTTTATATAAAGGTCAGTTACCTAATATTGAAGTATATAAAACTGATTTAAAAACAATACAACAAAATCAATATATGGAAGATTTAAGAACACAGTTTAAAAATGGTGAAAGACCTGCAGGATGTGATAGATGTTGGGCAGAAGAAGATGCTGGTAAAGATAGTAAACGTATTAATTCAATTTATAAAATGAAACGTAGTTTGAAAAAATGGACACCTGATAGCAAACCAAGTTTAAAATTTATAGATTTTAAATTAGGTAATGTATGTAATTTAAAATGTAGAATATGTGGTAGTTGGAGTTCTAGTAAATGGGCACAGGAAGAATTGGATTATGGAGAAAATCCTTTAGCAAAAAAACACTTAACTAAAGGAGGTTGGCCAAAAAAACATCCACAATTTTTTGATGATATAAAAGAAGTATTAGAAGACGTAGAATATTTTGAATTCACCGGTGGAGAACCTTTTATGATACATAATCATTTTAAAATATTAGAGCATTGTGTTGAAAAAGGATATGCAAAAAATCAAGATATACATTATAATACAAATGGAACACATTTACCAAGTAGGGATATATTTGACTTATGGAAACATTTTAAAAGAGTTGAAATAGCATTTAGTATTGATGATGTAGGAGAGCAATTTGAATATCAAAGACACCCTGCAAGTTGGAAAG
>JAIXHM010000127.1 GCA_030145825.1 Flavobacterium sp.
TGCCTGTGTTACTAATGCTTTGTTCACCGAAACATACGCTTTACCTTTAACATTTTTTAATGCATCCGTAATTTCAAATGCGGTAGCTTCTAAATGATCTTTTGCTCTACCGATAGTTCCTTTTCTATAAACAGCTTCAGTAACTTCTGGTCCAATGTAAGAATATGCAACAGTAGTTGCTCCTTCGGCTAAAACATTAGCATTTTTTAAGGCATCCATCCACATTTTCCAATCTTCACCACCCATAACTACAACTGTATTCGCAATATCTTCTTCATTTGCAGGCTCAATAGATACTTGTGAAACATTTCCTGTATGAAAATCTACAGTTTTGTTTGTAAATGTTTGCCCAATTGGTTTTAATGTAGAACGATATAAAACACCAGTTTCAGGATGCATTCTTACTGGAGAAGCTAAACTATAAATTACAAGATCAATTTGTCCTAAATCTTCTTTAATCATGTTTATAACTTGCTCCTTTACTTCTTTAGAAAAAGCATCTCCGTTTACACTTTTAGCATATAAACCTGCATTGTGAGCTTCAACTTCAAAAGCAGCTGAATTATACCAACCTGGAGTAGCTGTTTTTCCTGGTGCAGGTTCTTTTTCAAAAAATACACCAATTGTAGCAGCATCACTACCAAAAGCACTAGTTATTCTTGAAGCTAGTCCAAATCCTGTAGAAGCACCTACAACTAAAACACGCTTTGGTCCATCTATTTTTCCTTTAGATTTAACATATTCAATTTGATTTTTCACATTTTGCTCACAACCTTTTGGATGGGCTGTTAAACAAATGAATCCTCTCATTCTAGGTTCAATAATCATATCTATGGGTTTATGTTTGTTTTATTTAATTAACAAAAGTATTAAAAAAATCAGTTCAAAAGGTTTTTTGCATGAGTTAAGGCCGACTCTGAAATATTCTTTCCAGACAACATTTCTGCAATTTCAACAATTCTATCATCATTAGATAACAGTTTAATTTCGGAGAAAGTTGTATTTCCTTGATTGTATTTAAATACTTTATAATGTTGATTTCCTTTAGCTGCAATTTGAGGTAAATGAGTAATGGCAAAAACCTGCATTTTATCGCTCATTTTATCCATTACTTCGGCCATTTTAATTGCAATTTCTCCAGAAACTCCCGTATCAATTTCATCAAAAATTATAGTTGGCAACTTAGAATAGTTAGCTAACACAGCTTTTATAGCAAGCATTACTCTCGACAACTCTCCACCAGAAGCTACCTTTTTAATTGGTGATAAATTAGAACCTTTATTTGCTGAAAAATTTAACGAAATTAAATCAGTGCCATTTTTACCAAATGAATCTAATTGAGTAAAGGCAAATTCTAATTGAGCATCTGGCATTCCTAAACTAGAAATAATTTTTCTTATTTCTTCTGCTAAACTTGGTGCTTTTTCTTTTCTCTTTAGAGAAATTGAATTTGATAAAGACGTTAGTTGTACTTTTAACTCATCAATTTGTTTTTCTAAATTTTGAATTTGCATATCAAATTCATCAACTTTTAAAACCTTAGCTTCAAGATCTTCTTGAATTTTCAATAATTCTGCTACAGTATTAACTTGATGTTTTTGAAATAGCGAATATATAATTTGTAATTTATTATTTACTAAATCTAAGCGTTCTGGATTATGTTCTAATTTTTCTAAAGAAACTTCACTTTCTTTAATAATATCAAGATATTCAATAATTATACTATCTAATCTTTGAAGTAAATCTTTATATAGTTTAGAGTATGTATCAATCTTTGAAAAAGAATTTTTTGCTTCTTTTAATTGAGTTATAATTCCAATTGTTTCTTCATTAGAAATTCCAACTATTTTAGAAAGATTTTCCTCTATTAAAGACACATTTGATAACTGTTCCACTTCTTGCTCTAATTCTTCTAATTCTCCTTCTTTTAAATTAGACTTTACTAATTCATCTAATAAAAAGGCATTATAATCATATTCTTTTACAAGTGATTCTTTATCTGTTAAAAGACTAGCCAACTCTTTTTCAGATTGTTTTAGCTCTTTTAAATTAGTTTTATATTCACTTGATAAATCACTTGTTTGAGAAACTAAATCTAATAAGTTTAATTGAAAATCTTCACCTATTAATTCTCTCGTTTGGTGTTGCGAATGAATATCTAGCAAATAATTCCCAAGTTCTTGTAATTCACTTAAATTAACCGGACTATCATTCACAAAAGCTCTTGATTTACCTGATGGCAAAATTTCTCTTCTGATAATAGTTAACTCTTCATAATCTAAATCGTTTTGTTTGAAGAACTCTTTTAGATTATAAGCTGAAATTAAAAACTCAGCTTCAATTATACATTTTTGAGTATCATCTTTTAAAGAAGATAAATCGGCTCTATTTCCTAAAACCAATCCAAGCGCACCAAGTAAAATAGATTTACCCGCACCCGTTTCACCTGTAATAATTGAAAACTTATCTGAAAATTGAATTTCTAAGTTCTCTATTAAAGCATAATTTTTGATTGAAAGTGATAATAACATAGTTAAATTTTTATGTTATTTAATTTTATTCCATTTAGTAGAATTTAATGGAGATATTCTATTTAAAATAGTTAAAAGTTCAGTATTGTTCATTTCAGGACCACCAGTAAAAATTGAAACAATTTCATCTGTTTTTGCATCAAAAAACATTCTTGTTAATAAAGCATTTGGTCTAATACTTTGAAGTGCCGATAATGTTTTTATAGCATTAAAAACTTCTTCTTTTCCTTTTTTTAAATCTTCATTCATTATATCTAATCCTTTATAATGATATTCATAAATTGCTTTACGAAAAGGCTGATACGTATTTGAAATTAAATCGGAAATTAAAAAATATCGGTTATTGTTGTTTCCTTCATTTTGTAACCAACCTTTATAACCACTAGTTTGGGCGATTGTCATAACATTAGAGGCAGTCGTTAAATATTTAGTTCCTCCTAATTCAGAATAACTGTCTTTATCCAATCCAATAATAACATTAGCATAAAAAGCAAGTAACGAAACTAGATTAGAAGTATAGGAGTTTTGATCATAAATTAATTGTTCAAACTCTAAAAATTTGAACGATACATTATTGTCATTAATATTTATTAGAGGAGAACTATATGTAGAATTATATACTGGTCGCGAAGCTTGAACTTGTAAAGTTGCTACTACAACATTAGTATTCATATTAAACTCTGAAACATTGAAAAAGAAATTACATTCAATTTTTTCTTGAGGTAAATATTTTTCGTTTGTCCAATTAGTATTATTTAATAACTCACTTACCTTAGATTGTAAATTTTTAAAAATTTGCGGATTAACATCAGTCATTCTCTCTGCATTTACAACAACAGTAGCTTGTAGTTCTTGTGCAGAAACGAACTTACCAAAAACAAATAGTAGAGTTATTAAAAAAATTTTATGCATTATAATGAGTTATAATTTTATTTATAATATCGATTGCAACTTCTTCTTTAGATTTTAAATCCATTGGTTCAATTGTTCCTAATTTATCGATAAAAGTAACTTTATTTGTTGGATGTCCAAAACCTGCACCTTTATCATTCAATGAATTTAGAACTATCAAATCTAAGTTTTTTTTCTCAATTTTTTGTTTTGCATGCTCAATTTCGTTCTCAGTCTCTAAAGCAAAACCAATTAAGAACTGATTTTTTTTAACTTGACCTAAAGAAGCTAAAATATCTTTTGTCTTCTCTAGTTCTAATGTTAACGTCGCATCTTTCTTTTTTATTTTCTGAGATTCAACAATTTTTGGTTTATAATCTGCAACTGCAGCTGAAGCAATTGCTACATCAACTTTATCAAAATACTGATGACATGCATTATACATTTCCTCTGCTGTTTCAACACGAACCAAATTAATGTTTTTCATTTTAACATTAAAACTTGACGGACCAGAAATTAAAATTACTTGTGCTCCTTTACTTGCGGCTTCTTCTGCAATATCAAATCCCATTTTCCCAGTAGAGCGATTGCCAATAAAACGAACAGGATCAATAGGTTCATATGTTGGACCAGCAGTAATTAAAATTGTTTTATTTCGTAAAGGTAATTTTGACAATAAATCGTCTTCAATAAAAGATACAATATTTTCTGGCTCTGCCATTCTTCCTTCACCCGATAAACCACTTGCTAATTCACCAGATTCGGCAGGAATCATAATATTACCAAATACTTTTAGTTTATGAAAACTATCTAATGTTGAAGGATGCTTATACATATCTAAATCCATTGCTGGAGCAAAGTAAATAGGACATTTTGCGGATAAATATGTTGCAATTAATAAATTATCGCAATTTCCGTTTGCCATTTTAGAAAGCGTATTGGCAGTAGCCGGAGCGATAACAATAAAATCGGCCCAAAGGCCTAATTCTACATGATTATTCCAAAGTTCATTTCCATCTTCCTCAGAATAAAATTCAGAATAGACCGGATTTTTAGATAACGTAGAAAGTGTGAGTGGTGTAATAAAATCTTTAGAAGCAGGTGTCATTACTACGCGTACATGAGCACCTGCTTTTATAAAAAGTCTTACTAAATGAGCTGTTTTATAGGCTGCTATTCCTCCAGAAACTCCGAGGATTATTTTTTTACCTTTTAAAACAGACATAGTGAAATTATTTAGCTTCTCTATAATAAATTTTATCTTCTAACCATTCTTGCACAGCTAATGCATGAGGTTTAGGAAGTTTTTCATAAAACTTAGAAACTTCAATTTGCTCTTTATTTTCGAAGATTTCTTCTAAACTATCGTTATAAGTTGCAAACTCATCTAATTTTTCAATTAACTCTTTTTTAATTTCAGAGTTAATTTGACTTGCTCTTTTAGCTATGATTGTAATTGCCTCATAAATATTTCCTGTTGGAGCTTCAATTGTCGCTTTGTTATACGTAATTGTATTAACTGGAGCAGTTGTCTTTTTTAAATCCATGATTTAATTGATATTAGTATATTGTTGTAATTCTTTATTAATGGTTGCCAACATTTCATCGGCCGTTTCTTTGAACTCAGTATCTTCTTTAAATTTAACCAAATTCCCGTAAAGAGTTTTAGCATAATTTAAACGCTCTTCTTTTTTAGAAGGGACACTATTTATTGCTAATTGATATGCTGAATCAAATCTATAATACAATGCTTGTTCTTTATATTTTGTTCCTGGAAAATCAATTAAAAAGTTTTCAAACGCTTTAATTGAAGCTTTATAATCAGAAATTGTATTGTATTGTTTTGCAACTTCAAAATTTTTCTTTTCTAACTTCTCGCTTAATTCTTTAACATACTCATTAGCTTTTGGCAAATATTCAGAATTTGGATAAGTATCGATAAATTTTTGCAATTTACTTAATGCTTTTTCAGTATCAACTTGATCTAAACTATAAACAGGAGAAAGATTATAAAAACATTCAGCTCCTAAAAAAGTAGCTTCTTCCCTTTTTTCACTTTTTGGATATCCTGCAATAAAACTTTCAAATTGATAACCCGCTAAGTAATATTGTTCTGTTTCGTAATATGATTTTGCATAAAAATAAAATATACGTTCAGCATTAGGCTTACCTTTCATTAGAGGAGCTATTTGCTCATACAAACGCAAAGCTTTTTTGTATTTTCCATCGTTATATTTTGTTTCTGCTACTTTAGTTTTCAAAGCAATATCTTCACTTTTTAAAGCTTTTTGATATTCACTACATGAGGTTAAAACAACCACCAAAGTCAGAATCGATATTATTTTCTTCATATATATTAAATTTTAGAAGCGCAAAAGCTTTCTAAAAAAGCAACTGCAAAAGTAGAGATTATTTAATTACAACAAAAATCTTTTTTTAAGATATTTTTTTAACAAAACTCTCAATTCTAGATGCCAGATCTTCGTTAACGTTTACTAATGGCAATCTCACTGTATTTTCAGATAAATTTAAGGTTTTAAAAATTTCTTTAATTCCAGCAGGATTTCCTTGTTCAAAAATCATATCGATAGAATCGGCAATTTTGTAATGTAAAGCATAAGCTTCGTCTACTTTGCGTTCTAGTCCTAAACGTACCATTTGAGAAAATTCTTTTGGAAAACCTTCTCCAATAACTGAAATAACGCCAGCTCCACCCGCTAAAACCATAGGTAAAGTAATCATGTCGTCTCCTGAAATTACTAAGAAATCTTTAGGTTTATGTTGAATTAATTTCATTGCTTGAACAATATCACCTGCAGCTTCTTTTACACCTATTACATTACTAAAATCATTTGCTAAGCGAATAATTGTGTTTGGTAAAACATTACTTGCTGTTCTTCCTGGAACATTATATAATATAACAGGCACAGGAGATGCTTCCGCAATGGCTTTAAAATGCTGATAAATACCTTCTTGAGTTGGCTTGTTATAATAAGGAGAAACTGAAAGCACTGCATCAAATGAAGATAAATCTCTAGTTTTTAATTCCTCAACAACTTTAGCAGTATTGTTTCCGCCTACTCCTAAAACTAATGGCAATCTACCCTTATTTGCATCAACTACTGTTTTTATAACTAAATCTTTCTCTTCAGCAGTTAAAGTAGCTGTTTCAGCTGTAGTACCTAAAACCACTAAATATTCAACTCCTCCTTCAGTTACAAAATCAACAATTTTTGCTAAAGCTTCTGTATCCACAGAAAAATCTTTTTTAAAAGGTGTAACAAGAGCAACTCCTGTTCCGTAGAATTTTTGCATTTTTATATTTTATTTAAAATTTTTAAATATTTGAATAATTCTTCAACAAATTCATCAATTGCATCAACATCAGATGCTATAATTAAATGATTTATTCTTTTGTCGATAGCACTGAAACCAACTTTAAAATTAGCTGTCGATTTTTTAGCCACCATATTTAACACCGCTTTGGGCTCGTCGTAATAATTTATTAGTAAATCAAATTTCTTTGCTACAAAATCTTCAAGTTCTGCTTTGTTAATTTTTCCTGAAATGGTAATATTTTTTAAAGAAAAAAACGGTTCTTCAATAACTTCTTTTGCTTTTACTTTTTCTTTGAATACTAATATTGTTAGTTGTTCTTTATTAAATCCTTTTTTAAGTAAAGCTGAAATTAATTTATCTTTATTAGTAAAATATGTTTCATCTACAATGATCCCAATGGTTTCAACTTTGTCATTAGAATCGTTTAACCGATAACTTAATAACCTTTTGTTAACTATTTTTTTTAGAAAAAATTCCTTAAATATTTTTGAAAACATAGTACTTTTACGAATCGTACAAAATTATAATTTAAAATGTTTTTTTACATGGTAAAAATAAAAAAGAATATTACGATAAGTGTTTATTTTGTTTTTTTATTAACATTTTTGTCATTTACATCGTGCAAGACAAAAGAAAATGTTATTTATGAAATAAAAACCTCTAAAATTCCAATTGAAAACACAATTATTGGTGACAATAATTTAGAAAAATATATTCTTCCTTATCGCGAAAACATTACAAAGGATTTAAGTAGTGTTTTAGCTTACAATCCTGTTGATCAAGATAAAAGCAAAGGAAAATGGGAAACTAATATTGGAAATTTATTTGCAGAATCAACATTTGAACTAGCAAACCC
>JAIXHM010000128.1 GCA_030145825.1 Flavobacterium sp.
CCCTTACACTTTTTACCCCATCTCCATCCTGGTGGAACACCCGCTGGGCCATAACAGCAGGATAACGACGAAGAGGAGAAGTAAACTGACTGTAATAATCACCTGCTAAGCCGTAATGACCAATATTATCAGTAGAATAAGCAGCTTTACTCATACTTCTAATTGCTAAAGTATCTACTAAATTTTGCTCTTTTTTACCTTGAACTTCAGTTAATAAATTATTTAATGAATTAGAAATATCTTTTTTAGATTTAAAATTAATAGAATAACCAAATCTTGAAATGACAGTTTGTAAATTGATTAATTTATCTTCATTAGGTTCATCGTGAACACGATACACAAATGTTTTCTTTTGTTTACCCACAAATTCAGCTACCTTTCTATTTGCTAATAACATGAATTCTTCTATCAAATGATTTGCATCTTTAGCTTCTTTGAAATAAACTCCAACTGGTTCTGCATTTTCATTTAAATGAAATTTAACTTCCACTTTATCAAAAGAAATAGCGCCATTAGCCATACGTTTACTACGTAAAATTTTAGCTAATTCATCCATTTTTAAAGTAGCTTCAACTATTTTTGCATCAACTTGATAAGCTTCTCCAGTTAATGAAATTTCAGCTGGAATGATATCTGATTTTGTTTTTGACGACTTAGATGAGGATTTTTTATTTGTGTCGTCAAGAAGCAATTTTTCTTCAACGGAATTATTATTTTTAGTGTTGCTTTCAATGATATATTGTGCTTCTTCATAAGCAAAACGTTGATCAGAATAAATAACTGTTCTTCCAAACCAAGAATCTACAATTTCTGCTTTATTATTCAATTGAAAAACTGCTGAAAATGTATATTTTTCTTCATGTGGACGCAATGAACATGCAAAATTTGATAAAACTTCAGGAAGCATTGGAACTACTCTATCTACTAAATAAACAGAAGTTGCTCTATTGTAGGCTTCATCATCTAAAATAGTACCTTCTTTTACATAGTGTGAAACATCGGCAATGTGAATTCCTATTTCGTAATTTCCATTTGGTAATACTTCAAAGGACAAAGCATCATCAAAATCTTTTGCATCTTTTGGATCAATTGTGAACGTTAAAACATCACGCATATCACGACGCTTTGCAATTTCTTCTTCTGTAATTGAAGTATCTAATTTTTTTGCATACGTTTCAACTTCAATAGGAAAATCATACGGTAAACCATATTCCGCAAGAATGGCATGAATTTCAGTATTATGTTCGCCTGGTTTTCCTAAAACTTTTAAAACACTACCAAAAGGAGAATCAGCTTTTTTAGGCCAATCTTCCATTTTCACTAAAACAACATCACCGTGTTCTGCATCACCAATTTTATTCTTTGGAATAAAAATATCTGTATACATTTTTGTATTTGCAGTAGTTACAAAAGCAAAATTCTTTTGTACATCGATTACTCCAACAAACTCTTCTTTATTACGTTCTAAAATTTCTAAAACTTCAGCTTCTGGTCGGCGCGAACTTCTTCTGTTATAGATGTAAGCTTTAACTTTATCGCCATCTAATGCATGATTCAAATTTATAAACGGAACAAAAACATCGTCTTCTAATTCATCGCAAACAAAATAACCTGTTTTACGAGAAGTCATGTCTATATAACCTTCATAATACTCAGCTTTTGAAACCATTTGGTATTTACCGCGATCGGTTTCATGAATTTTATCTTGAGCTTTTAATAGTTTTAAATCACGAATAATTTCGTTGCGACTTTTAGTATCTGTCAACTCAAGTTGCGCTGCAATTTGTTTATAGTTAAAGGATTTTGAAGGTTCTTTTGCTAAAATTTTAAAAATTTGACTGGTAAAATCTTTTACTTTTTTACCAAACTTTTTTGGTTTCTTACTCATTATATCTTTTATGTGTGCGTTAATATTTTTTACGGGAACACATGAATATAGCTTTTATACTTTCTGTATTCTCTTAAAAATTATCTTGGCTATATTTCTAATTAAAGTTGAAAGTTACGAAGAAGAAAATAGAAAAAAGAAAATACTATTCAGAATTAATAAAAAAGTAACAGTTTTTAAAAAGTAGAAGTTTTCAACATTCATTAAAAACAACAAAAAAAGATTTTTTAAAAATTTAATTTTATAATTATTATTATAGCGTGTTAATATGTGGTATAACTTTTTTTAGAAGATTTAGATTTTAGAGTTTTACAATTTTATACAATTCTATTAACAACTCATTTTTTATTTAAACTATTGATTTTAAACTTTAATTTATCTTTCAATATTCAGTTATTAACAACTGTTGAAATATATTTTATATAGAATTTTGTAGATAACTTAACTTGTTAAAAACTGTTAATAAGTGATAATTTTTTACTTAAAACTTTGACATAAAAAAGTAAAAATTTCACTTGTATAATTCATTCCAATTTTTGTTTATGAATTTTTAGTTATGTTTTTAAAAAACTTCTGATTTTCTTTTTAAATTTATTAACAATTGATGTTAATTCTTAATTAATTAATTTTCAAGTTATTGTAAAAAAGAATTAACAATCTATTTTTTTAATCATTATTCATTATAAATTTTCTATTGAATGGATAGTTTTAATAGAAGATTATAGATGTTTCAATAGTTAACATATTGTACTTTTATAAGTTATTTATACATCCTTTAAGAGAAATATATTTGTAAAGTTAAACTGACTTCTTGACAATTCTAATTAAATTTGTAAAAATAAATAAACACATAACTAACACACTTATGATTATCTCAATTGGTAACGACCACGCTGGTCCAGAATACAAAAAAGCAATTGTTAAGTATTTAGAACTTAACGAACATACAGTTATTAACCACGGAACTGATACTTTTGAAAGTGTAGATTATCCCGATTTTGGTCATCCAGTAGCCTATGATGTAGAAAGCGGTAAAGCTGAATTAGGTATCGTAATTTGCGGTTCAGGAAACGGAATTGCCATGACAGCTAACAAACATCAAGGGGTGCGTTGTGCGTTGTGTTGGACTAAAGAAATTGCACAATTAGCACGTGAACATAACGATGCGAATGTGATTAGCATTCCAGCGCGATATACTTCTATTGAACAAGCTGTTGAAATGGTACATACTTTCTTAACTACAGCTTTTGAAGGTGGACGTCATGAAAGACGCGTACATAAAATTGCTTGTAAATAATATTAATGTCAATTAAATTAACAGATCATTGTCTTTTATGTGATAGAAGAATATTTATCATGGAAAAAGGAACTATTTGTTCAATAAATAGAAAACCTCCTAATTTTAATGATAGTTGTTCTAAAATTTTATTTGATTCAAATTATAAAAAAGTAATTGAAGAAGTAAATATCAATTATTTTAAAAGTAAAAATGAAAAAGTTTGGACTTATTTATATTTTTTTACTTTTTTAATTTTTGGTCTAGGTGTTGTTTATTTTTCATTTTTTTTTACCATGTTTTTAATGGATAAGTTGAAAAATTACAATGGAAAAGGTTTAGTGTTTTTTGGTGTTCCATTAATAATTTTTTCAGCTGGTTGGATATTAGTTGGTAAGGCTACAGGAGTTTTAAGATCTCATTTAAATGAATACAATATTTATAAAAATAAAAAAGAATTAATAGATAAGGTTTTAGAATTATACAATATAAAATACGAAATTAAAATTAACCCAATTAAATCTATTAATGGACCAAAAAGGTTTCAAACAGAATTAAAGATTTACAAATAAATTAGATAATTTTTCTAACTTTCTATTATCTAACAATCTCAAATATGAGTCACGACCACGTTCACATACATAAACATCAAGTAGAAGGCAAAAATCTATTTTATTCAATTTTATTGAATGTGGTTATTACTTTAGCGCAAATTGTTGGCGGAATTATATCCAATAGTTTAGCTTTAATTTCTGATGCGTTACATAATTTTTCAGATGTTTTATCGCTTGTTTTCAGTTTAGTTGCACATAAATTATCAAGAAGAAAAGCTTCATTAGATCAAACTTTTGGGTATAAACGTGCCGAATTATTAGCAGCGTTTGTAAATGCAGCTACTTTAATAATTGTAGCTTGTATTTTAGTTTATGGCGCCATAGAACGATTAATAAATCCCCATCCTATTGAATCTACTTTAGTAATTTGGTTAGCGTTATTAGGAATTGTGGTAAACGGATTATCAGTGCTACTTCTTAAAAAAGATGCCGACAATAATTTGAATATGAAATCAGCGTATTTGCATTTACTAACCGATATGATGGCTTCTGTTGCGGTTTTGGTTGGCGGATTGTTAATGAATTTTTACGGTTGGTTTTGGGTAGATAGCGTAATGACTATTTTAATAGCCATTTATTTAATTGTAGTTGGATTTGATTTAATCATAAAATCAACAAAAATGTTAATGCTGTTCACACCAGATGATATCGATATTAAAGCAATTGTTCGTGAAGTTCATAAAATTGAAGGCGTTAATAAATTACATCACATTCACGTTTGGCATTTAAACGAAGAAGAATTGCACTTAGAAGCACATTTAGATTGTTCGGAAGATATTAAAATGAGCGAATTTAACGATTTATTGTTCAAAGTGGAAGAAGTCCTTTTTCATCAATTTGGAATCAATCATATTAACATTCAACCTGAATTTAAAAAAGAAGATCCTAAAGATTATATTGTTCAAGATTAGAAATAGTCAAAAGGAATTACTTTGAAATAAAGCGCAATGATTTGCAAAATTAAAATGGCTCCAATTGCCAATTTAAAAGAAGTTTTTTGTGTTTTATGTCGAAAAAAAAGCATTCCTAAAATACCACCAATAACACCACCAGCAAAACAAAATCCAAGAAGTTTTTGTTCCGAAATTCTCCATTTATTGTGTTGCGCCAACCATTTATCTAACCCAAAAATCAAAAAGGTTATACAATTGATAAAAATAAGATAAATCAAAACAGGCGACATATTTAAAAATTTAACCAAAGATAGTATTTTAGCCAATAATTTTATTTTGATGACAAACATTCAATTCATACAAACTGCAACCCAACTTCCTATTAAAGGAATCGAAAATACGTTACAATTATTAGCCGAAGATTGCACCATTCCGTTTATTTCTCGTTATCGAAAAGATAGAACTGGAAATCTTGATGAGGTTCAAATTGAGGCAATAGCAAAACTAAGCAAACAATTCGACGAAATTGTAAAACGCAAAGATTCGATTCTAAAATCTATCGAAGAGCAAAATGCGTTAACAACTGATTTGAAAACAAAAATTGAAGCGAGTTTCGATTTACAGGAATTGGAAGACTTATACCTTCCTTACAAAAAGAAACGCAAAACCAAAGCCGATACGGCTCGTGAAAACGGATTAGAACCGTTGGCAAAAATCATCATGAGTCAAAAAAATGATGATTTAGAGTATTTAGCGTCCAAATATATCAACGACAAAGTAGCTAATGAGGACGAAGCCTTACAAGGCGCTCGTGATATTATTGCCGAATGGATAAACGAAAACATCTTTATTCGCAAAAATCTACGTCGTACATTTCAAAGAAAAGCTGTAGTAGAAACTAAAGTGGTTAAAACCAAAAAGGACGAAGAAGAAGCACAAAAATTCAAACAATATTTCGATTGGAGTGAAAATTTAATGAAAGCGCCTTCACACCGATTATTAGCGATGTTACGTGCCGAAGCAGAAGGTTTTGTAAAGTTTAAAATTTCACTTTCCGATGAAGATAAAGAGGAAACGTTACGTTTTATTGACAAAACGATTATTAAAAATGAAGGTGAAAGCGCATTTCATATTGAAAAAGCAATTGATGATAGTTACAAACGCTTGTTAGAACCTGCTATATCTAATGAAGTTTTACAAGAAGCTAAAGAAAAAGCCGATATCAAAGCGATAGATGTTTTCTCTGAAAATTTACGTCAGTTGTTGTTGGCTCCGCCACTAGGTGAAAAACGAATTTTAGCCATTGATCCGGGATATAAAACCGGTTGTAAAGTAGTTTGTTTAGACGAAAAAGGAGATTTACTGTACAATGAAAATATTTATCCACATGCGCCACAAAATGAAAGCGCCATGGCGATGAAAAAAATCCGTTCGATGGTTAACGCGTATAACATTGAAGCGATTTCCATTGGAAACGGAACGGCGAGTCGCGAAACCGAATTTTTTATTAAAAAAATTGCATTCGATAAGCCTGTTCAAGTTTTTGTTGTTTCCGAAGCGGGTGCTTCCGTTTATTCAGCTAGTAAAATTGCCCGCGAAGAATTTCCAAGTTATGATGTTACCGTTCGTGGTGCAGTTTCTATCGGGAGAAGATTAAGTGATCCGTTGGCCGAATTGGTAAAAATTGATCCGAAATCCATCGGAGTAGGACAGTACCAACACGATGTGGACCAAACTAAATTAAAAGAAGAACTCGATTCAACAGTAATAAGTTGTGTGAATAAAGTGGGAATTAACCTAAATACAGCAAGTAAATCGTTATTGAGTTATGTTTCGGGAATTGGCGAAAAATTGGCGGAAAACATTGTGGCTTTTCGTGCTGAAAATGGTCCGTTTGAAGATAGAAGCCAACTGAAAAAAGTACCGCGTTTAGGTGAAAAAGCGTTCCAACAAGCAGCGGCTTTCATCCGAATTAAAGACGGAAAAAATCCGTTAGATAATTCTGCAGTGCATCCAGAATCGTACAAAATGGTGGAAAAAATGGCAAAAGATTTAGGAATTCAAGTTTCTGAACTCATTGGAAATAAAGAACAAATTGCTAAAATTCAGGCCGAAAAATACATTACAGAAAATGTGGGTATTTTAGGAATTCAAGATATTATTAAAGAATTAGAAAAACCAGGATTAGATCCGAGAAAAGCCGCCAAAGTTTTTGAATTTGACCCTAATGTTCGTTCGATTGCCAATGTAAAACCCGGCATGATTTTACCCGGCATTGTGAATAACATTACCGCTTTTGGTTGTTTTGTCGATATCGGAATTAAAGAAAGCGGATTGGTTCACATTTCGCAATTAAAAGAAGGTTTTGTTTCTGATGTAAACGAAGTCGTAAAATTACACCAACACGTTCAAGTAAAAGTTGTTGAGGTGGATGAAGCTAGAAAACGCATTCAATTATCAATGATTATATAAAACAAAAAATCCCGAAGTAATTCGGGATTTTTTTATAGAAAGAATATAAAATTATTCTTTAGTTTCTTCTTCTTTATTTGAATTTTTAGGTTCGTCGTCTTTCATAGCGTTTTTAAATTCTTTAACACCACCACCTAAACCTTTCATTAATTCAGGAATTTTTTTACCACCAAAAAGTAACAAAACAATTGCAATAATCAAGATAACTTGCGGAGCTCCAATTGTCCCTAAAAATATAGCTAATGCATTCATGATTTCTAATATTTATAGTACAAAGATAAAAAGTTTTTAGCAATGTGTTATTTTTTAACGAATTATTATTATTACATATTTAGCTTAACCTAATGAATTATTATATTTGTAGGATATAATACCTAAAAATGGCGAAGAAAAAGAGCAGAAAAAGAAAACTTCTATTAAAAAAATTACTCAATAAAAGACGTTTAATAATTTTAAATG
>JAIXHM010000129.1 GCA_030145825.1 Flavobacterium sp.
ACAGGTCAAATGTGTTTTTTGGTTCTTGTCCTACCATGGTTTGAAGGTTACATTTTAATCCCATATCCATAGTAATTTTGCTATTTTTTAAGACCGCATCTGTAGCATAAAGTTCAATAGGGGCAACTTTAAACCAAGTTTCATAACCTTCATCAGTTAAAACGGGTTTGCTAATTCCTTCAAGAGCATCTAAAACATAAGGCTTAAAATCGCACGACATATCAATAGCTTTGTCAATTTCTTTAGCTATAGTTTTCTTAAAATAGCCTAATGTCGGATTTATAATATATGTAATTGGGACCATTTTTCCAGCAATTAAAATAGCTGGACTTTCGTTCCATTTGAATTCTGTAATTTGAGATTGTGTAGAAAGCTTCCAATTTGTTAAATGTGGTTTACTTTCTAAAGTAATAATTCCATCTAAAAAGATTTCTTTCGTATCATTAAGATTTAAAAAATCGGTACCATATTTAATTTTTGTCCAAATTTTTAATGGAATTTTAGAAACAATAACACCATTTTTGTCTGAAAGTTCAATGTTATTTGATTTCCAAATTTTCATTTGTGTCTTGTCGTCACTTAAAATAGAATCATTGTAGATTAACCCTTTTAAGTTTTTATTAAGCTGCTTTTCTATGTCTTTTAAAGTAATTTCAACCGGTAAAGCTAAAAAGGAAGTTTTGGTTTTGTATACAGTAGATGTAGTATTTGATGGAGCTGGTTTTAAAGCTTCAATCTTTTTTCCAGAAGAGCAACTTGCAAGTGTTACAAATAAACTTAATAGCGTTATAGCAATTATTATGTATTTCATTTGAATAGAAAATTTCTGTAAAATTAAAATTTTAAGTAAATACTGTAACAAAAATTTATAATTGTGGTCTTATTACTGTAATCGAAAAATAAAATGATAATGTCATTTAAAAGAATTGTCTTTTTTCTAGTTGGTATTTTAACGATAAGTGCACAAGCACAAGAAAAAAAGTGGACGCTTCAAGAGTGTGTAGATTATGCTATTCAAAATAATATTACAATTGAATCTTCTGAATTAGATTATAAATCTTCAGTAGTTAATAAGAAAGATGCGATTGGAAATTTTTTGCCTAATATTAGTGGTTCTGCATCTCACTCTTGGAACATTGGTTTAAATCAAAACATTACTACTGGTTTACTTGAAAATCAAACCACACAGTTTACATCAGCAGGTTTAAATGTAAATGTAGATATTTTTAAAGGTTTGCAAAATCAGAATCAGTTACGAAAAACTAATTTAGCATTAATTGCAAGCCAATATCAGGTGACAAAAATAAAAGAAGATGTTGCATTAAATGTTGCCAATGCTTATTTGCAAATTCTATTTAATAAAGAGAATTTAAAAGTTCAACAAAATCAATTAAAAGTTAACTCTGACCAATTTAATAGAACTAAAGAATTGGTTGATGCTGGGATGGTTCCAAAAGGGGATTTGTTAGATGTTCAAGCTACAGTTGCAAGTAATAAACAAGCTATAATTTCTGCTGAAAATGCACTTTTGTTATCTAAATTGAGTTTGGCTCAACTTTTAAAATTAGAAGATTTTAAAAGTTTTGATGTTCAAGATGAACAAATTGATGTATTTCAAAGTTTAGTTTTAAATGAATCGTCAGAAAGTGTAGTAGCAAAAGCAAAAGAAAGTAGAACTGAATTAAAATTAGCACAATCTAATCTAGAAATCGCAAAAAAAGATGTTTCAATTGCGAGAGGAGCATATTATCCATCTTTAATTGGTTTTTATAGTTTTAGTACAAGGGCAGCATATTCTGATAGAGTAGTAGGAATACAACCAGATACTCAGAATCCTACTTCTGTAATCGGATATGTTCAAGGAACTGGCGAAAGCGTTTTTCAATATAATTATAAGCCAATAATAGGAGGTCCACTTCCAGTTTTAGAACAATTCGATAATAATAAAGGACAAAACTTCGGATTGCAATTAACTGTTCCAATTTTTAATGGATTTGCAACTCGTAACAATGTTCAAAGATCAAAAATTGCATTAGAAAAGGCACAGTTAAATTATGAACAACAAGAGCTTGACTTAGAAAGAAATGTGTATACAGCATATACAGATACAAATGCAGCTAAGGAAACTTATGAAGCTGCATTAGAAACTTTAGCGGCTAGAAAATTATCTTATGAGTATGCTCAAGAGCGATATAGAGTTGGGCTAATGAATGTATTTGATTTTAATCAAGTACAAACGCAATTAGCAAATGCTGAATCAGAAGTTTTAAGAACAAAATACGATTATATATTCAGAACAAAAATTTTGGAATTTTACTTTGGTATTCCATTAATACAAAATAATTAATTATGTCTAAGAAAACAATATACATACTGGTAGCGGTAGCTATTTTACTAATAAGTTTAATTGGATTAAAGAAAGCAGGTGTGATAGGAGGAAATGACGATTCTAAAATCGTTGAAATTTCTAAAGCAGCTGAAATGACAATTATTGAAACGGTTTCTGCAACTGGAAAAATTCAACCAGAAATTGAAGTTAAAATATCTTCTGAAGTTTCAGGTGAAATTATTGATTTACCAATCAAAGAAGGTCAACAAGTAAAAAAAGGTGATTTGTTAGTTAAGATAAACCCAGACATTTATGAGTCTGGTGTAAATCGTACGGCAGCATCTTTGTCAACTACAAAAGCAGGTTTAAGTCAAGCTGATGCTCAAGTAAAAGAAGCAAAAGCGAACTATGATAGAAACAAAACTTTATTTGAAAAAGGAATAATTTCTAAGTCAGAATGGGATAAAGTGGTGTCTACTTATGAAGTTGCTGTGGCTAACAAACAATCGGCTTATTATAATGTTCAAAGTGCTTCTGCAACTTTAACTGAAGCGCGTGATAATTTAGGTAGAACAACAATCTACGCACCTGCAGATGGAACTATTTCGTTGCTTTCAGTAGAATTAGGTGAAAGAGTTTTAGGAACTCAACAAATGGCTGGTACCGAGTTATTGCGTGTAGCCAATTTAAATAACATGGAAGTTGAAGTAGATGTTAACGAAAACGACATTGTAAAAGTTAGCATTGGCGATTCGGCTAAAATTGAAGTAGATGCTTATTTGAAAAAAGAATTTAAAGGTATTGTTACAAGTATATCAAACTCTGCGAGTTCAACTTTAACAGCAGATCAGGTAACAAATTTTAAAGTAAAAGTTAGAATTTTAAAAGAATCTTATCAAGATTTATTAGAAGGAAAACCTGAAAATTATTCTCCATTTAGACCTGGGATGACTGCAACTGTAGATATTATTACAAAAAGAAAAGAAAAAGTAATTGGGGTTCCTATTAGTGCTGTGGTTATTAAAGATGATACTACTTCAACTAAAAAAGATATTATTGCAGAACTTGAAAAAGAAGATAAACAAAACAAAGGAACTTATAACCCTGATAAAAAATTTGAATGTGTTTTTGTAAAAGTTGGAGACAAAGCAAAACTTAAAGTAGTTAAGACAGGAATTCAAGATGATACAAATATAGAAATCATGGAAGGCTTAAAACCTGGAGAAGAAATTATAGTTGGACCTTATACTACTGTTTCAAAAGAACTAAATAGTAACGATAAAGTAAAATTAGAAGAAAAAAAGTCTAGTAACAAAGACTAGTAGATTTGTTAAATTGGGTTAAGGAGGCACGAAGTAATTCGTGCCTTTTTATTTTTTAAATGTTTAAAGTTTGTAATTTTGCAATTCAAATTAAAGAAATGGCATATATTTTAAATTTAGAAACAGCAACTAAAAACTGTTCAGTGTCTATTGCGAATGACGGAAAAGTTTTGGCAATTAGAGAAATAGCGACAGAAAATTTTTCTCATGCCGAAAAATTGCACGTTTTTATTGAAGAATGTTTACAGGAAGCAAATCTTGCGTTTCAAAATATAAATGCCGTAGCAGTAAGTAAAGGCCCGGGCTCTTATACAGGATTGCGAATTGGCGTTTCTGCGGCAAAAGGGTTGTGTTATGCATTAAGTGTGCCATTAATTTCTATTGATACTTTAGAATTATTAGCTAAAAAAATAACTATAGAAAATGGCATTATTGTTCCCATGATTGATGCCAGAAGAATGGAAGTTTATACCGCTTTTTTTGATAAGAATTATATTAAAATATTTGAAACTGAAGCAAAAGTAATTGATGGGAATTCTTTTCAAGAAGTTCAAGAATCGATGCATTTAGTAGGAGACGGAGCTATTAAATTGAAATCGGTTTTAACAGATACAAAGTTTACTTTTTATGATGAAATTTTGTATCCTTCGGCTTTAGAAATGTGTCAATTATCGTTTGAAAAATTCAAAATAAGCGACTTTGAAGATGTCGCTTATTTTGAACCTTTTTATTTAAAAGATTTTGTTTTGAATAAATAATCTATTTGTCTTCGTTAATAATTCTTAGCTCTCTTTGAGGAAAAGGAATAGAAATGTTAACTTTATCTAAAGCTAATTTACATTCAATCAATGTTTCAGAACTAACTTCTAAAAAGTCTTCTGATTTAGACCAGGGGCGAATACCAAGATTTATTGCACTATCAGCCAATTCTTTTACAATAACGCTTGGTGCAGGTTCAGTTAATATTTTTGGATGATTGTTCAATACTTCCATAATAACTTCTTTTGCTTTTCTGATATCAGAATTGTAGGCAATTCCAATATTTAAATCGGCTCTACGAATACCTTCTTGTGTATAATTTTTGATAATTCCATTCGACAAGATGCCATTCGGAATATAAATAGTTTGATTGTTTGCTGTTAATAACCGAGTGTTGAAAATTTGGATTTCTTGAACTGTTCCAATTTCGCCTTGCGCTTCAATTACATCATGAACTTTAAAAGGTTTAAACAGAATAATTAAAACACCACCTGCAAAATTTGAAAGTGAGCCTTGTAAAGCTAAACCAACTGCTAAACCTGCTGCACCAAGAATAGCTACTAAAGAAGAAGTTTCAAAACCTAATTTAGAAATTACAATTACAAAAAGGAGTACGCGCAAAGTCCAGAAAACAATGTTGCCTAAGAAATTTGCTAAAGTAATCTCTACTTCTTTTTTTACCATTATTTTTTTGAATGTTTTGGTAATTATGCTAACAACCCAAAGTCCAACAAATAATAATATTAAAGCGGTAATTACTTTTGGCGAATATTCAATTAGTAAATTTTTAATGAGTTCAAAATAGTTTTCAATTTTTTCTGGATACATAGTTTTTTGTTTATGAATTGAGTAATAATATAAGAAAAATATTATTTTTCACAAAGTTAATTTAAAATGAGCGCTTTAGAATAAATACGATTTTTAAAATTTTCATAAAATTTAATCAATTTCAAATGTAATTTTTACATTCACTCTAAATTCAGTTACTTCACCATTACTTACAGCCGCACTTTGTTCTTGTACATACACAGAGCGAATATTTTTTAACGATTTTGACGCTTGAGAAACGGCTTTTTTTGTAGCATCTTCCCAGCTTTTTTCTGAGTTTGCTAAAACTTCAATAACTTTTAATACTGCCATAATTATAAAACTTTAGTTAATAATTCTTAAATTTACTAAAAATCAAGAAATTGCCCAAGCCCATTTTTAAGTGAATTCAAAATTCATAACATTAACTTAACATTGAATAAAATTTCTTGAACCAACTTTGCAAAAAATTAAAATTATATAATGGATCAAATTTACATTGTAATGCTTGTGGCTCTTGCCATATTAGCGATAATTGATTTGATGGTTGGTGTAGCCAATGATGCAGTTAACTTTTTAAATTCAGGAATAGGTTCAAAAGCAGTTTCGTTTAAAACTTTAATGATTGTTGCTAGTATTGGAATTGCACTTGGTGCGTTATTCTCAAGCGGAATGATGGAAATTGCTAGAAGTGGAATTTTCGTTCCTGCAATGTTTACCTTCGAAGATGTAATGATTATTTTTCTATCAGTAATGATTACTGATGTATTATTACTAGATATATTCAATTCCCTAGGTTTCCCAACATCTACAACTGTTTCTGTTGTATTCGAATTGTTAGGAGGAGCAGTCTGTTTAGGGATTTATAAGATTATAACTTCAGATGGCGATTTTGGAACATTATCTTCATACATTAATACTGCTAAAGCTACAGAAATTGTATCTAGTATTTTACTTTCTGTAATAATTTCGTTTACAATTGGTGCATTTGTAATGTATATCTCAAGGATATTGTTTTCTTTCCATTATGAAAATCGCACAAAGTTTTTCGGTGCCATTTTTGGTGGTTTAGGAATTACTTTTATTACTTATTTTATTTTATTTAAAGGAATTAAAGGTTCTGCATTTATGACTTCTGATTTGAAAGAATTGATGAATGCTAACCAAATGTATATTGTTTTAGGAAGTTTAATTTTCTGGACAATAATTTCTCAAATATTAATTACACTAAAACAAAATATTTTTAAAGTCATTATTATTGTTGGAACTTTTGCATTAGCACTTGCTTTTGCGGGTAACGATTTAGTGAACTTTATTGGTGTGCCAATTGCAGCTTTACAATCGCATGAAATTTATGTAGCTGGTGGAAGTGATGCAACAATGTTGATGAGTGAATTAGCTTCTGGAGAATTGAAAGCAAATTTTTGGTTGTTATTATTTGGCGGATCGATTATGGTCTATACACTTTGGACTTCTAAAAAAGCTAGAGAAGTTATTAAAACTGGTGTCGATTTATCGAGACAAAGTGAAGGTTCAGAGAAATTTGATGCAAATAATTTATCAAGAATTATAGTTAGAGGAAGTATATATGTTGGTCAAATTTTGAATTATGTAATGCCAAAATCATTAGAAATCAAAATTGATAAACAATTTGAAAAACGTACTTACGCTAAAAAAGAAGAAGCGCCAGCTTTTGATATGGTTAGAGCTTCTGTAAATTTAATGGTAGCGAGTATTTTAATTGCTTTAGGAACTTCTTTAAAATTACCATTATCTACTACATATGTAACTTTTATGGTGGCAATGGGAACTTCTTTTGCAGATAGAGCTTGGGATAGAGAAAGTGCAGTATATAGAGTAGCAGGAGTTTTTAATGTAATAGGCGGATGGTTCGTAACAGCTTTTGTTGCTTTTTCTATGGCTTCAATAGTAGCATTATTACTTAAAGTAGGTAAAGTGTTTTCTTTTGTTGCAATAATGATTTTAGTAGGTATTTTACTTTACAGAAGTGGAAGAAAATATATTGCTAAAACTAAAGAAGCTGAAGAAGAAGAAAAATATTCTAGTGCAGATGTTGCAACAATTAAAGAAGTTATATCAGAAAGTTCTGTTCAAATTGCTCGAGTAATTAATAAAACAAATTCATTGTATTCTGATGTAGTTGATAATTTAGGTTTACAAGATTTAAATAAACTTAAAGAGAACAGAAAGAAACTTAAAAAACTTGAAAAAAGTGTTGACGATTTAAAAGTGAACTTATTTTATTTTATTAGAAACTTAGATGATTCATCTGTAGAAGGAAGTGAATTTTATATTTTAATTTTAGGTTATTTGCAAGATATGGTTCAGTCAATT
>JAIXHM010000130.1 GCA_030145825.1 Flavobacterium sp.
GTGTAAACTCCATTACCTTAAGCAGCAATTTTTTTGAATTTTAAAGTAGCCGTTTTAAATTTTTCAACACCAAAAAAATCATCAGATTTTAAGTGTCCATCAAGTTTATCTTTCCATTCTCCATCTAAATCAGTAGTATTTATTGAAGTCATGTCAACAGTAAAATTACCACCTGCTAATTTTGAACCTTTAAAGATTAATTCTCCTTCTTGTAAAGAAATAGTTCCTTCATGTTGTCCAGTGACTTTTTTTCCTACCCAGTGAATATTACTTTTAGTAGCATTAACTTTCTTAGAAGTTTGAGCATTAGCAGAAAAAGTTAACACAGTAACTGCTGCTAAAAAGATTGATTTAATAGTGTTTTTCATTGTTAAATTAAATTAAAAGTTGAGTTTTGATTATATTGTTTCAAATAATTCGTCTAAGGGTTTTCTTACTTTGGCTAAATGTTGGTTTACATCTTCAGAATGTCTATAGCCTATTGGAGCAACTAAAGAAGCGTTTAATCCTAATTCATTTAATCCTAAAATTTCATTGTATTTTGCTGGTTCAAACCCTTCCATTGGAGTAACATCAATTTTTAATTCAGCTGCGGCATTTATTAAGTTTCCTAATGCCAAGTATGTTTGTTTAGATGTCCAAACAGCTAGTTGTTCTTGTGGTAAAGCAAGAATTTTAGACTTCATGAAATCACTATAACCTGCTAAATCTTCAACATTTAACTTTCTTGATTGAGCAATGTTGTTAATATAATCATCGATGTGAGTTTCAGTAATGTTTGTGTAATTAGCAAAAACTATTAAATGTGATGCATCTACAATTTGAGTTTGTCCCCAAGAAACAGGTTGTAATTGTTTTCTTATTTCAGGATTTTCGATTATTAATACTTTATATGGTTGTAAACCATAAGATGAAGTACTCAATTGAATAGCTTCTTTTAATATTTGTAAATCTTCGTTTGATACTTTTTTAGTTGCATCAAATTTTTTGGTAGCGTAACGCCAATTTTGATTTGTAATAAAGGAATTCATAGCAATTTATTTAATTTTTCTAAATTTTTCTAATAATTGATTTAATTCTTGAAGCTCTGCTTCTGTTAAATTTTGAGTAAAGCTTTTTTCGTGTTCCACAACTAAAGGATCTAAAGAAGCTAATAAGTCTAATCCTTTTTGAGTAATTGAAACTTCCATTTTTCTTCTATTATCCGGACAAACTTCTCTAGTTACTAAATCTTTAGCTAATAATTTATCTACTAAGCGGGTTGTATTACTAGTTTTAGCAATCATTCGCTCTTGAATAACACACATATTAGCTGGTTTTCCTTTTTGACCGCGTAAAATTCTAAGAACATTAAATTGTTCAGAAGAAAGGTCATAAGGTTTTAAAATTTCATTAAATTTTTCTGAAATAACATTTTGAGTATACAGAATATTTAGTAAAATTTTCTTTTCAATGCTTACTGTGGATACTGTTTTTATTATTTCTTCAATCTTCATTTGTAATGTCAAAATTTGTATGTACAAATGTAATACTATTTTTAATACTTGTATATACAAGTGTGTTAATTTTTTATTAAAAAAATTAGTTTTGTTTTTGCTTGTCCTTTTTGTCATTAAAAATTAATGAATAGCCTTCTCTAAGTTTTAATGAAATACTTATAAATTAAAAGAAAGTATTGATTTTTTAATAATTGATAGTATTTTTGAAAAAAATAAAATTATGAATTTATCACAAAGTGATTGGTGGAGTCAGTTTTTAGCAGATCCAAACGGGGTAATTTTAGACGTAAGAACCGAAGAAGAAAATGCTGCTAAAAAGATTCCAGGTTCTTTAAATATTGACATATATAAAGGACAAGGATTTGTTTATCTAGTAGATGAATTAGATAAAACCAAAAATTATTATGTGTATTGCTTAGCTGGCGGAAGAAGCGCTCAAGCCTGTAGTATTATGAATCAATTAGGTTTTGAAAATACATATAATTTAATAGGAGGAATTTCTGAATGGGAAGGACCAACAGAATAAAAAAGGAGCTGTAAAAGCTCCTTTTTTATTCTGATAATCTTTTCAGTTTATTTTTATCTACAATCTTAATTTTTTTACCAACTAGTTCAATGTAATTGCTTTTATTAAATTCTGAAAGTAAACGAATACAACTTTCTGTTGCAGTTCCAATCATTCCAGCAAGTTCTTCTCTCGAAAGTTGAATTCTTAATGTTCCATCCTCATTTCTGCCAAAATTATCATCTAAAAACAATATTGTTTCAGCAAGTCTTTCTTTTACACTTTTTTGAGCCATAGAAACCATATGATCATCGGCTTCTTTTAAATCACCGCATATAGTTTTCATAACGTTCATAGAAAACTGATTGTTTCCTGTAAAGAAATCTAAAACTTCTTTTTTGGGTACAAAACAAACTTGCATATCTTCTAATGCTACAGCACTTAAATTTGCAGCTTCATCACTAATCATAGAGCGTTGACCCAAAAGTTCTCCCGATTTAACAAGCTTTACAATTTGATCTTTACCATTTGCACTAAGTTTGGTTAATTTACAAACACCATCTTTAATACAATAAATACCATTAATAGTTTCTCCTTCTTCAAAAACAGGCTCTCCCTTTTTAATAGTGTACGTTGTTTTACAATCCGCTAACTTTAGTAACTCTTCTTTGTTAAGAGCTTTTAAGGAACTAAACTCTCTAACAATACATTGTTCACATTTACTCATGCCACAAGTTTATTTTTGGACTCCAAATATACACAAAGTATGACAAAAATCATATTTTTAATTTGTATATTGTAAGAACTTTGCATTGGGTAAAAATGAGCAAATATTATGGATACAAAAAATTGTTTCCATTGTGGTCTTGAAATAGACGAAAAAAGTGTAATAAATTTTGATGACAAACAATTTTGTTGTACGGGTTGTAAAACAGTATATGAAATATTTAGTCAAAATGATTTATCTTGTTACTACGATTTTCAATCAGCTCCTGGAGCTACACCACAAGACATACAAGGTAAATATGACTTTTTAGACAATTCAGATATTGTCTCTAAACTTTTAGAATTTGATGAAGATAAAACAGCTATTGTTTCATTACACATACCTCATGTACATTGTAGTTCGTGTATTTGGATTTTGGAAAATTTACAAAAGCTTCAAGAGGGAATTATAATTTCACAGGTTAATTTTCCAGAAAAAAAAGTAAGAATTACTTTTAATAAAGAGCTTGTAACACTAAAGCAAATTGTAAACTTATTGAGTTCTATAGGATATGAACCTTATATAAGTCTCGAGAATTATGATTCTGGTGTAAAGGAAATTGACCGCAGCTTAATTTATAAGCTAGGTGTTGCATTTTTTTGTTTTGGAAATATCATGTTATTATCATTTCCTGAGTATTTTGAAGTTGAAGAGTTTTGGATTAACCAATATAGAGGATTTTTTAGATGGTTAATTTTTGTATTAGCATTACCTTCTTTTATTTATTCAGCTAGTGATTACTATAAATCAGCATACAAAAGTATTCGTTCTGGTATTTTAAATATAGACATTCCTATTGCCTTAGGGATCATTGTAATGTTTGTAAGAAGTACTATAGATATTATAATGGATTATGGTCAAGGTTTTTTCGATAGTTTAACAGGACTAGTTTTCTTTATGTTATTAGGAAAGTTGTTCCAACAAAAAACCTATAGTTTTCTTTCTTTCGAACGTGATTACAAATCGTATTTTCCAATTGCAGTTACTAAAGTAAATAATGGAAAAGAAGAACAAGTACAAGTTTATGATATTAAAAAGGGAGACCGCCTTTTAATTCGTAATCAAGAATTAATTCCAGTTGATGGAATTTTAATTTCACCAAAATCTTCAATTGATTACAGTTTTGTTACAGGAGAAGAAGTTCCTATTGAAAAAGTGTCGGGAGATAAAGTATTTGCTGGCGGAAAACAATTGGGCACAATTATAGAAATGGAAGTTTTGTTTTCAGTTTCTCAAAGTTATTTAACCCAATTATGGAGTAACGATGTTTTTCAAAAGAAGATTAAACAGAAACATAAAACAATAACGGATAAAGTAAGTCATTATTTTACACCTATACTATTATTACTGTCAGTAGTAGTATTAATTTTTTGGTTATTCATAGATACCTATCAAGCTTTTAATGTATTTACAGCGGTATTAATTGTTGCTTGTCCGTGTGCATTGGCTTTAACAGCTCCATTTACACTAGGAAATGTATTGCGTATAATGGGTAGGAAGAAAATGTATTTAAAAAATGCTATTGTAATAGAACAATTAGCAAAAGTAGACGCTATAGTTTTTGATAAAACAGGAACCATAACAACAAATAAAAAGACTTCAATTACTTATGAAGGTCAACCTTTAAATGATTTTGAATTAAAACTTTTGAAAAATACATTACGAGGCTCAAATCACCCATTAAGTCGTAGACTTTATGAATATTTACCTGATTTTGAAGTTATTTTACCATTAAAATTTGAAGAAATTATTGGCAAAGGAATTTTTGCAGAAATTGACGGTAACACCATAAAATTAGGTTCTTCCCAATTTCTAAAAACAATGACCGAAAATACCCATAAAAAAACCAAAGTTCATGTCGAAATTAATGGAGTTTATAAAGGGAATTTTGTATTCAATAATCAATATAGAAAGGGTTTAGAAGAGCTATTCGAATCCTTGTCAAAAAAATATGAATTAACGGTTTTATCTGGTGATAATGAAGGCGAAAGAAAAATTTTGGAAAAGATGCTTCCTTTAAGTACACGACTTGTTTTTAATCAAAAACCTGAACAAAAGCTAGAGTATATTCAAAAACTTCAAGCAAAAGGAAAAAATGTAATGATGGTTGGCGATGGTTTAAATGATGCTGGAGCTTTAGCACAAAGTAATGTAGGAATAGCTATTTCAGAAAATGTAAATGTATTTTCTCCAGCCTGCGACGGAATTATGGATGCAAGCCAGTTCTCGAAAATAGATTATTACATGAAGTTTTCTAAAAATGCTATGAAGACTATTTACATGAGTTTTGGCTTGTCATTATTGTACAATATTGTAGGATTAAGTTTTGCTATTACAGGAAATTTATCGCCTTTAGTAGCGGCAATTATTATGCCTCTTAGTTCAATAACAGTAGTAAGCTTTGTAACAATTATGACAAATATATATTCTAAGATTAAATAATTTTAACTAAATTTAACAAGTATGACAAAAGTCATGTTTTTAGTTTTCGACTAAATTTAATTTTGTTAACGTAAAAATTAAGGTATGAGCGTTATTTACATTTTAATCACAGTAAGTATAGTTGTGGCTGTTATCTTCTTGATAGCTTTCATCAACGCTGTTCGAACAGGTCAGTATGATGATGACTATACGCCTTCAGTCAGAATGCTTTTTGACGACGAGGTAAAGAAAAACCCTAACACATTAATAAAAACACAAACAGAGAAACAAAAATCAATCTAAATTATGGAGAAGCAACAATTTTATTACGACAACAAAATTGTAAGAAACTTCTTGTACGCCTCAATAGCATTTGGTGTAATTGGAATGCTAGTAGGTTTAACAGTAGCTTTCTTTTATTTGTTTCCTAACATGACCGATGGAATTCCATGGTTAAGTTACGGAAGACTAAGACCGTTACATACAAATGCAGTTATTTTTGCCTTTGTAGGTAACGCAGTTTTTGCAGGAGCTTATTACTCTATGCAAAGATTATTAAAGGCGAGAATGTTCAGTAATTTCTTGAGTCAATTAAACTTTTGGGGATGGCAACTAATTATTTTAGGTGCTGCCATTACATTACCTTTAGGTATTACATCTTCAAAAGAATATGCCGAGTTAGAGTGGCCCTTTGATATTGCAATTGCAATTGTTTGGGTGGCTTTTGGTATTAATATGATTGGTACCATTATAAAAAGAAGAGAGCGTCATATTTATGTTGCAATTTGGTTTTACATTGCAACGTTTGTAGCGGTAGCGTTACTTCATATTTTTAACAATATCGAAATACCAGTTTCATTAACAAAAAGTTACTCAGTTTACGCTGGAGTTCAAGATGCATTAGTGCAATGGTGGTATGGCCACAATGCCGTAGCATTTTTCCTTACAACACCTTTCTTAGGTTTAATGTATTACTATGTACCAAAAGCTGCTAATCGCCCAGTATATTCATATAGATTATCAATTATCCACTTTTGGTCGTTAATCTTCATTTATATTTGGGCTGGTCCACACCACTTATTATATTCTGCATTACCAGATTGGGCACAAAACTTAGGAGTTGTATTCTCAATCATGTTAATTGCGCCATCTTGGGGTGGTATGATTAATGGTTTATTAACTTTAAGAGGAGTTTGGGATAAAGTTCGTGTAGATCCAGTATTAAAATTCTTAGTAGTTGCAATTACAGGTTATGGTATGGCTACTTTTGAAGGTCCAATGTTATCATTAAAAAATGTAAACGCTATTGCGCACTTTACAGATTGGATTGTTGCTCACGTTCACGTAGGAGCTTTAGCTTGGAACGGTTTCTTAACTTTTGGTATGATTTACTGGATGATACCAAGAATGACAAAAACTACTTTGTTTTCACAAAAATTAGCAAACTTCCACTTTTGGATTGGTACTTTAGGTATCGTTTTATACGTGTTGCCAATGTATGTTGCTGGTTTCACTCAAGCATTTATGTGGAAACAATTTAATCCCGATGGATCTTTAGTATATGGTAATTTCCTAGAAACAGTAACACAAATTATCCCAATGCATGCTATGAGAGCAATGGGAGGAACACTATACTTTATTGGTATTTTAACTTTAGTATATAATGTTTACAAAACAGTTAAAGCAGGCTCAGCAATTGAAGATGAATTAGCAGAAGCTCCAGCTTTAGCTAAAATTTCTAAATATCAACTAAAAGGAGAAAAATGGCATTCTTGGTTAGAAAGAAGACCAGTTCAGTTCACACTTTTAACTACTGTTGCTGTTGCAATTGGAGGTATTGTACAAATTGTTCCAATGTTAGTTGTAAAATCTAATATTCCTACAATTGCAAGTGTTAAACCATATACTCCATTAGAATTAGAAGGTAGAGATTTATACATCCGTGAAGGTTGTAATAACTGTCACTCACAATTAGTTCGTCCATTCCGTTCAGAAGTAAAACGTTACGGAGAATATTCTAAATCAGGTGAATATGTTTACGATCATCCATTCTTATGGGGTTCAAAACGTACAGGTCCAGATTTACATAGACTTGGAGGAAAATATAATGATAATTGGCATTTTAATCATATGTATGATCCACAAAGTACCTCTCCAGGTTCAATTATGCCAGGATACAAATGGATGTATGCTAATGAAGAAATGGATCACTCATTAATTGAGAAAAAAATGCAGGTAATGCAAACGTTAGGTGTTCCTTATACTGATGAAGAAGTTGCAAATGCAATGCAAAG
>JAIXHM010000131.1 GCA_030145825.1 Flavobacterium sp.
ACTATTGAAGAGTTCATTTACGAAAGTATGGATAAGGAATATGATTTTTTTATCAACCTACAGGATATAAATGGAAAGTCAAAAAGTATTTGGGTTGTAAAAGAAGAAGATTTAATGGGTTTTATGCTGTCAATATCTAATCAAAAATTATTTGCCAGAATACAGCGCAATGATGGTTTTGTCAATTTTGATTTCACTTCATTTTTAGATTAAAGCTTATGGAAACACTAGAAACATTGTTTTTGTCATTTGAAACAGGAATACGAATGGCAAAGGCAGAAAAGCCAAGAGAGTACCTAAAAAGCATAGGAATAGATTATAATGAGCTTAGAATCGGATTCAATTCAGGACAATTTCATCACAACAAAGAGCAAGAGTTTAAAGATAGATTTGAAGCTTTAGGAGTTTTGAAAAAAAGCAATGCTAGTGTTAGAGAAAAAGGAATGACAGCCTATACTGTATTTGGTAGGTATGGGCTGGTCTTCCCTCTCTTAGACAAGAATAATCAAATTGTAAACTTCTTTGCTGTTCGTATTGATTTGGATAGTCCTAAAGAAGAGTATTTAAACCAAGAAGGGATTTATCCAGCTTATCCAAGTCCACTAACCAAAAAACTTTATATCGTTCCAACTGTTTTGGATTGTGGAAGTCTTATTCAAAGTAAAGTTTTAGGCAATCAAGAGGCTGTAATGGCTCTTCATAACGGAGAAGTATTGCCACAACATTTGGAGATAATAAAGACCTTACAAGAATTAGATGAGGTAGTAATTATAAAACGTTAGTAGTATGGAAAATTTAATACAATCAATACAGAATTTAAGACCTGATTTGTTGGTTTCAACAATCCAATTACCTGACGGACATTCCATGAATGATATGTGGCTTAATTATGGTACAGAGGGGATTTCGGAATTACTGGAAAACCCTAAAAGTGAAACCGAAAGCAAATTGGAAATCATAAACGATTTTAAGATTGCCTATAAAGGAAAAATAGCAACTTATTATGTGATTGGAATACTTCCAACGGATTTGGGAAGTCTTAGAATTTCACTACATATCGTTGAAAAGGAAAATCAAAAAAAACATCGTATTAAAATTGATTTGGCTGATTTTGTGAATGTTCAAAACCAATGTAGAGAATTAGAAGAAAAGCAACGACTAAACGCTAATTTATTAGAAGTTGATTTACTAAAGTTGGCAGATTTAATAGATGATTATAGGGAACAAAAATTAGATGAAGAGCTTAATCCAATAACGGATTTGTATTCCGAAAAAGAGCTAACACCAAAAGCACAAGAAAAAGCAATTGAATTTCTATCGAATCCAAAGCTAATGGAGAATATTGATAAGTTGTTAGGTCAAAGTGGAATTGTTGGGGAGCAAGACAATCGAATGACTTTGTTTGTTATTGCATCATCTTACAAAATGCCAAATTTATTACATGGTTTGGTCAATGGTTCCAGCGGAGAAGGGAAAAGTCATTTAATAAACTCTATTTCTGAGTGTATGCCTCAAGAAGATGTTTTGAATATGACTAGAATTACAAGTAAATCATTGTATCACTATCGAGATAAGGAATTAATAAACAAACTGATTTTGATTCAAGATTTTGACGGACTTGATGAAGAGGCACAACTCGCTTTTAGAGAAATGCAATCCGCTAAATTTCTTTGTAGTTCTACTGTTACAAAAGATATGTTTGGGAATATTCGGGGCAAAATAAAGAAAGTAAATGCCCATTTTGCTAGTCTAACAGCTACAACCCAAGCCGAAGTTTACTTTGATAATATGAGCCGTTCTATAATTCTTGGTGTTGATGAATCCAAGGAACAAACACTTAGAATCATCAAACACCAAAATATGAAAATTGCAGGTGTAAGTAATTCCGATAGTGAACAACAAGCCAAACAATTACTTAGAAATGCAATTAGAGTTTTGAAAAGTTATGAAGTTGTAAATCCATTTGCAGATAGAATTAGTTTACCAATGGAAGCGAATATGTTAAGACGATTAAATAGCCAATTTCAGAGCTTTATTGCTCAAATAACACTATTACATCAATATCAAAGAAAGTTGGATTCTAAAAGCAGATTAATAGCTACAAAACAAGATATTGAAATTGCTGTTGAGGTGTTTTTCAATTCTATTTTCCTAAAGGTTGATGAATTGGATAAAAGTACCCGCCAATTCTTTGAACAACTAAAAGGGTATGTAAAATCACAACCAAAAGGGTCAACGCATCGATTTACTGCTAAAGAGGTTCGAGATGCAATAAATGTTAGTAAAACTACTTCATTTAAGAAAATGGAAATACTTCAAAAGTTGGAATATATCCGAGTTGCTGAAGGTTCAGCTAATAGAGGCTTTAAATATGTTATTGCTCATTGGGATAACCTAGAAAAGATGAAATCAAAAGTTAAGACCGATTTAAGTAAACAATTAGCGGTTTTATAGAAAGAACACCAAAAGAACGCCAGAGCCTTTGAAAATACTGATTATATAACGTTGGTGTTCCGTGTTTCAGAAAGTACGCATAAGGAAAGTTTTAGAAACTTAAAAAAAAGAACACCACAATGAAGAAAGTAATTCAAACATCGGCTTATAAAAATCTCTACAATGAATTTGAAAGTTTTGTTAGAGTTAGAAACTACAAACAAGGAAGAGGTAAAATGTATCAAGGAGTAGTGTCGGAATTTTTGATGTGGTTAGAAGAAAAAGGAATCACTAAAATTCAAGATGTAAATTCAGAAATTTCAATTCAATATTTTGATTATCTGATTTCAAGACCGAAACAACGTGGAGAAGGTTCACTTTCAAGTAAGAGTATTAAGTTTCATCTGTTTGTTTTAGGATTATTCATTCTGAATCTATTAGAAACCAACCAAATTGAAAAAGCATTTTATATTCCAAGTTATTCTGAAGTAAATGAAAATCCAAGGAATGTTCTTTCAATAGATGAGGTTCAATTACTCTACAATAAAGCACAAAATCAACTTGAAACAGCATTATTGTCGTTAGCTTATGGTTGTGGTCTTAGAAGGTCTGAAATTCACTTGCTTGATGTTAGAGACATTCAACTATCAAAAGGAATGCTAACCGTTAGAAAAGGAAAAAACGGAAAAAGGCGTGATGTTCCAATTAGTGATTCAATTTTAGAATACTTGAAAAAGTATATACTTGAAGAACGTTACCAAAAGCTGGAAGGTAAAAATCAATTAGAAGAAGCTTTTTTTATCAATTCAAGAGGGCAGCGAATGAGTGGTGAACATTTGAACGAAATCTTGAAAAAGATGATTGAGCAAACTAATAATTATGAGTTGATTCAAAAGGAAATAACTCTTCATTGCCTTAGACATAGTATTGCATATCATTTGGCTCAAAACAATGCAGGAATTGACTTTATAAGGCGATTTTTAGGACATTCAGAAATCAATACAACGTATTTGTATGCGATTAAAAATAAAAAGCGAAAACCAGTAACTAACTTTTAAAATTTGATGATGAAGAAACTGACTTTAGAAACATATTTGAATGAGCATTTAACTCAAAAAACCGCTGAAAGTTACTTGTACACTATCAATCATTTTATCAATACAAATCCAAAATGTAAGCGATATAAATTTAAAGATGTGGTCCGATATATGAATGAAGTTAATAACAAACAAAGTAATGTTCAATATAGAATTAGAATACTTTCAGCAATAAAAAGATACTACGATTATTTGGTTGTTAGCGGTCAGAGAAATGACCATCCATGTAAAAAACTAACTATTAAAAAAAGTAATACTCAAGCAGTTCAATTGCAAGATTTGTTTTCAAGTAAAGAATTGGAATTGTTGTTAGAAAGAGAAAATCGCTATTGGTTTTTAAAAACAAGAAATCAAGTGCTTATAGGGCTTTTGATTTATCAAGGATTAACTAATGAAGAGATTATAAAATTGGAGTTGAAAGACATTGATTTGGATAATGGTTCAATTTACATCAAAGCTTCAAAAAATCTTAATCGAAGAACTTTAGAGCTAAAACCGAAACAGATTATTCCACTATCAAAATATATTGATGAGGTTAGACCAAAGATGTTAATGGTTAAAACAGATAAACTTATTTTAAACAAATTAGGGAAACCAATCAGTAATGATGGAATAAGCTCGGTAATTGAACCATTGAAAAACTTATATCCTGATAGAAAATTAAGTCCACAATCGATTAGAATGAGTGTTATTATGAATTGGTTAAATGAAAAGAAATTGACATTGGAACAAGTTCAACAATTAGCAGGTCATAAATGGCCAGGGACAACGGAAAAGTATATTAAGGTTGATGCGAATGCAGAAAGAGAATTGATAAATAAGTATTTTCCGATATAAATAAAATTGGGTATGACCTCGAAAAGAAATCATAAGAAATTTAAATTCTTATGTTCAAATTAAATTGAAATTAAGGGAATAATAAGTTAAAATTACGTATTAATACGTAGAAAAATACGTGTAAATACGTATTGTTAAAATAATTAAATCTTAATAAATTACCAAGATAAATATTAATGTATAATTAGATTTAAAAATGTCAATAAAAAAGATTTCAGAAGAAGAATTTAATTCTTATAAAATTCAAAAAAATCCTATGGCAAGCATGCTTGGAAAGGAAGTTATTTGGTTAGAAGAAAAAGAAAATAATTTAATAGCTACAATTATAAATGATAAAATTGATAATGACTGGGCATACGTTATTTTAGCAAAACAATCAAATGATGAATATAGAGCTATAGATGTTGGAGTTTCATTTGAAAGTATAGAAGTAGCTGAAAGAAATACAATTAAAAAATTAAATGAATTAACTAACTCTGGAGAATTTAAAGAAGAACTTTATACTGAAAGTGGTTTAATTAAAATCCCTCAACAGAATATCATAATTACAAATATTGATGATGAAGTAAAGAAATATTTAAAAAAGCATCCTGAAAAACTTCACGAATTATCACCTAGGAAATTTGAAGAATTAGTTGCAAGTATTTTAGAGGATATGGGATTAGATGTGCAATTAACTCAAGCAACAAGAGATGGTGGAAGTGATATTATTGCAAGTGTTAAAAATGCATTGACAAGTTTGTTGATATTAGTTGAATGTAAAAAATATTCGCCAGAAAATAAAGTAGATGTTAGTGTTATAAGACAGGTTGCGGGAGTACATTTATTGAAAAATCCAGCAAAGAGCATCATTGTAACAACAAGTACATTTACTAGGGATGCAATTAAAGAAACAAAACTTTTAAATGAGAGAGTTGATTTAAAAGATTATGATAATTTAAAAGAATGGTTAAGTAAATACTAATAGCAGATGATAAACTTTGAAACATCAGGGATAAGACAAATGAATATAGATATGTTTAATTTGAAAAATTTGAATGACGAATATATTTTTTTTTATGATGAAACTAATAATATAAGGAGATATTACTTAAAAGAAGATGGGTTTAATGAATCTGTAAAGACTAACTTTATTCTGGGTGGATTATTACATAAAGAAGGGTTAGAAATTGATTTAGAACCTTTATTTAAAGAATTTAAATTACAGGATAATATTATAGAAGTTAAGCTAAAACACTTGGCTTCAGGAGATTTTGAAGATTGTTTAAAATCTGAAAAAATTTCAATTTTATTGAATTTTATAAATGAAAGTGAATTGTATTTACATTTTTCATCATTAAATTTTTTATATTTTTCGATTGTTGATATAGTTGATTCTTTAATAGAAGCGACAAATTCAAAAATTAACTTCTTTGAAAATAGGGCTTTAAAAAATGATTTGTATGTTTTAATAAAGAATAACCAAAAGGATTTTATTCCTTTTTTATATAATTTGGATTATCCAAATATAAAAGAAGATAGAGTTGATGAGTTTGTTGATTTGTTTATAGAAAAGATTAGTTTATTTAAATTGAATCAGAGATTAAGAATAATTATAGACCTGCTAGAAAAAAGTAAGAATACTAAAAATCTCTTTTTTATTATGAATGAAGAAAATCATACACTTATAAATGATTTTTCAACTTTTTATTCAAGAACTACATATCTATTTATTAATTCAAAACACAAATTTGATAAGGAAGATAGTATTGAACCTCTTTTAAACGGCTTAAATATGACATTTAAGGGAATGAAACTATCTAATTATGAATTTATAGATTCTAACTCAAATTTATTCATTCAAGCCTCGGATATTATTATTGGTCTGATAGGGAAATATTATAGTTTCATTAATCAGAATACAGTTTACGAGATTGAAGATAAAATAAAAAAGTTTAATAGCATTCAGACTAAGAATTTAAATTTATTTATTGAAATAATATATAAATCAGATAGCTATAATAAGGCATTTATTCATCAAACTATAAGTGATGAAGATATGGCCAAATTTGGTTTTATACTCAGCTTAAGAGGTAAAGTATAATAATATTGTTTAATTGATTCAGTTTGTCATAAATGAAAAATGAACTAAAAAAAATTAATGATGATTTCGAAAAGCAAATTGATTCAGTTACTGAATTAATAAAATTTGACAAATTAATTTTAGATTTTTGTTTAAACCATATAAAAACACTTAATGAAAAATTAAAAAATGGTGTCCTAAAGATTACAAATCCTTATTACCTAGCGGATAATACTATTCAAGCTCTTGAAGGGATTCAAAGGAATAACTCATTTACAAAGCATTATAGTATATTGTATAACCAATGTTTAGTTTTGTTGGTTTCTCATTTTACTCTTGTAGTTGAGGAAATATTTTCTACTGTTTTAAAGTATCAATATACAAATCAAAAGTTGCCCAATGCAGCAAAAAATCAAATAAAGTTTATTTTAAATGAAATTGATGAGATAAACCAAAATCCTGTTTTGTTAAAGAATTTTTTAGTAGCTAAAAAGAAATTAACTTTTCAAAGTTTAAATAGCGTAGCAAAGTCTTTCGATAACTATTTAGGAATTAAAATACCTCAAGACCAAAAATTCGATGATATAAAGTTCGCTTTCGAATGTAGACATGTAATTGTTCATAATGTTTCAAAAGCCGATGAAAAATTTATTAGAAAATGTAATGATATAAGGAATAGAAATATAAAGAGAAATATTTTTTTGGATGAAGATATAAATTTTACAAGTTCAGAATTAGAATTTGTAAAAATTTCAATGTTATTGTTTATTCAAGAATTAACCGAATGTATCAAGGATTGATTCTAAAACTTATATAAAATTGTTTTTATGAATAATTTAAAAAAAGAACTTTTATCAACAATAATTATTGTAGTAATGACTATAGTATTTATTGCTTTTTGTAGGTTAATAATTTTATTAATGAATAGGTCTTCATATATTGATTATCTCTATGTAATATTATCTAATTGTAT
>JAIXHM010000132.1 GCA_030145825.1 Flavobacterium sp.
TTGAAATTGCACCATTTCCAGACCAAGCTACCTATGTTAGAGTTTTTCTTCCTAATCAAGTTTTTGTTAGAACGCATCAAAACAGATTTTCTCAATCTTTAAATTTTAATGGATTAGTATGGCAAAACGATACAGGACTAAAGAAATTTCTATCACATTTTTACAATCAATTTTCTTTTATTGTAGAGCGCAAATTAAAACGTAATGGCGATAACTTCGATTTAAATCCTTTTTCAAATTCTGATGAAATTATTGGCCTTAACAATAGTTTTAGAAATAGTTTATTTTACAATCGTGGAAAGCAAAAACATTCGGTTACTTATACTTACATAAATAATCAACTGAAAAGCCTTTTAAACTTTGGTTTACAAGATAACAAACAATTTTCTCATCAACTGAATTACCAACATTTAGTAGCAAAAACATGGTTATTTCAAACCACATTCTTAACAGGAAATAATAAAAGTAACATTGAAAACGTTTCTACCAATCCAAGTAGCAATTTTAATAGAAACTTTGACATTGATTCTTATTCTGTTCAACCAAAAATATCGTATATCTTTTCAAAAAATGCGAGTTGGGATATATTTTATGAACTAAAAAATCAATCTAATTTAATTAATGATAAAGAAATTTTAGAGCAAAGCAAGTTTGGAACCTTTTTCAATTTCAATACCGAAAAAGGATTTACATTAACTGGAGGTTATTCATTTTACAACAATAACTTCAAAGGAAATCAATTAGCTCCTGTTGCTTTTCAAATGTTACAAGGACTTCAATCAGGTAAAAATAGTGTGTGGCAATTTCTTTTACAGAAAAATATTACACAATATTTAGATATCAATATTAATTATCAAGGTCGAAAATCGGAAACTACGAAAATGATACACACGGGAAATATTCAACTTAGAGCATTTTTTTAACTTTTATTCAGACTTTATCTCAATTCTACTTTGTAAATTTGTGAAATTTTAACATCCTAATTAACTATTGTGAAAAAAACAATATACCTAATAATAGCTTTAACATTATCCTTAATTTCAAATGCCCAACTAAGTAACAAGCATTGGATTCCACCTTTACATGCAAATGAGGATTTAACAAATGACCCTTTAGTATTGGATCATTATATATATATATCAACTCCTGAGCCTACACCTTTTCAGGTAACAATAAAAAAAGGAAATGGTGGAAACTTTGTTCCTCCAGTCACAATTTCACAGGGTAATCCAGTAATTATCCCTATTGGAAATTCTCAACCTTCAGTTATGATGCTTGACAGAACTGATGTGGGTCATGTTATGAATAATAAAGGATTAATTCTAGAAGGTGATTATGATTTTTATGTAAGTTTCAGAGTAAGGGCAGAAAGTCATGCTGAATTTTTATCATCAAAAGGAAAAACTGGAGCTGGAACAATATTTCGATTAGGTAGTTTACCTCAAAATGATTTAGGGAGTATTAGAAACTTTGTTTCTAGCTTCATGGCTACTGAAGATAATACCACTGTTAATTTGTCTGATTATGATTCTAATATTTCTTTTATTGATGGTGCGAATAATTTTTCAAGTCCAACTCAAACATTTTTTTTACAAAAAGGACAAAGTGTAGTTATTTCTGGTAATGTTACTAATGGGTATCCTTCGGCAAATTTGAGAGGTTTTGTTGGTGCACTACTTACTTCGGACAAACCAATAGTAGTAAACACAGGAAATTTATGCGGAGGAATGGATACACCCACTGAAGGACAAGATTTTAATTTAGATCAAATTGTACCATATGATCAAATTGGAGATGAATATGTTATTATGAAAGGTAATGGGGATGATATCACAGAAAGGCCGCTTGTTATTGCACATGAGGATAATACTCAAATCTTTATTAATGGCAACTCCACCCCAATAATTACTCTAAATGCAGGAGATTATTTTTTAGTGCCAACTTTTAATTTTCAAGGATCTGGTTCTAATAAGAACATGTATTTAAGTGGAAATAAAAAATTTTATTTATATCAAATCGTTGCAGGTAATCTGGGACATGCTACCAATGGATTTTTCTTTATACCTCCGTTAAATTGTTTCTGGCAAAAAAGTGTGGATATGATACCAGAAATTAATAAAATTGGAAATTTTCTTTACACAAGTGATTTAATTTTAGCTACGCAAGCAGGAGCAACTGTAACGATTAATGGTATTCCTACAACAGCTATTCCTGTTACTGTTGCTGGTAATCCAAATTGGGAATCTTATAGAATAAACAACTTATCTGGTAATGTAACAGTTGAATCAACTAGCCCAATAGCGGTTGGTGTATTTGGATCAAGTGGTGTGGCTGGATTTGGAGGCTATTTTTCTGGATTTGGCGCTTCACCCAAAGGAGCAACTGTTGATTTATGTACTGGTCAAATTATTAATTTATTTGACAAAATTACAGGGAACCCTGACGCTGGCGGAACATGGTACTATGGAAGTACTTCAAATCCTCCAAGAGCTAACGGCGGATTATTTGACCCATCTGACCCTATTGGAAGCCCACTAGGTGATTATTTTTATGTGTTTACAAAAAATTGTCCAGGCCAACCCTCTGAAACAATAGAAATTAAAATAACAGTGAATTCTGTTGTACAAGGACCTTTTGCAGGTAATTCAACAACTGTTACTTATTGTAGTGATGATAGTGTTATAGATTTAGCAAATGTTTTGGGTACTAGTACAAATCCTATTTCAATTGGAGGTACTTGGTCTCTTAATGGAAATATAATTGCAAATGGAATTTTTGACCCTGCAAATAGCACTCCAGGAATTTATAAATACAGTATTCCATCAAATGGTGTATGTGATCCTGTTTCTGCAACAATTACTGTTAATGTAAACCAAAGCCCTGCAATTCTTAACACAATTCCTTATGAATTATGTGATGACAATGTTGACGGAGACGACACAAATGGATACGTAAGGTTTACTCTAAATTCTCAAAATTCTCAAATTATTGGAACAAGAACCGATATAGCTTCAGTTAAATATTACGAATTTTTATCAGATGCTGAAAATGATATAAATGTGCTTCCAAATGTATATTATAGTAATTCAAAAACAATCTATTATAGAATTACAAATACAAACAACTGCTATAACATTGCACCTTTAGATCTAATCGTAAATACATTACCAACTTTATTAAACACTACAGTAACATTAAGACAATGTGATGATGATACTGATACTTTAGCAGATTTTATTCTATCTGAAGCAAATGGTTTAATTACATCTGACTCAAATGTGAATTTTAGTTATCATTTAAGTTATAATGGAGCTTTAAACAACAATGCCATCATAAGTAATTCTAACCAACATCATGCTGCAAACGGTAGTTCGGTTTGGGTAAGGGTAGAGAATCAGTTTGGTTGTTATAGAATTGCACAAATAAATTTAGTTGTTTCTACAACCCAATTTCCATCTTCATTTGTTCCAGTAGATTATGAACAATGTGATATTTACAGAGATGTTACAGACCCTGCAAATGATGGTTATGATTATTTTGATATTGATTCATTTTATACAAACACTATTGTAAGTGCTTTCCCTGTTTCTCAACAACCTTATTTAGTTGTATCTTATTATGAAAATTATATTGATGCTGAATTAATTCAAAACTCTATCCCTGATATAACCAATTACAGAAATATAGTAGCAGGAGGAAATTCAATTTGGGCAAGAGTCGATAGTCAATTAAATACTGATTCTGGCTGTAAAGGAATTCAGGAATTAAAATTAATAGTTAACCCATTACCCGATACTGATTTAGGCGTTAACTTTGTATTATGTTTAGACCCTATAACGGGACAAGGTTCGCAAATAGTAGATGCAACACCACAAACATCTGGGAATTATAGTTATGTTTGGACAACAGACATTGCTGGACTTGACCTTTCAACAATTACATCAAGTCAATATAACATAGAACAAGCAGGAACATATACAGTAACTGTAACAAATACTATTACTGGATGTGAATTTACTGATGAAATTATTACAACTTTTTCTTCTGGACCAGCAAGTTTTACTGCTGAAGTAATTACACCAGCTTTTTCGTCTGGCACTACAACAATTATTGGTAACGCAACTGGTGGATATGGTGTTTATGAATATAGCTTAGATTTAGTAAACTGGCAACTTAGTCCAACATTTACTGATTTACCTAATGGAACTTATACCATTTACGTAAGAGATATTCAAAATTGTGGTTCATTATCTGTTACAAATTTAGTTGCCATAACTTATCCAAATTTTTTCACACCAAATGGAGATGGCTATAATGACAAATGGAATATTTCTGGCTTACCATTAAATTTCAATGGTAAAATTTCAATTTTTGATAGATATGGCAAACTTATAAAAGAAATCTACTCTGATGGTAACGGATGGGATGGAACATTTGCTGGTAAACAAATGCCTTCTACTGATTATTGGTTCGTCTTAGAATATATTCAAGACAATGTAAAAAAGGAATTTAAATCGCATTTTAGCTTAAAAAGATAATGGAAGGAACGATTACAGTTACAAAAGAAAAAAACATTGCTACAGTCAGTTTTTATCATCCTGCGAGCAACTCGTTTCCTAGTAGTCAATTACAACTTTTAACTGATACTATTTACAATTTAGGAAAAGACAATGAGATTACTGTAATAATTTTAAAAAGTGAAGGAAATGGAGTCTTTTGCGCAGGAGCTTCTTTCGATGAATTATTAGCTGTTACTAATCTAGAAGAAGGAAATCGATTTTTTTCTGGCTTTGCAAATGTTATTAATGCTATGCGAAAATGTCCTAAATTAATTGTTGGACGTATTCAAGGAAAAGCTGTTGGAGGTGGCGTAGGAATTATCGCTGCTTGTGATTATACTTTTGCAACTGAAAATACATCAATAAAATTATCTGAAATTGCCATAGGAATTGGTCCTTTCGTAATTGAACCAGTAGTTTCTAAGAAAATTGGCAAAGCAGCCATGAGTGAAATGACTTTATTTCCTACAGGTTGGAAAAATTTTCAATGGGCAAAAGAAAAAGGTTTATTAAACGAAGTTTTTCCTTCTACAGAAGAGATGGATACAAGCTTAAACAAATATATTCAACAGTTAGCAAGTTATAATCCTGAAGCCTTATATGAAATGAAAAAAGTAATTTGGGAAGGAACAGAAAACTGGGACCATTTACTTTATGAAAGAGCTGCTATTTCGGGAAGGCTTGTATTATCTGATTTTACAAAAAATGCATTAAATCAATTTAAAAAATCATGATTCCAACAATAATAAGTTTAGCGCAAAAAGTAAATATTGAGGAGAAAATAAAAAATGCTCCCGACAAAGGCTATGAAATTGGGGTTGTAATTGGCACTTATTTACCCTTTTTAGTATTAATTATTATAGCCTATACTACTTTTTTCTACTTAAAAAAGAAAGAAAAAAACAAACCAGAAAACTAAAGTTTTCTGGTTTTTAACCATCCTGTAATACTTAAACGCATTTGTTCTACTTGTCTCACTTCATGTTCTAAAAGCTGACTTTCGAATATTACTACTCTACCTTTTAAAGGATAAACTTTAATTTCCTCTAGAGGTTTAAAAATAACCAATTCACCTCCATACTCAGGTTTCCAATCCTCATCATTTAAATAACAAACTACTGATAATTTTCTAGAATCGTCATTTTGAAAAGTGTCTAGATGCTTTTTATAAAAAGTCCCTTTTGGATAAACTGCGTAATGAAACTCCTTTTCTTGAATACCTAAAAAACAAGTTCTATTCATATAATTTACAAACTCGTCAATTTTATTAAAAAAAACTTCTTCAGTTTGTGATAAATTATTTTCATCTATCCAAGAAATAAAATCACCACGAATAGATTTTACAATTTGTTCAGAAAATTGATTTCCAATAGCAGCTTTTCTAAATTCATCTTCATTATATTTCTCTAACAAAAGAGCTCTCAAATCTTCAATTTCATTAAAATCAAAGAAATCATCAACAATAGAAAATTGTTGCTCTAAAAGGTCTGTAATAACCTTTTCATACTTCGGATTCAATTCGAATTCACTCATAAAATAAAGCGATAAAAAGTGAGCAAATTTAGTTCTAAAAACAATACAAAAATCACTTTATTAAATTTTATACCTTTGCATAACAATTTTTTTAGAATGAGTACAATTAGAATTACAAAACAGTTTAATTTCGAAACCGGTCATGCATTATATGGTTATGATGGAAAATGTAAAAATGTACATGGTCATAGTTATAAACTATCGGTTACTGTAGTAGGAAAACCTATTACAGATACAAGTAATGTAAAATATGGAATGGTTATCGATTTTTCTGATTTAAAGAAAATTGTAAAAGAAGAGATTGTAGACATATTTGATCATGCTACTGTTTTTAACCAAAATACGCCACACATAGAATTAGCAAACGAATTAAAGAACAGAGGTCATCATGTAATTTTGGTAGATTATCAACCGACAAGTGAAAATATGGTAATAGATTTTGCCGCTAAAATCAAAGCGCGTTTACCAGAAAGTATTAATCTTTTTTCACTTAGATTACAAGAAACAGAAACCTCTTATGCGGAATGGCATCAAAGTGATAACTTATAAAAATAAAAAAAAGCCCTTAGACAAACTAAAGGCTTTTTTTGTTATAAATTTGAACTAATTATTTCTTAACTATTAAGAATTCTGAACGTCTGTTCTCTGCGTGTTGCTCCTCTGTACAAGTATCACACTGTACTTTTGGCTCGCTCTCTCCAAATCCTTGTCCTGAGATTCTTTCCTTAGCAATTCCTTTCGAAATTACATATTGAACTGTCGATTTTGCACGTCTCTCTGATAAGTTTAAGTTGTAACGGTCGCTACCTCTACTATCTGTGTGAGATTTTACAAAAATAGCCATCTCTGGGTGTTCGTTCATTACTTCTACCAATTTATCTAATTCTGAAGCACCTTGCGGTGTGATGTTACTTCTATTGAATTCGAAGAATATTGGTTGTAATATAACTTCTCTCTCTGTAATGATAGGTTTAATAGGTTCTAAGTAAGCTTCTACAGTTACGTTACCACCTTCTGATTTTGCCATAGTGAAAACTCCATTCTCATATCCTTGTTTTGATACTTGAAATCCGTATTCTTTTTCACAATTTAAACCAAATGTAGCATTTCCGTTTGCAGCACTATTGTCTGAATTTACTACTTTTCCTTTTTCATCTACAACTGAAATAAAAGCACCTTCGATTGGCATTCCTGTTTTAGCGTCTTTTACTACTACTAATGCGTTTACAC
>JAIXHM010000133.1 GCA_030145825.1 Flavobacterium sp.
GAAGTAGTATCTTGGGTATCAGGTAACAACTTAGAATAAGTTGAACGTGATAAAGATTGAATTCCTCCCATAACTAAACCAACGAATCCAGCAGTTATATAAAATTGAACATGTTCTATGAGAAATTCTATTGTTTTTCTTACCCTATTTTTTATAGTAGGTTTCATCTTATTATTAAGAGTTCCAAAAGAAGAAAATTAAATCACCATACTTTTATGGCATAAATGTTGACTTATTAAATGTATCAATTTTAATAAGCATTCTAAATGGTTAATTTATAAATAAATATAGATTTTACCTTGAAGATAGCTTTTTGTTTAATGACAAAATGACTTTATATAAAAATATGCCAAGTTCGAAAATTATAACCTTTGACAATTTGTCACTTCAAGAAATGAATGAAGATGCGGAATTAATTCCGTTAATGACTCCAGAGGATGAAGAAGAAATGAATAACGAATTGTTACCAAACGATTTACCTATTCTTCCTTTAAGAAATACTGTACTTTTTCCAGGAGTTGTTATTCCGATTACTGCAGGACGCGATAAATCAATTAAATTAATAAATGATGCTAATGCTTCCGGAAAAGTAATTGGAGTTGTTGCACAAAAAGACGAATCTGTTGAAGAACCAACAGCTAACGATATTTATCATATTGGTACAGTAGCTAGAATTATTCGAGTATTAAAAATGCCCGATGGAAATACTACTGTAATCTTACAAGGAAAAAAACGTTTTGAAATAGATCAAATCACACAAAGTGAGCCTTATTTTAAGGCAACAATAAAAGAAGTTCCTGAAGAAAGACCAGAAAAAGACGACCAAGAATTTGATACAATAATAGAATCTATCAAAGATTTAGCTATTGATATTATTAAGGAAAGTCCAAATATTCCAACAGAAGCAACTTTCGCTATTAAAAATATTGAAAGTAAACCTTTTTTGGTAAACTTTGTTTCTTCAAATATGAATCTTTTTGTAAAAGAAAAGCAAGGTTTATTATCCATTCATAATCTAAAAGAACGAGCTTTAGAAACTTTACGTTTCATGAATTTGGAACTTCAAAAATTAGAATTAAAGAATGATATTCAATCTAAAGTACGTTTCGATTTAGATCAACAACAACGTGAATATTTCTTACAGCAACAAATGAAAACTATCCAAGAAGAATTGGGTGGAGTTTCACATGAAGCTGAAATTGAAGAAATGAGAAATAAAGCAAAATCTAAAAAATGGGATGATAAAATTGCGAAACATTTTGAAAAAGAAGTTTCAAAATTACAGCGAACAAATCCTAATTCTCCAGATTTTGGAATTCAAAGAAATTACTTAGAATTATTTTTAGAATTACCTTGGGGTGAATTTACACATGATAATTTTGATTTAAAAAGAGCACAAAAGATTTTAGATAGAGATCATTACGGATTAGAAGATGTAAAAAAACGTATCATTGAGCATTTAGCAGTGCTAAAACTAAGAAAGGATATGAAATCTCCAATCTTATGTTTATATGGTCCTCCAGGTGTAGGTAAAACTTCTATTGGTAAATCTATTGCAGAAGCTTTAGGTAGAGAATATGTGCGCATGTCACTTGGTGGTTTACGTGATGAAGCCGAAATTAGAGGTCATCGTAAAACCTACATTGGTGCAATGCCAGGAAGAATTCTTCAAAATATTAAAAAAGCAAAAACTTCAAATCCTGTTTTTGTACTTGATGAAATTGATAAACTTTCTTCTAGTCATAATGGCGATCCATCATCTGCGTTATTAGAAGTTTTGGATCCTGAACAAAATGCCGAGTTTTATGATAATTTCCTTGAAATTGGTTACGATTTATCTAAAGTAATGTTTATTGCTACTTCAAATAGTTTATCAACCATTCAACCAGCTTTAAAAGATAGAATGGAAATTATCAACATGTCGGGTTATACTATTGAAGAAAAAGTTGAGATTGCAAAAAAACACTTGTTACCAAAACAATTAAAGGAACACGGTTTAAAAGAAACTGATTTAATTATTGGTAAAAAGCAAATTGAAAAAATTGTTACAGGATATACAAGAGAGTCAGGTGTAAGATCTTTAGAAAAGAAAATAGCTCAAATGGTTCGTCATGCAGCAAAATCTATTGCAATGGAAGAATCTTATAATGTTAAAGTTACCGATGAAGATATTCTTGAAGTATTAAAGGCGCCAAGATTAGAGCGTGATAAATATGAAAATAACGATACAGCTGGAGTAGTTACTGGATTAGCGTGGACTTCTGTAGGTGGAGATATTTTATTCATAGAATCAACAATTTCTAAAGGAAAAGGGAATATGACCATGACAGGAAATTTAGGAACTGTAATGAAAGAATCGGTTACTATTGCTATGGAATACATAAAATCTAATGCCGAAGAATTAGGAATTAAAGCGGAAACACTAGAATCTAATAATATTCATATTCACGTTCCAGAAGGTGCAACGCCAAAAGATGGTCCAAGTGCAGGTATTGCCATGTTAACTTCGATGGTTTCAAGCTTTACTCAAAAGAAAGTAAAAAAATCTTTAGCCATGACAGGAGAAATTACACTAAGAGGAAAAGTGTTACCAGTTGGTGGAATTAAAGAAAAAATACTCGCGGCAAAAAGAGCAAATATTAAAGAAATTATAATGTGCTCCGAAAACAAACGAGACATTGATGAAATTAAACCAGAATATTTAAAAGGATTAACGTTTCATTACGTAGATACAATGAAAGAAGTAATTGATTTAGCAATTACAAATCAAAAAGTAAAAAATCCAAAAAAAATATAATTTGTAAAATCCGATTAGTAAAATAATCGGATTTTGTTTTTTATATCTTGATATAATTTTATCTTCGCATTTACGTTTAGTATTAAAACAAACAAATGCTGAAAAGAAAACTGATTTTACTTTTTTTATTAATTACGATCTCAAACTATGCACAAATAGGAGGAAAGTATGTTTATCAGTTTTTAAATTTAACTCCATCTCCGCGTCAAGCTGCTTTAGGCGGAAAAACTGTTACAGTGGTAGATTATGATGTAAATCAAGCAATTTATAACCCCGCAACAATTAATGGAAAAATGCATAACCAACTTTCAGTAAATTACGGAAGCTATTATGGAGAAGTTTCCTACGGAAGTGGTGCTTATGCTTATACTTGGGACCGTCATGTACAAACTTTTCACACCTCTGTTCAATATGTAAATTATGGAACTTTTGAAGGATACGATGAATTAGGAAATGCGACTTCAAATTTTACAGGAAGCGAAGCTGCTTTATCATTTGGTTATGCTTATAATATTCCTTGGACTGATTTTTATGTGGGTGCCAATGTAAAATTAATTTCATCTACTTTAGAAAGTTATAATTCTTGGGGAGCTGCTACCGATTTAGGTTTTCTTTATATTGATGATAGAAATGACATTAACATAGGTTTAAGTGTTAGAAATTTAGGATTTCAAATAAAACCTTATGACAACACAAACGAGAAATTACCTTTAGCTATAGATGCAGGAATTTCACAACTAATGGAACATGTTCCTATTCGTTGGCATCTAACTTTAGAAAATCTTCAACAATGGAATATTGCTTTTTCAAACCCAAATAGAGCCCAAGAAACTTTAGATGGTAATAAAGAGGAAGAAAAAGTATCTTTCTTTAACAATGCTTTACGTCACGTGATTGTTGGCGCTGAATTATTTCCTGAAAAAGGATTTAATATTCGTTTAGGATATAATTTTAGAAGAGGAGAAGAACTTAGAATTGTAGATCAAAGAAATTTTTCAGGAATATCAGCTGGTTTTGGTCTTCGATTTGGAAAAGTTCGATTTAATTATTCTTATTCTAGATACACTGTTGCAGCTAATACAAGTTTATTTGGTTTAATGATTAATTTAGAATAAACTCAATAGCAAAATACATATACATTTATAAATGAAAAGAATTACAATAGCAATAGATGGTTTTTCATCAACTGGTAAAAGTACACTAGCAAAACAATTAGCAAAACAGCTTGGTTATGTTTATGTAGACACAGGAGCAATGTATAGAGCAGTTACTTATTTTGCTATGCAAAACAATTGGATAACCGAAAACACCATAGATAAAGATTCTTTAATAAATCATTTAAACGAAGTACAATTAAAATTTCATTTCAACGAGACTTTGGGTTTTGCCGAAATGTTTTTAAATGGTGTTAATGTTGAACAAGAAATTAGAACTTTAGAAGTATCTCAAAATGTAAGCCGAGTAGCAGAAATTTCTGAAGTAAGAGCAAAGTTGGTTCAACAACAACAAGAAATGGGAAGAGATAAAGGTGTTGTAATGGATGGTCGCGATATAGGAACAGTAGTTTTTCCCAATGCCGAATTAAAAATTTTCATGACTGCTTCTGCAGAAACGAGAGCAGAAAGACGATTTAATGAGCTTATAGAAAAAGGACAACATGTAACTTTTGATGACGTTCTTGAAAATGTTCAACAGCGCGATTATATCGATACACATAGAGATGATTCTCCTTTAGTTCAAGCAAAAGATGCAATTATTGTAGATAATTCAACTTTAAGTAAAGAAGAACAATTTAATTTAGTATTAAATTTGGTTAACCAATACCTTTAATTTTCAGTAAATTACTGTAATTTATTCTTTGTAAATTAATTAAAAGTTTTTACCTTTGCACACCTTTTGGCAGAGATGAGTTTCCATTTGGTATTCAATTAAATAATGTAAAACACTGTTGTAGTTTTTACTCTGCAATTGAAACTCTAAAGACACAGCATACAAACTATTTTAATCAGCATGGCTGAAATTAACAAAACACAAGAAGAGTTTTTAGCAAATTTTAACTGGCATAACTACGCAGAAGGTATTGATGCTGTTGATGAAAAAAACTTACAAGAGTTTGAGGATTTAGTAGCAAAAACATTCGTATCAACTGACGATCAAGAAGTTGTAGAAGGTGTAGTTGTTCGTTTAACTGATAGAGATGCAATCGTTGATATCAATGCTAAATCTGAAGGTGTTATTTCTTTAAACGAATTTCGTTACAATCCTAACTTAAAAGTTGGAGACAAAGTAGAAGTTTTAATCGATGTTCGTGAAGATAGAACAGGACAATTAGTATTGTCTCACAAAAAAGCTAGAACAATCAAAGCATGGGATAGAGTTATCGCTGCTCACGATTCTGGTGAAATCGTAAACGGTTTCGTGAAATGTAGAACTAAAGGTGGTATGATCGTTGACGTATTCGGAATCGAAGCATTCTTACCAGGTTCTCAAATCGATGTTAAACCAATCCGTGATTACGATCAATACGTAAACAAAACTATGGAATTCAAAGTTGTTAAAATCAACCACGAATTCAAAAATGTTGTTGTTTCTCATAAAGCACTTATCGAGGCTGATATCGAAGAACAAAAGAAAGAAATCATTGGTCAATTAGAAAAAGGACAAGTATTAGAAGGAGTTGTAAAAAACATCACTTCTTATGGTGTGTTTATTGACTTAGGTGGTGTAGATGGTTTAATCCACATCACTGACTTATCTTGGTCTCGTATCAACCACCCAAGTGAAGTATTAGAATTAGATCAAAAATTAAACGTTGTTATCTTAGACTTTGATGATGAGAAAACTCGTATCCAATTAGGTTTAAAACAATTAAACGCTCATCCATGGGATGCTTTAGATGCTAACTTAGCTGTTGGAGATAAAGTAAAAGGTAAAGTAGTTGTTTTAGCTGATTACGGTGCTTTCATTGAAGTAGCTGACGGTGTTGAAGGTTTAATCCACGTTTCTGAAATGTCTTGGTCTACTCACTTAAGATCTGCTCAAGATTTCATGAAAATTGGTGACGAAGTAGAAGCGGTTATCTTAACTTTAGATAGAGATGAGCGTAAGATGTCTTTAGGTATCAAACAATTAACTCAAGATCCTTGGACTGATATTACTTCTAAATACCCTGTAGGTTCTCGTCACACAGGTACTGTAAGAAACTTTACTAACTTTGGTATCTTCGTAGAATTAGAAGAAGGTGTAGATGGTTTAGTATACATTTCTGACTTATCTTGGACTAAGAAAATCAAACATCCATCTGAATTTGTAAATGTAGGTGATAAATTAGACGTAGTTGTTTTAGAATTAGACGTTGAAGGTCGTAAATTATCTTTAGGTCACAAACAAACTACTGCAAATCCATGGGATAAGCATGAAGATGCTTTTGCTGTTGGAACTATCCACAACGGAACAATAGGTGAAATGGTAGACAAAGGTGCTACAGTTGATTTCGGTGATGATGTTGTTGCATTTATTCCTACTCGTCATTTAGAAATGGAAGATGGTAAAAAATTGAAAAAAGGTGATACTGCTGATTTCAAAGTGATTGAGTTCAATAAAGAATTCAAAAGAGTAGTAGCATCTCACACAGCTATTTTCCGTGAAGAAGAAGAGAAAGCAGTTAAAGAAGCTGCAACTTCAACTTCATCTAATAGTAATGTTGAAAAATCAACTTTAGGTGATATCGATGCTTTAGCAGAATTAAAAGCTAAAATGGAAAAAGGAGGTAACTAATATCTCTTTTTGTCACACTGAGCTTGTCGAAGTGTTATAAAATCAATCCCGAAAGAAATTTCGGGATTTTTTATTGTGTATTATATTTGTTTATCGTAATATTGCAATATAATAATTAAGGTTATGGGAGCATCAAAAGCTGATTTTTTTACTAAAGAGCAAAATGACTTAGCAGTTTTGTTTAAAGCCATGTCACATCCGGCTCGTATAGCGATTATTCAATATTTATTACATGTAGATAGCTGTATTTGTGGTGATATTGTAAACGAATTGCCTTTAGCACAACCAACGGTTTCACAGCATTTAAAAGAATTAAAAAATGCAGGTATTATACAAGGTAATGTCGAAGGTACTGCAATTTGTTATTGCTTAAATTTGGAAACGATGCAAAAAATTCAGCATTATTTTGGTGAGATTTCTCAAAAGCTTCAAAATAAATGTTGTTAAACTAAAAAATAAAGAAATGAAACTATCTGAAATTAAACAAGCTTTACGTAATTTAGAAACAATAGCTTTTAAATTACCAAATGGAGAATTAGTTCAAAGTCATTTTCATGTTACAGAAGTTGGTAAAATAACGAAACATTTTATCGATTGTGGTGGAACTGTTCGTAATGAAGAAGTTGTGAATTTTCAACTTTGGGAAGCACATGATTATGATCATCGTTTACATCCTGAAATGTTAATTCACATTATCGAACTTTCAGAAAGTAAATTAGGTATTCCTGATTTAGAAT
>JAIXHM010000134.1 GCA_030145825.1 Flavobacterium sp.
TTTATTTTCCATATACGAATTAAATAACGATATTTTAGTGTTTTTAAATTCTTTAATCTTGCGCTCTTTGTTAATTATCGTTCTAGAAAACATAACCATCATAAAAGACCCAAGGTTAAATATTTTTCTTCGTTAAAAAACTACAAATTTAACCTAATTACACCAACAGTTTTTTAAATACAGATTTACTACAGATTACCTTTTAAAATTTGTAAATAAATTCCAAATCAAATGTATTTTAAAAATAATACCTTTTTAGCTTTTACAGCGTTATTTATAATTTCAATTAGTTTCGCTCAACAAAATAAAACAGTAACCATTTCTGGTAAAATTATAGATGCTGAAAAGAATGCAATTCCGTATGTTAATGTCACGTTACATTCCAAAGTAAATAATGATTTTATTTCAGGAACAATTACCAATGATAATGGCGTTTTTTCATTAGCAAATGTTAAAAGCGGAGCATATAGAATTAAATATTCTTTTATAGGGTTTAAAACAAAAGAGGCACCACTTTTTGTTGGGGAGGTTTCTGAATTTCTTGATTTAGGGAAAATTACTTTAGAGGAAGATGTTTCCCAACTTAAAGAGATTGAAATTACGTATAAAGCAGATGCGGTTAATGACAAAATGGATAAAAAATCCTATACATTAAGCGATAATGTTACTCAAACTGGAGGTTCGGTTTTACAAGCTATGCAAAATTTACCTGGAGTAACCATACAAGATGGAAAAGTACTTTTACGTGGTAATGATAAGGTGTTAATTTTAATAGATGGAAAGCAAACCGCTTTAACAGGATTCGATAATCAGTCGGGTTTAGATAATTTGGCATCTTCAGTCATAGAAAAAATTGAAATTATAAATAATCCATCAGCTAAATATGATGCCAACGGAAATGCTGGAATCATCAACATCGTTTTTAAGAAAAATCAGGCAGAAGGCTTAACCGGTAAAGTGGGTTTAAATTCGGGTTTAGGTTCGCTTTGGGTAAGAAAAGAAAATCTGCCAACCATTCGTCCACAATATCAAAATACACCAAAAATAAATCCATCTTTCAATCTAAATCACAAAAAGAACAAAATAAATACGTTTTTAAATGCTGATTATTTATATACGGAAACCTTAAATAAAAACGAATTTGTTACACGAACGTATACTGACGGAACGGTAATTCACCAACAAACCAAGCGTAATAGAAACACTCATTTTTTAACCTTAAAATCAGGATTTGATTGGAATGTTAATGAAAAGAACACCTTCTCGTTTTCAACCTTGTACGGATTGGAAAAAATTATAGATAATGGTGAGGAACCTTTTTTTAATGAAGATTATTCGCAAAGAACTCGATTGTGGCAATTTTTAGAAGATGAAGTTAAAACAACATTTATGGCTTCTACGTCTTACCAACATAAATTTAGAGAGTTGGGAAGTTTTTTAAATGTAAATTTCAACTATACGTTTCACAGAGAAAATGAAAAATATTTTTTCGATAATATTTTACCTTCAAGTTCTGGAACTGATGCTTTTAAATTACTTTCTGATGAAAAAGTTTCCGATTTAAATATTGATTATAACAAACCTTTAAAACACGGAAAATTAGAATCGGGATTAAAATTTCGATACCGAGAAATTCCAACCAATATGAATTTTGTACCTGGAACCAATTCTGTTTTAGATGCAAATGCTGGAGGAAAAGCCACGTATAAAGAAATTATTCCAGCTTTGTATTCTAATTATAATTATGAAAACAATAAAGTTCAGGCAGAAATAGGTTTACGAGTAGAATATGTGAATTTGAATTATAATGTTAATCCAAATCATAACACATATAAAAGTGATGGGTATAATTATTTTCAACCTTTTCCAAACGTTCGATTTACTTATAAACTAAACGATAAAGATCGATTATCTTTTTTCTACAACAGAAGAGTAGACCGACCAAAAGAAGTGGATATTAGAATTTTTCCAAAATACGATGATGCCGAAATTATTAAAGTCGGAAATCCTGCTTTAAAACCACAATATACCAATACATTTGAAATGGGCTATAAAAAGAATTTACAAAACGGTTATTTCTACGCATCGCTTTATCATAAAATGATTCATGCAACCATAACCCGAATTGCCACAACCGATGGAAGTTCAAATAGTAACATTATTTATAATGTATTTCAAAATGCTGGTACTAGTAACAACACAGGAACCGAAATAGTTTTTGCTAACAAGTTTACGGATTGGTATTCGTATAATGTAAATACAATATTTTATTACAATGAAATAAAGGCGTTTACCGTAACCAATTTATATCCAACACCTTCGCTTTATTCGACTTCTAAGCAATCTATTTTTTCAGGAAATATTAAGTTGAATAATAATTTCAAACTCAGTGCTACTTTTTCAGGACAAGTTTCAATGTATTATTTAGCACCGGAAATTGTTCCACAAGGAAAAATACAATCGCGATATGCAATGGATTTAGGTTTTAAACGAATTATTCAAAAGGGGAAAGGCGAGATTTACTTAAATGCAACTGACGTTTTTAATACATTGGTTACCAAATCTCAATACAACGGAAGTAATTTTAATTACACTTCTAATAATTATGCCGAAACACAAGTTTTTAGAATAGGTTACAATTATAAATTCTAGATAAGACTAAAATGAGAAAAAGCACCTATTTTTAGGTGCTTTTTCATTTAAAGTAAACTTTGAAAAAATTAATCTACAGCTAAATTTTAATAAATTCTCCAGTAGAACTGAATAATAAATCTTGTTTTTTACCGTCTATTTTTAATTCAACTTCATAAGTTACCATTTGATTGGCATCGGTAATCTTAGCTGTCTCTTTAATCTTATTTTTTGGATATTTTTCCGATATATATTGAAAGATAGCTTGGGGCATTTCACTTTTTTCAACTTCAATTTCAGAAGCTATTTTATTACCATTAAAATCATAGTTTTCTGAAGCATCTTTTCCGTTTAATTCAAATTCAGCTTCAAAACCATCCTTTTCTGCATCCCAAGACACTTTAGTATTAGGGTGTTCCTTCTCAAAAGCTTTAACAATGTTTTCAGGAACTTTTTTTTCTTGAGCACAAGACAATGTTATTGTTGCAATTGTCAATACCGCACACATTGATAATTTTTTCATTTTCAAATATTTAAAGTTATATTCAAAAGTAAAAGCTAATACTATTTCAATTCTATGTTTTGAATGAGTTTAAAAAAATGTTGGTTGTTTTCAAAGTTGTAGATAATACTAATAGTATTTAATTCAGCAATTTCTTTAACTATCGAAAGCCCTAAGCCAATGGAATTAGAATCGTTTGATTTCTTTTCAAAGCGCTCAAAAATCAAATTTGCATTTAACTCTTTTTCATTGCCGCTATTAGCAATAATCAATGAATTACTTTCATTAGTAATGGTTATTTTACCTTGCAAAACATTATGTCGTATGGCGTTTTGAATAAGATTATTCAATAATATATAACCTAATTCTTCATTAATAAACAAAGTGTAATTTGAAGAAATGGAGTTAATAATTGTAATTTCTTTCTCTTGAATATAAGCTTCATAATTTGAAATAATTTTTTCTAATATAGGTTTAATAAAAACTTTAGTTGCATTTTCAAATTGCTTATTTTCAATTTTAGAAAGCAGTAATAGTGTTTTGTTTATTTTACTCAATTTACTAATAGAGTCATCTATTGAACCTAATAAATTAAATTCATTTTCTGTAAGGTTTTTTGATTGAAGCAGTAAATCAATTTTTGATTTAATTACTGCCAAAGGCGTTTGAAATTCATGTGAGGCGTTTTCAGAAAATTTCTTTTGATTATTGTAATCTAAAATCATTTTTTCAGTCATTAATTTCAATGAAGTATTTAATTCCTGAAACTCTGAAATTGATGTTTTTTTAAATTCTAAAGTAGTTCCATTTGAAACGTTAAACTTTTTAATTGTATTAACAGTTTCAAAAAATGGGTTCCAAAGTGTTTTAGATATCTTTATGTTGATGAAAAATAAGATTAATAGTAATAAAACGAGTATGGTAATAAATACGGTTATAATTACTTCTAATACTTCGTCGTTCTCCATTGAAGCTTTCCAAACCTTAATTAAATAATTTCGATTATTTAATTTTACGCTTTTACTGAGCATTTTATTCATAACAAACTCTTTTTGTATTTCTGAATAAATAAGCGTATCTGATATTTTTTGTAGAATGCTAACTTCCCTATCAATTTCTTTGATAAAAAGTTCTTTGTTTTCTTTAAATATATTTAAAATTAAAGTGTCATTTTGTAATAGGTGCTGTTCCACAACTTCAGCTCTAGTTTGAAGTAAATCTTCATTGCTTTCTCCCAGTTCATGCATCATAAACCAATAGGAAAATATAGCCGAAATTACCAAAACAGGTAAGGTAAATAAAATGTAATATAGACTTGTTTTATCGATTAATTTCATACATCTGTTTTAAAGGAATAGCCAATTCCATAAATTGATTTTATGTAATCAGTACAATTTACTTCAATTAATTTTTTTCGAAGATTTTTCACGTGATTGTATATAAAATCGTAATTATCAAATTGATCGGCATTGTCTCCCCATAAATGTTCTACTAAGGCATTTTTTTGAATTACTCGGTCTTTATTAATGATAAAGTATTCTAATAATTCATATTCTTTTGTAGTCAAATTAACAGTTTCATTGTTAACCATAACTTTTCGTTCATCAGGGAAAATAGAAATTTCATTAAATTTAATAGTGTTTGAACCTTCAAAATTATTTCTGCGTAGCAAAGCCTTAATTCGAGCATTTAGTTCTGCCATATAAAAAGGTTTTGGAAGATAATCATCGGCACCCAAATTAAGTCCGTCAATTTTATCATCTAATGAGTTTTTGGCAGAAATAATAATTATACCAGTTTTGGGTCTAGATTTCTTAATTTCAGCAATTAAATCTAAGCCTGAGCCTTTTGGAATTGTGATATCTAATAAAATACAATCGTATTCATACAGATTTATTTTTTCAAAAGCACTGTCAAAATCTGAAGCATATTCTACTAAATAGCGTTCTAATTCTAAATACTGACTGATACTGTTTTTCATTTCGATTTCATCTTCAACAATAAGTATTTTCATGAAAATTGAATTATGTGATGTAAATTAAAGCTTAAATTCTATTTCAAATCTATTTTAATACAGAATTACTACAGATTTCAAAAGTAAATTTGAACAACAAGATAAAAATTAATATGGAAAAGTTAAATAAAGTAGCACAAATAACACTTGTTTTTTGGGTACTTAAAATTTTAGCAACAACATTAGGAGAAACTTTGGGCGACTTCTTGTCGATGACTTTAAATTTAGGTTATGGAAAAGCATTTTTGATAACCTTTCTTTTATTTTTAATTGCTTTGTTTTTCCAATTAAGATCAAAGAAATACGTTCCCATTTATTTTTGGTTTGTTGTTGTAAGTACCACAACTTTTGGAACAGAAATTTCAGACTTTATAGATAGAACTCTTCATCTTGGTTATACTTATGGATCATTGCTATTATTTATGGGGTTATTTGCAACTTTATTTTTTTGGTATAAAAAATATAAATCTTTAGAAGTTTATCCTATTTTTGAACCGAATAAAGAAATTTTATTTTGGATAGCTGTTTTATTTTCAAATAGTCTTGGAACTGCTTTTGGAGATTATTTAAGCGATGTTCTAAATTTTAGTTATTTAAAAGGTGCCATTATTACAGCAAGTATTATAGTTGTGGTAGTACTTTTACATTATATTTCTAAAATAAATAAAGTTATTTTGTTTTGGATTGCATTTATATTTACAAGGCCTTTTGGTGCTACTTTTGGAGATTTTTTAACAAAACCAATTGATAAAGGCGGTTTAGATTTGGGAACATTAAACGCATCAATAATTTCGTTGTTATTAATGACTATTTTTATTTTATATAACAATTTTAAAAGTAAAAAAGCCTAATTCATGTATCATGAACATTAAAAATTTATTTTCAATTTTACTAATGGGGTTTTTATCATACACCTATTCTCAAAACATTCAGAATGATTCTATTCAAAAAAATAAATTTAATTATAAAGCCTTAATAATACCAACAGTTTTAATTGGTTATGGAGTTATAGGTATAGAGAGCGATCAAATAAAATATTTTAATTCAGAAATAAAAGAAGAACTGCAAGAAAATATAGATGAAAAAATTACCATTGATGATTTTAGTCAATATTTACCAGCAGCTAGTGTTTATGGACTAAATGCTTTTGGAATAAAAGGCAAACATAATTTTAAAGAAAGAACAATTATTTTAGGAACTTCATATTTATTGGTTACAACAACTGTACTAAGTTTAAAAAATACTACAAATGTTGAACGCCCAGATGGTTCTGCAAATAATTCGTTTCCATCTGGTCATACTGCTACAGCTTTTGCAGGTGCTGAATTTTTATGGCAAGAATATAAAGATCAATCGATTTGGTATGGAATTTCAGGTTATTTAGTTGCATCAGGAACAGGATTGTTTAGAATGTACAACGACAGACATTGGCTTACTGATGTAGCTGCTGGTGCAGGAATAGGAATTTTAAGTACAAAAGTAGCTTATTGGTTATATCCAAAAATTAATAAATTATTATTCAAAAAAGAGCACAACACAAAGGTAGCTACGCTGCCTTTTTACAATGGAAAACAAATAGGTGTAGGATTAAGTTGTAGTTTTTAATAAAAAATTATAGAATTGTAAAGAATTTATATAAATTTAAAAAAAATAAATAGTTTTATGTTAAATCAAAAGTTTCATAAGGAAATGAATCAAGATGTAATTTGTAATTTTCAAAAAGTTAGGTCAACATCATTAATTCTTCCTTTATTTTTGCTTTTTTCAATATAGCAGTATTGTATTCATTTAATGCTCTAACTCCAAATGGATATGTTCAAATACAAAAGGATTATTTTCTTGTGATAAATAAATTTTTAAGTCAATTTTCAAGTACAGAACTCAATTTAACTCAGTTAGGAGATGCTTCAATTTTCTTATCTTTTTTAATAATACTACTTATTTATACTCCTAAAGTTTGGGAGTCTCTAATTATTTCCTCAATTGTTTCGCTCATATTTTATTTTGTTTTAAAAAATATATTTTCTGTACCTAGACCTTCTAAGGCTATAGATATAAATATGTTTAATATTATTGGGAAAAAAGCTTCAGGTTTTTCTAGTTTGCCTTCTGGTCATGCGATTACTATTTTTACTATTCTTAC
>JAIXHM010000135.1 GCA_030145825.1 Flavobacterium sp.
TTTCAATTGCACAAAATCGCCAATAACCTCCTCTACTCGGGCGGTTTCAAAAACAGCATCACTGGTATTTTGTGTAATCAATTTTTTAAGAATTTTGGCAGAAGTCAAAGATACAAAGTTCCACAAAAAAACCTACAAGGAAAATACATCCTTGTAGGCTTTAGTATGAAACCTAACCCAAAATTTTTAATTGAAATCGAAACGTAAACCTAATGAAACATTATTTTGATCTACAGCATTGTTTTTAAACAACGGATTGATATCGTATTTAGCATATAAACTCAATTGCCCGTAACCAATGTAAGCACTTAATCCGTAGTTAAAATCATTAACGTTGAAATCTCCTTTTTGTTTTACTTTAACTTTTTGATCGTCTTCTTCGTATTTTAATATTTGTTTCGATTTAATACGAACTCCTGCATATCCACCAATTCCTAAACGGAATGATTGATGTGTGCGGAAGTAAGAATTTCCATCTTTATCTGTTTTCTTTGGTGTAAAATCGAACTCTAAATGAACTGGTGCTGTTAAATATACATTTCTGAAACGCGATTCATTGAAATTTGTAAATCCGTCTTGAAGTTCTGTTACATCTCCATTTTTCACAAAATATCTGTTATCTGTTGGACGTAAATTATTATACATTAAAGACAAACCATATTTGGCATGTAATAAATTATGATTTTTAAATATTCTTGAGTTTAATGTTAATCCCCATTCGTAGAAATGAGAACCCCAAACTTTATAATCAGATTCGTTTAAGCTTTCATTTTCGGTAATTATATTATTTAATCCAAAAGCAAACACAAATTGTGAGGTTGTTCTTTTTGAAAGTCTTTTTATTTTATCTTCTTCACCGTGGTAAACTTTTAATGATCCAATGTTAATTTCTGTTCTATTTTTACCAATTGAATCATTTCCACTTCCACCAAGCGCAATCATTGTTCCTCCTTTTTGCTCACTTCCTTCAACTGAGGCAACTTCTCCATTTACTTTTTGCTGAATTAATTCTTGAAGTTCTTCGTTATAATTTGCAATTGCAGTATCGATTTTAATGGCACTTTTTTGCGCTTCTTCTTGTTTTAAACGACTTGCTTCTTCTTTAGAAATTTGACCTTTTTCTAATTGCAAATCAATAGCTTCTACTTTTTCTTTTAAAGCTTGTTTTTCTGATTTGGTTACAAATTCAATTTTATTAGCGATTTTTCGTGCTCTTTGTTCAAAAGTTTCTTTTTGAACTTTTGTTGAATCGGTTTCTTGTGCTCTAAGATTTGTGATAAAACTTATGAGCATCACAACTGTGTAAAGAATAATTTTTTGCATAACTGTTCGTTTTTTGATTAATGATTATTTTGATGATGATTTTAGATGTTTCGACAAGCTCAACATGACAAAATCTTATTGATGATTATTCGTAATTTCTATTTGCTACTGCCGATTTTGTTTCATTAAATTTCCTTTTTAACTTGTCAAAAGTGGTTTCTCGATATTCTTCTTTAATTTCATTTTCCACAGAAGACAAAAGTGAATTTGCATTAACGTTTACTGTTTTTTTTGTTGCACTTGAATTTGCTATTGTAATACTCCCTTGATTATTTTCTACAGAAGCCAATAATTTTTCAGGCGAAACATATGTTAATTTGTGGTTTGTGGTTTGTGGTTTATTATTCTCAACTATTACATCATTTTCTTCAATAATTTGATTTTGTATAAAAGTCTCTTCTTTTGGGTTTTCTACTTTTATTTTTTTATCATAATTAACATTTTTGGGTTCTTGATTTTGAACGATAGCTGAATTTTTATTTATCTGAAAATCTTCAATTAAAATATCATTCGTTTCAACTTTATTTTCTATTGAATTTTGTTCTTCAAACGATTCTTTAGAATCTTTACCTTCTATTGTAACAACTGTATTTTGAGGAATTATTTCAGTCGGTTCTTGATTTATAAACCAATAAGTTATTCCAAAAACAAAAAACAAAGAAGCCGCAACATAATATTTAGCATAAGATTTCTTTTTAGGTTTTGTTTCAACAGCAAGCATTGCATCTAACCTGTCCCAAGATTTTGCCGAAGGCTGAATTGCTCTTCCTTCTAACTTATCTTTTATTTGGTTTTCAAATTTATTTGGTTCCATTTTCAGCAGCATTAAGTTGGTTAATTTGGTTTTGCAATAATTTTCTAGCATGAGCCAGTTGCGATTTAGATGTTCCTTCAGAAATTTTAAGCATTTCAGCTATTTCTTGATGTTTAAACCCTTCAATGGCATAAAGATTAAAAACAGTTTTACAACCATCGGGCAAATTATCAATCATAAATTGAATGTCATCAATAGAAAATTCGTGCATTTCTGTAACCAAATCTAATTCTTGATGATTATAATCTTCAATTTCATCTGTTTTAAAAACATTCTTTTTTACTCGAATAAAATCGATACATTCATTTACCATAATTCTACGAATCCATCCTTCAAAATTTCCTTTTCCTTCGTAGCTTTTTAAATTGGTAAAAACTTTCATAAAAGCCGTTATCATTACATCTTCGGCATGATGTAAATCTTTTATGTAAAAACGACATACACTCAACATTTTTGGCGAATATTTCTCATACAAACTATGCTGTGCTTGGCGATTATTTTCAATCGCTAGTTCAATAATTGTATTTTCGTCCTTATGTAGATTAATTACTTTCATTCAAAAAAAATAAATTCCGAATTTAAAATTTCGCCTTCTAAAAGTATAGACGAGAACGTTTTTAAAATGGTTGTATAAGAAATTAAATAATTTGAAAAATTGTTGATTGAAAATGTAAAAAAACAAAAAATCAATTTTAATTTGATGAGATTTCTCCCTTTGGTCGAAATGACAACTTTCTTATTTTTTTCTTTCTATAACGTAATTTACCATTAAAGTAAGAGAATCTTTGTATGGCGATTGTGGGAAGTTTTGGATTAATTGTAAGGCTTCTTGTTGAAACTGAACCATTTTTTGCTCCGCGTAATGTAATCCGTTTTTGTCTTTCACAAATTGGATAACTTCTTTTACACGTTTTTTGTCTTTGTTATGATTTTTCACCGAATTAATTACCCAACTTTTTTCTTTTGGCGAACAGTTATTTAAAGCATAAATTAATGGCAATGTCATTTTTTGCTCTTTAATATCAATTCCTGTTGGTTTACCAATCGCATCATCAGTATAATCAAATAAATCGTCTTTTATTTGAAATGCCATACCAATTAATTCACCAAATTTGCGCATACGTTCAATGGTTTCTGCATCTTCTGGTTTTACAGAACAAGCACCTAGAGAACAACAAGCAGCAATTAAAGTAGCCGTTTTTTGACGGATAATTTCGTAATAAACCTCTTCGGTAATATCTAAACGACGCGCTTTTTCGATTTGTAACAATTCGCCTTCGCTCATTTCACGAACGGCTACCGATATAATTTTAAGTAAATCAAAATCGTTATTGTCAATAGAAAGCAACAAACCTTTAGATAATAGATAATCTCCAACTAAAACAGCAATTTTATTTTTCCAAAGCGCATTGATAGAAAAGAATCCTCTTCTTTTATAACTATCATCTACCACATCATCGTGAACTAAAGTTGCAGTATGAATTAATTCTATTACTGAAGCGCCTCGATAGGTTCTTTCATTTACCGTTTGTCCCGAAACCATTTTTGCTGTAAGAAAAACAAACATAGGTCTCATTTGTTTTCCTTTACGGTTTACGATATAATGGGTAATTCTGTTAAGCAAAGCTACTTTTGTAGACATCGATTCGCGGAACTTATTTTCAAAAAGTTCCATCTCGACTGTAATAGGCTGTTTTATTTGCTCAACTATCTTCATTCAGGATTCAAAAGTAATGAAATATTACTTCATAAAAAAAGCCCTTAGAGAATTCTAAGGGCTTTTTTATTATAAATCTTAATCGAATTATTTCTTAACTATTAAGAATTCTGAACGTCTGTTCTCTGCGTGTTGCTCCTCTGTACAAGTATCACACTGTACTTTTGGCTCGCTCTCTCCAAATCCTTGTCCTGAGATTCTATCTTTAGCAATTCCTTTTGAAATTACATATTGAACAGTCGATTTTACACGTCTCTCTGATAAGTTTAAGTTGTAACGCTCGCTACCTCTACTATCTGTGTGAGATTTTACAAAAATAGCCATCTCTGGGTGTTCGTTCATTACTTCTACCAATTTATCTAATTCTGAAGCTCCTTGTGGTGTGATGTTACTTCTATTGAATTCGAAGAAGATTGGTTGTAATATAACTTCTCTCTCTGTAATGATAGGTTTAATAGGTTCTAAGTAAGCTTCTACAGTTACGTTACCACCTTCAGACTTTGCCATAGTGAAAACACCGTTCTCATATCCTTGTTTTGACACTTGAAAACCGTATTCTTTTTCACAATTTAAACCAAATGTAGCATTTCCGTTTGCAGCACTATTATCAGAACTAACCACTTTACCTTTCTCATCTACAACCGAAATAAAAGCGCCTTCAATTGGCATTCCTGTCTTAGCATCTTTTACAGTAACTAATGCATTTACACCACATATTGGCGTAGCTAAATAGATATTATCTACTCCTGCGCGATTACTTGAAAAGAATGCTACTTTCTTTTGTGTATTAAAACTAAAAGAAAAATCATCTTTTTCTGTGTTTACTGGAGCTCCTATATTGGTTACATCGCCTCCTTTTGAAAGATCGTATTTGTAAACATCAAAACCTCCAAATCCTTGACGTGCATTTGATGCAAAGTACAACACATTGTTATCTGTTACAAATGGAAAACTCTCGTCGCCTTCTGTATTAACCGTTGTGCCTAAGTTCTCTGGAGTACCATATGAATCTCCATCAACTGAAACCTTCCATAAATCTTCTCCTCCTTGTCCACCTGGCATATCAGATGAAAAATACAATGTTTTTCCGTCTTTGCTAATGGCAGGGTTTCGAACTGAATATGCTTTACTATTAAAAGGTAAGGCGCTACTATTTGACCATTTATCGCCTTCTTTTGTCGCTTTATAAAGATAAATTTTTCCGTATTTCAGTTTCTTTTCTTTATTCTTTTCAAAATCGCCTTCGTTGAAACTCTCACTTGCGTAATACATTGTACTACCGTCAGAACTTACTGCAACAGGACCATCGTGCCATTTTGTATTTAATTCGCTAACAATTGTTGGTTCACTTAATGTACCGTTTTCATTGTAAATCGCTTTGTAAATATCTAAATAAGGCTCATCGCTCCAACCGCTTGTCTTTCTTGATTCGTTTCTAGCACTCGAAAAATAAACTTCATTTGCACTAGTTAAAACTGCTCCAAAATCTGACTTATCACTACTAATTGTAGAAGGTGTAATATCAAATAATTGTGCTTGTTGTTTTAATCTATTTAAATAATTAGGATTGTTCTTAAATGCAATTGCGCGTTGATCTTTTGGTGCTAATGCTGCAAATTTCTCCATTTGTTTGTCTGCTTCGGCGTATTTACCTTCTGCTTTTAACATTTGAGCATATTTAAAATATGTCTCCGCATCATTCTTTTGATCAGCTATATTTGCGTACCACTTGGCAGCTTCTTTGGTGTTAAACACATTGTAATAGCTCTCTGCTAATTGCGTCTCAACATATAAATCAGATTTACCTTTTTCAACCAACTTTAAGTACTCATTGGCAGCGTCAACGTATTCATATTTATCAAATAGCTTATCGGCTACTTTTGTATCCTTATTTTGAGCGCTAAGAACACCGCTTACAATTACAAAACTTAATGTTATATATAGTTTCTTCATGTCATTAATACTTTTAGGTTAAAAGAATCTCGGTGAACTCGATACTTTCTTCGGGAAATTCAAATCAAATAATAAAATAATCTCGTGTGAAGAAGGTGTCGTCACTTTTAAATCTGATACTATGTGATCGTATGCATATCCAATTCTTAAATTTGGTGTAATAGCATAATTCATCATAGCTCCAAAACTGTCTTGAAGTCGGTAGGTTCCTCCAATCTCAAATTTGTTATTAAATAAAAAGTTTGATGACAAATCTAATGATGGATTTACACCAAATGCAGACTTTAACATAAAGAATGGCTTAAATTTAATAGTCTCATTTAAGTCAAATACATAACCTCCAGTTAAGAAATAATGGGCTGTCTCTGGACCAAATTCATAATTTGTACCATTCGAATTAACCTCCATATGGGTCTTTTTTAAGAAGTTAGGCACCGAAAATCCAACATAATATTTCTGTGAATAGAAGAAAATACCTGAACCAACATTAAAAAATGTATTGCTTACATTTTGTCCAAATGCAGGATCAATAATTAAATTATCTTGTAACGAAGGATCTACATCACTTAACAATCCAATCTTTTGAAATGTTAAACCTGCTTTTAATCCTAATGCTAACTTATGATTCTCTCCCAAGTTTAATGTATATGAGAAATCTCCAAATACGTTATTCTCTTCTACTGGACCTAATTTATCTGATACTACAGATAATCCTAATCCAACATTCTTACCAACAGGAGAATGACCAAAGAAAGTAGCTGTTGTTGGTGCATCTTCAATCTCGATCCACTGCTTTCTGTACAATAATCCCATAGATAAGTTCTCCTTTGATCCAGCATACGCCGGATTCATTACACTCATATTGTACATATATTGCGTATAGTGTGGATCTTGTTGAGCAGAACTCTCAAGTGAGAAACCTAATGCTATTAAGGCAACTAATACTAGTTTTTTCATTATTAATATTTTGATTTTTTATACAGGTTTCACCTTTGAAGTGAAACCTGCAAAATTATTATTCACCTCTATTGATATATACCCAGCCTGTTACACTTGGTCTATCCTCAAAATCTATCATGTAATAATATGTACCCGTTGGTAACTCATCTCCATTGTCTGACTTACCTCCCCACTCATTTACATAATTGCGTTTCGAATATACCTTTAGACCATAACGGTTAAATACTTCAACTTTCTTAATATTGAATGAAGAAAGATCCCAAGTATCATTATTACCATCACCATTTGGTGAGAAACCTTTTGGTATAGTACAGCCATTTACAACAATCTCAAATGTACCTACTCCATAACAAGAATCGCTTGGCGTGAAAGTATAAGTAGAGCTAGTAGTCGTTGTAATTACTGATGGCGACCATGTCCCTGTTAAGGTATATCCTTCAGCTGTTACAGTCGGAAAATCAACTACTGAGCCTGAACAAACATCAACACCATCAAATGAAATTGATTGAG
>JAIXHM010000136.1 GCA_030145825.1 Flavobacterium sp.
ATTCTTGATGTTTATGATAGCGTTTAAAGTTTACGGACATTTGGGTTACGAAATTTTTCCAAAATGGTTATTGCAATCACCTATTGGTAAATGGTTTAATACGTCGTTAAATCACAATATGCATCATAAACACTTCAATGATAATTATGGATTGTATTTTCGTTTTTGGGACGAATGGTGTGGAACAACACATCCCGATTATCAGAAAAAAATGAATCAAATGTTACACCAAAAATCTAAAGATGTTAACAGTTCTAATAATTGAAGATGAAATAAAAACAGCTCGCGAATTGAAAAAGAATATTGAGCAATCTATTGATAATGTTACGGTTTTAGAAATTGTAGCTTCTATCAAAAGTGCTGTTCGTTGGCTAAAAGAAAACAATCATCCCGATATTATTTTTTCAGATATTCAGTTAGCAGACGGTTTAAGTTTCGAAGTTTTTAAACAAGTCGAAGTAAAATCGCCAATAATTTTTTGTACGGCTTATGACGAATACGCAATTGAAGCTTTTAAAACAAGTGGTATCGATTATTTACTGAAACCTGTAGACGAAATTAAATTACAACAAAGTATTCAGAAATATCAAAATTTAAAGAAGACACTTACTTCAACTGATGCCATGATAAATTATGGTAATATTCAACAATTTGTAAATGCAGTTTCTGAAAATCAGTATAAAAAAACAGTTTTAGTACATTATCAAGAAAAGATAATACCATTAACAACAGAACAAATAGCCTATATTCATTACGATTTAGGAAGTGTGTATATTATGACTTTTGATAAAAAGCGCTACTTCATCAATCAAACCTTAGATGAATATGAAAATCTGTTGCATCCCGATCAATTTTTTAGAGCAAATCGTCAGTTTATTGTAAACCGTTCTGCAATTCAATCTTTAGAAAACTATTTTTCTAGACGTATGTTATTACGTTTGCAAATGCCAGTTTCTCAGGAAATTATTGTAAGTAAAACTAAATCACCTTTACTTATAAAATGGATTGAGAAGTTTTAAAATTCGTTCTGTGCTTTTCGTTTAATATTTTGTCCTTTTCATATTATAATTTTAAAAGTCAAAACTCAAGTAAACTACTTTTGAAGTATAAATTTTAAAAATATATCAATTATGAAAAAGTTAATTTATTCTCTAAAAAATGTAACAGTAGTTGCGGTTTTGTTTGTTGCTAGTCAAGCAGTAATATCATGTAATAAAGATGATGATTCTTCAGATGCTATTCAAGAAGAAGATGTTGTAGAGGTAATTGAAAATTCGTTAAAAATGGATACAGGTGGATTGTCAAAATCAATTGAAACTTCAGTTTCTGTTTGTGATGAAGAAGATGTTTATACTCAAACACCTAGTATTAATTGTGGTGAAGAATACGTGAACAATTATACTTATCAAAATGCTGTAAATAATTATGAAGCAAATTATAGTTTTTCTTCAGCATACATGATGAATTGTGATAGTAATTCAAATCCTTCTAGTTTTACATATGAATTTACAAATTCAGGAACTTATGATACACCAAGAATGTCTTCAGATGATCATGCTTCTGCAAATTGGGAAATAACAGGATTAGACGCTTCTACAGATGTAGTTGCTTTAAATGGAGCTTATGAGAGAATAGGTTCGCAAGTTTCTAAAGTTCGTAATATGAATACTTTTGCAAGCACTTTAAATTATACTATTAATAGTTTACAAGTTAATAAAGTTTCGTACCAAATTCAATCTGGAACAATTGCATTAAGTTTTATAGGAACTTCTTCAAATGGTAATCAATATACTTTTAGCGGTACAATTACATTTAATGGTAATCAAACAGCTACTGTTGTTATTAATGGAAATACTTATGTTATTAATCTTTAAAAATTAGTGTAAATGAAAAAGATAATTATTTTGCTTTTAATGTTAATTGTAAACATTGTAACATTTGCCCAAGAAAAAACAGCTGACGAAAAAGCAACAGAACTAACTAAAAAAATGAAAGAACAAGTTGGTTTTAAAGATGAAGTTACAGAAAAAGTTCAAGCTGTTAATTTAGAATTTGTTAAAAAGACAGAAGAAATAAAAGCTAGTGATTCGGGTAAAATGTCTAAAATGAAAGAATTTAAAGCAGCTGATGAAAATCGTGATACTAAATTAAAAGAAGTTTTATCAGAAGATGAGTATGCTAAATTCAAAGATAAAAAATCAGACAATCGAAAGGAATTAAAAGAACGATTTAAAGCCAATAGAAATAAATAAGTTTAGTTAATAAAAGCGCCTTGTTATTGATAGCAAGGTGTTTTTTCAATTTTTAAGAATATGAAAATAGTAATAAGTTTTATAGTTTTTATATTATTTAATTTTAGCTCTAAAGATTCAGATGCTATAATAGGTCAATGGGAAAATCCAGATGGAACAAGAAGAGTAGAAATATTTAAAAATAAAGATACATATTTAGGTAAAATTGTTTGGTTAAAAGTAAAAGAACCAAAAGCAAAACCAGGCGATATAGTTTTTAAAGATATTCAATTTAATGATACACATTGGAACGGAAAAATTACATTACCCACTGAAAGTAGAATATTTGACATGGAACTTCGATTGGTTTCTAAGAATGAATTAGAAATAAAAGCTTCTTATAAAAGTATGAGTCGAATAAAGGTTTGGAAACGAATTTATTAGTTTCAAATATTGCATAAAATTTCTATATTTGTTAGTAAATGTTTTTGATATGAAAAAACAATTACTTCTTAAATTTGGAATGATAATTACTCTGGTGTTTTTGTTTATGAGGTTTTCATATTCTAAACCTGATGCGATTATGGGTAAATGGCAAAGTTCAGATAATGATAGAAGAATTGAAGTTTATAAAGAAAATCAACAAGATTTTGCTAAAATTATTTGGCAACAACCTGATAAGTTTCGAGCAAATGTAGGCGATATCGTTATAAGAGAAATTGAGTTTCAAAATCCTCATTGGGAAGGTAAAATTTGGGTTCCTGAAATCAAATCAGATTTTACGGCAAATATCTTTTTACAATCTCAAAACGAACTTAAAATTGAAGCTACAAATGGCTTTATAAAAAAAGTAAAAGTTTGGACAAAAATCAAATAATGGTCCATTGATTTACAATTTTGTCCGTTTCATTTTATTTAAAGTATAAATTAGCTTACTCTTTTCTTTCTTTGAAAGAAATTCTAAGCTATGAAAAAAATTTTACTCGTTCTTTTTACTTTTATTTGCACAATAACTTGGTCGCAAGTTTCTTATCAGTCAAATAATTTTGCTACTGCTGGCAATACTTATTTAGTTTCAAATACAACAGCAGCTTTATCTGGGTTAGATTTTACACAAACAGGAACAGCTTACAATTGGGATTATGCTGCATTACAAGCAAATACTCAAGAAACAATTTCTTGGGATGATCCTAATAATTCTGGTTACAAACCAACATGGTGTTTAACAAATGGATATGTGATTAATTGCAATACACAGTTTAATACTCAATTTAACTTAGCAAACCAACAAATAGATGGTATTCAAATTCAGGGTTACGGATTAACAAATGTAGTGAATCATTATTTTAAGTCTGCAACAACTTTAGAATGTAAAATGGTTGGTGCTTCTTTAACAGTTAGTGGTATTACTGTTCCTTTCACTTTTGATTATACGATTCCTGATGCAGTTTATAATTTTCCTATAGTTTATAATGATTCGTATACAAATCATAGTGAATTTGAAATAGATTTAAGTAGTTTGGGATTTCCTATTCAATATGAATCACAATTAGATAGAACAAATTTTGTTGAAGGTTGGGGAAGTTTAACAACACCTTACGGAACTTTTTCTGATGTTTTAAAAATGAAAACTACAGAAGTTAGCGATGATACTATAATTACTCCAACAGACACAGTTTCAACTCAGCGAACGGTTATAACTTATAAATGGTTTGATGTAAATTTTGGTATTCCTGTTTTAGAAGTTTCGGGTGATGAAATTGCCGGAGTTTGGACGCCAACATCAGTTACTTATATTGATAATCCTCAGTGTTTAACTCCAGTTGCGTTATTTGTATATGCGCCTTTATTAAATGATTATGACCCAACAACCCAACAATCTTTTGTTTCATTCATAAATACAAGTACAAATTATGATTCAGTACTTTGGGATTTTGGAGATGGTACAACTAGTACAGATGTTAATCCATCACACACATATACTTGTCCAGGAAATAAACAAGTAAGTTTAACAGTAACAAATGAATTTTGTGATCCAGATTTAATAGATACAATTACAATTCCTTTGAGTATTACCGATTCTCAAAATGCTTTTACAACAAATGTTACAATATCAAACGGAACATTAATTGCTGATAGAAATTTAAGTGGAACAACCTATCAATGGATAGATTGTGATAATGGGAATAGTTATATTTCTGGAGAAACAAATCAAAGTTTTACACCATCTCAAGATGGAAATTATGCGGTTCAATTAACAACAAATGGTTGTGTAAGTGTTTCCGATTGTATATCAACTAATTTTTTAACTTCAACTAATTTTGAAGCATTACAAAAAGATGTTGTTATTTACCCAAATCCAACAAATGGTGTTTTTGAAATTAAATCATCTGTTGTAGTTAGAAAAATTGAAATTTATAATGCACTTGGAATGTTAATTGCTACAGAAAGTAATCTAAATTATTTTAATTCGGGTATTTATAATATAAAAGTATATTTAGAAAATGATGCTGTTATTTATAAGCAATTAATTAAATACTAATCTTACTCATTTTTAGATATCCAATATGTAATTCATCTGCAGGACCAACATTTGGCGAAATTTTCAATGCAAATTTTGATTTAAACTTTTCAACAAGTATTTCTTCAATATTGTAGATTTCGTCAATGTCAACTCCATATTGGTCGTCAATATGAGATTCGGCACCTTTAAAACCAAACTCTTTATAAAAAATACTTTGTTTTGCTTTTTTAATGGCTTCACTTTTTGAAGTGGCAACAATTAATAATTTATGATGATATTCTTCAAATTGCCCAGGTTGGTAACCGCCTAAATTAATGAAGAATAGTTTTAAAGAGTTTTCTTTAACTTCATTTCTTGAAACTACTTCTATTTGAAAGTCATCTACTTGGGTTACTTCTTGCCAAGCATCAATATGCATTTGTTTTTCGGCTTCAGGCCAAAAATCATATAGATCAGATTTAAGTTCAAATAAAGAAGGAGCAATTCCAAAAAAAATGTCGTGTTGCTCTGTAATACGTCCTTTTGGAGTACAACCAAGCATAATCATATGTAATTTTTCATTTTTCATGCTGTAAAAATAATAAAAATTAAATTTAACCCTATTTTTAACAGGGTGTTTTGTCGATTGTGTTGAAATTTTATATATTTGTACCGAAAAATTAAGGGTAATTAATTTAAAGTTAACAATCAATGGCAACACTTCGCTTTCAAGCATTAGCAGAAACTGCATCAAGAAAAACAGTTTCGGTTGAAAAATTAGAAAAAAAATCAGTGATTTTTGGTAGCAATGTTTTTAATGATAAAACAATGCGACAATATTTAACTCCAGATGCTTATAAAGCAGTAAAAAATGCAACACAATATGGTACAAAAATAGACCGTAATGTTGCTGAATATGTTGCAATGGGAATGAAAGAGTGGGCACTTTCTAAAGGTGTAACGCACTACACGCACTGGTTTCAACCATTAACTGGAACTACAGCAGAAAAGCACGACGCTTTCTTTGAAACTTCTTTTGATGGTAGTGATCCTGTTGAGAAATTTGGTGGTAGTCACTTAGTACAACAAGAACCAGATGCTTCTTCTTTTCCAAATGGTGGAATTAGAAATACTTTTGAAGCTCGTGGATATACAGCTTGGGATCCAACATCTCCTGCTTTTATTTATGGTACAACTTTATGTATTCCAACTATTTTCGTTTCATATACTGGTGAAGCTTTAGATAACAAAACACCTTTATTAAGAGCATTAAATTCAATTGATGAGGCAGCTACTGCAGTTGCTAAATATTTTGACAAAAATGTTAAAAAAGTAACTCCAACATTAGGTTGGGAACAAGAATATTTCTTAGTAGATAAATCATTAGCTACAGCTAGGCCAGATTTATTAGCTACAGGTAGAACTTTATTAGGGCATACTGCTGCTAAAGGTCAACAGTTAGATGATCATTATTTTGGGTCAATCCCTACAAGAGTATTAAACTACATGCGTGATTTAGAAAACGAATGTATGTTATTAGGTATTCCTGTTAAAACACGTCATAATGAAGTTGCTCCTGGACAATTTGAGCTTGCACCTATTTTTGAAGAAACAAACTTAGCAGTTGACCATAATTCACTTTTAATGGATGTAATGCAAAAAGTTGCAGAACGCCATGATTTAAAAGTATTATTACACGAAAAACCATTTAAAGGAGTAAACGGTTCTGGAAAGCACAACAACTGGTCTATGGCAACAGACACTGGAATTAATTTATTAAGTCCTGGGAAAACGCCAATGAGTAACTTACAGTTTTTAACTTTCTTTATCAACACCATTAAAGCGGTTTACACATACGAAGAGTTAATGAGAGCTTCTATTGCATCGGCAAGTAATGATCATAGATTAGGAGCAAACGAAGCACCACCAGCAATTATTTCAGTGTTTATTGGTGACCAATTAACGAAAGTTTTAAACGAATTAGAAGGTGTTTCTAAAGGAAAATTATCTCCAGAAGAAAAAACAGATCTAAAATTAAATGTTGTTGGTAAATTACCAGACGTTTTATTAGATAATACCGATAGAAATAGAACATCTCCATTTGCATTTACAGGAAACAAATTTGAGTTTAGAGCAGTAGGTTCAACAGCAAATTGTGCTAATCCAATGACCACTTTAAATGCTATAGTGGCTAAACAATTAATAGATTTTAAAGCAGAAGTTGATGCTTTAATTGAGAAAAAAGATTTAAAGAAAGACGAAGCTATCTTTAATGTTTTAAGAGAATATATTAAACAAACAAAAGCTATTCTTTTTGAAGGAGATGGTTATAGTGATGAATGGCAAAAAGAAGCTAAAAAACGTGGTTTAAGTAATCATAAAACGACTCCTGAGGCTTTAAAAGCAAAAGTTTCTAAACAAGCAATTGCTTTATTTGAAGTATTAGGAATCATGAATCATGTTGTGGTAGAAGCTCGGTACGATAGTGTATTTTAAGATGATGATTATCGTAGTGAATTAGAAGGTCGTGTTATAGGT
>JAIXHM010000137.1 GCA_030145825.1 Flavobacterium sp.
CTCATGAATGTATTAGAATAAAGTTTTCTTTAGCTTCTTTTTCAGTAATTGAATATTTCTCTGCGATTGAATTTACTTTAAAAATACTACAATTTCTTATGTATTTGTATGCAATTTTATAGAAATCACTATCTTCAGTTATAGTTCCTAATAATTCTACAGAACAATTTTCAGGATTTAATTGTAATTGTTCTAGTGTAAAAAGGATGTAATAAATAAAATCTTCTGGAGTAGAAGGTTCAAATGAATTGAAAAACAATAGTTTTCCATTTTGTACCACTACCATTTCAAAATGCTTTTGCTGAACATGTACAAAAACTTGTTTTTCAAAAATGTATTTCGAATTATCTAAAAGCTTATCTACCAGCACGGTATTTACATGTAAATAATCAAATGTTTGGAATTGATCTAATAAGAAATTATTAATATTTACATAAGGTACATAAACATTATTAATTTGCTGAACTTTAAGACTATCAAAAGCGAATAAATCGTTTTCAAATACTTTTATGTTGTATTGAAGATAACTTCCAAGATAATTTTCATCGAAAAGTGACTGCGGAACAAAAGTGTTCAAATTATTATCGTGAATAACTTTTATTTCATCAAATCGTTCACTCAAAATAGGAAACTCAGAAAAAGTTTTCCATAATTGCTCTTCGATAACTTGATTCTCTATAAAAGTTACAGATTTTAAAACACTTATGCTATTTTGTAATAAGTCAAAAACACAAAAAGAAAGTCCACTCAAGGAAACCTGAATGGACAACTTTTTGTAATTTTTTTGAGTAATATCGTTATTCGTTACTACCATATTTTTTAGGCCAGTTTCCAGTTACAATAGCTTCGTCTAAAGAACCTAATGTAATTGTTGGACCATTAATTTCGTCAATTGATTCTACTTTATTTTCTTGTGCTACTAATTCCTGATCTAAATCTGCTAATAAAGCATTTTTGTCAATTTCTGCTTTAAATACAGGAACTTTAGTATCATTACGAACAATAGAGCTTGCTTGCATTTTAACCGGTACTTCAACACCACCCACTTTAACGATGTTTAATCTTTTGTAACGATCAGAATTTTTGAATAATGAATCTTTTACAGTTACATATCCTAAAGTATCTACCATTACAACGTCTTTAAAGAAACCACCTTTACCTGTAGCGTCAGTTGTAATACCAAAAGCTTTGTTTTTTGCAGCATCAATAACAGCTGTATCTTTACGAGAAACAATTGCAAATTTTTCACTTTCAATAAAAGCTACTAATTTATCAAATGAATCTGCAAATTCTTTGTATTTAGATTTGTATCCTAATTGCGCTTTTTTAAGGTCTAACATTTTTTTAACGGCAACCTCATAACGCTCACTTTTTGCTTTTTCAAACTCAATAGGTTTCATTACAGAACCATAGATTAAATAAGCAAGATAACCACACACTAACCATAAAATTAAAGATAAGAAAGGGCGTGCTTTTGCAGAAACAAATTTATCAATCAGTTTTACTAATGCAAAAACTATAACTACTAGTAATACAACAAAAATTGCAATTTTTAACATGTTTATTTAAAGTTTATTAGTTTAATAGGTACGCAAATCTACAATTTTTTTTTCTTCTTAAAAGAAATTCTTTTAAAAATCATCAGTATATTTGAAAAATATATACCTGCCAATTTTTAACCTTATGAATTCAAGCTTGTTTTACAAAACGTTACGTGAAAATTTTCCATTTGAGCCAACACTAAAACAAGATGTTTTTCTTCAAAAAATTTCAGAATTTGTAACCAATAATAATACATCTGAACTTTTTATACTCAAAGGTTATGCCGGAACCGGTAAAACTACAATAATTTCTACGCTTGTTAATTACTTACAAAACGTAAAAAGAAAGTATATATTGTTAGCGCCAACAGGTAGAGCTGCAAAAGTAATTTCTAATTATTCGAACAAACAGGCTTTTACGATTCATAAAAGAATATATTTTCCAAAAAAAAGCAAATCGGGAGGCATTTCTTTTACATTGCAGCAAAATAAATTTAAGAATACAGTTTTTATTGTTGATGAATCTTCAATGATTGCCGATTCTAATCAAGATTCTAAAATGTATCAGTATGGCTCTTTGTTAGATGATTTGATGTATTATGTAGATTCTGGCGAAAATTGTAAACTTATATTTATAGGTGATACAGCTCAGTTACCGCCAATAGGAATGGATGTGAGTCCAGCTTTAGATGTCGATATGATGTCGCTTCATTTTGATAAAGAAGTTTTTCATATAGAATTAGATGAAGTAATGAGGCAAGCCGAAGCTTCGGGAATTTTATACAATGCAACTCAATTAAGAGATATTTTAAAGCAAAGTTATATTTCAGATTTTCAGTTTCGATTAAATCCTTTTAAAGATATTGTTCGATTACAAGATAGTTATGAAATTCTAGACGCTATACAAGACTCATTTCGACAATATGGTGCAGATGAAACAACTTTTATTGTTCGATCAAACAAAAGAGCAAACCAATATAACCAACAAATTCGCGCTAAAATTTTAGATAGAGAAAGTGAGTTAGCTGTTGGCGATTTATTGATGGTTGTAAAGAATAATTATTTTTGGTTAAAAGAAACTTCAGAAGCTGGCTTTATTGCGAATGGTGATATTATTGAAGTACAACGCATTAAAAATATTGTAGAATTATATGGATTTAAATTTGCTACAGTAACCGTAAAAATGGTCGATTATCCCGATCAGCCTGCATTTGAAACGGTTTTACTTTTAGATACTTTAACAAGTGAGTCGCCTTCGTTAACTTATGACGAATCGAATATGTTATATAATGAAGTAATGAAAGATTTTGAAGACGAAAAACATCAATATCGTAAATTTTTAAAAGTAAAAAGTAGTCCTCATTTTAACGCACTTCAGGTAAAGTTTTCTTATGCAATGACTTGTCATAAATCGCAAGGTGGACAATGGCATACGGTTTTTATAGAACAGCCTTATTTACCAAATGGTATCGACATAGATTATATAAGATGGTTGTATACCGCTGTAACTCGAGCCAAAGAGAAGTTGTATTTAATTGGTTTTAAAGATGATTTTTTTGAAGAGTAATTTTTTTGGAATATAATTCAGTTATTTGTTTTAAATTTAAAATATGAAAATTATTGCTGTAATTCCTGCGCGCTATGCTTCTACGCGTTTTCCTGCTAAATTATTACAAGATTTAGGAGGAAAAACTGTAATATTAAGAACATATGAAGCAGCTTTAGCTACAAATTTATTTGATGATGTTTTTGTAGTAACCGATTCTGATTTAATTTATAAAGAAATTGAATTGAATGGCGGTAAAGCTATTATGAGTGTTAAAGAACACGAAAGTGGAAGCGATAGAATAGCAGAAGCTGTTGAAAATATGGATGTTGATGTTGTTATTAATGTTCAAGGAGACGAACCTTTCATTAATAAAGAAGCGTTAACACAATTAGTGGAAGTTTTTAAAAATGATGCCGACAAAAAAGTAGATTTAGCATCATTAATGTTTGAAATAAAAGATAAAGAAGAAATTTCAAACCCAAATAATGTTAAGGTAATTGTAGACCAACAAGGTTTTGCGTTATACTTTTCGCGTTCGGTAATTCCTTATCCAAGAGAAGAAAATGCAGGAGTTCGTTATATGAAACACATTGGAATTTATGCTTTTAGAAAAACAGCTTTAATGGATTTTTATCGTTTACCAATGTTGAGTTTAGAAGCTTCTGAAAAATTAGAACAACTTCGCTATTTAGAATACGGAAAAAGAATTAGAATGATTGAAACTTCTCATGGAAGTATAGGAATTGATACACCTGAAGATTTAGAAAAAGCAAGGTTATTATTAAAATCTTAAAAACATGACACAAGAAGAAATTAAAAATTTAATTGGCTACAAAGAAGATAGAGTACAGGTTTTAAACTCGAAAAAACAATCTTTGGTTGATTTAGAAGCTGAAATTTCTAAATCGAAATTAAAACGAACAGTTCAAAGTGCTTTTTATACCATTAAAAATTTTTTCTTGATGTGTTTATTGCTAGTTACACTATTAATAGCAGTTGTAGGATTAATTTATCCCAACGCACTTTTTTTAAATTCTAGTAAATATAAAAGTGATTTTGTAGATGATTATAAAAAAGAGTATCAAAATGAAACGAGCAAAAATTTAGAAATCAGTCTTAAAGAAGCTCAAGGAAATTCTAAGTACAATATTAAAAATTTAGAACAAAATATTGATACTTCTATAACTACAATAGCTATAAAAAACGGACATTTCTTTATAAGATTAATTGCTTTTCTTTTTTTATGTTTTTCGGGTATAGTTTGGTATTTAATTAAAATGAATTCTAAATTAAAAGAAGGAGACAAGGTTATTGCTAAGGTAATTCAAACGAATCAAGATATAATTAAAGATTACGAATTAATTATTGAAGAAGAAAATAGAGAAATTTCTGATTTAAAACAAAAACTAAGCTAATTTCTTAATTGTAAAAAGTTCGTTATGAACTTCAACTTTTGGATACATTCTAACCGAATATTTTTCGTCAAATCTACTTTTGTAGGCAGCGTTTCTACGTCTATCTTTGTAATCTAAAACCATAGTATTAAATAAGATAAATCCGTTTACATTAAGTAAAACATTAACTCTTTGAATAAAGAAATCTTCAAATAAAAAGTTAGGCATTGTTGTATCTTGAAAGATGTCAATTATAATTAAATCGTACTTTTCTTTTGTTTTTAATACAAATTCAAACGCATCGTCCACTACAATATTTAAATGCTCTATTTTATTTAATTGAAAGAAATTATTTGCAATTTCAACCACATCTTTGTCAATTTCAACCCCAGTAATTTTTCCTTTAAATTTTACTTCTTCAACAAGTGTTTTAATCACACTTCCGCCTGCAACGCCTAACACTAAAACTGAATTAAAATTTTGAATTCTTGTGTAACCAATATATTTTAATCCTTTTCTTAAAATACGTTGTAAACTTCCATAAGAATAATTTGTATTCTCAGAATCTAACACAAGTTGTCCATTATTCCATGTAACTTCCAGATTTTTACTTATTTGTGAAGTTTTTTTGTGAATATTAACAGGTAAGAAATAGCTTAAATATTTTTTAAACATTCAGTTTTAAGTTTGCAATCGTAAATATAATGTTATTTTTGATGAAATTTTAAGAATGAAAAAGTTTATTTACAAGCTTATATTTTTCAAAATATTGGGATGGAAAATTTCCGGAGAAATGTCTCCCGAAATTAAGAAAAGTGTTTTAATGGTAATGCCTCACACGAGTTGGTACGACTTTTTTATAGGTTTATTTACTAGAGGAATTATTGGTTTACAAATGAATTTTGTAGGAAAAAAAGAGCTTTTTATTTTTCCTTTTGGTTATTATTTTAAATGGGTTGGTGGGGCACCTTTAAACAGAGGGAAAAATGAAAATAAAGTAGATGCTATTGCAAAAATATTTGACACTAAAGAAGAATTCCGACTTGCAATTGCTCCTGAAGGAACAAGAAAAAAAGTAAATGAGTTAAAAACTGGGTTTTACTATATAGCATTAAAAGCTAATGTTCCCATTATTCCTGTAGCTTTTGATTACGGTAAAAAAGAAGTAAAATTATTCGATCCATTTTATCCTACAGGAGATAAAGATGCAGATTTTCAATACCTTATAAGTCTATTCAAAGGAGTTAAAGGAAAGTATCCTGAAAAAAGTTTTACTTTTTAAATCCAAAAAATATTTTTTCTCGTAAATGGATTAAAAAACTAATTTAAATTAATTCTTTTATGAGAAAATTATTATTATCTGCAGCAATTATCTTTGCTTTGGTATCTTGTTCTAATGATGAGAACAATGATAAAAATTATGTAAGACTTGTTACTGCAAGTAACACTTCGGGAATGATGTCTTATCAAGACTTGAATGATTCTAACGGAATAGTTTATTCCTTTAGTCTTAACGGTGTAGATAATGACGGAATTTATCTAGACAAAAATTCAATGGATGTCATTGTTGCATCTCGTTCCAATAATAGACTGGAATACTATAAAAACTTAGAAGATGCAATTTCTGGTGAAGCAAATGATATTATGTTGTCTTCATTTTCATCTAATACCGAATTTAATAATCCAAGAGAAATTGCAGTTTACAATGATAAAATTATTGTAACACAAGATCAATCAGCAGCAAATAATAATACCAATAAATTATTTGTTTATCAAAAAAGTTTAAATGGTTTTTCTTTATTAAACGAATATACAGTTGATTTTAAGCTATGGGGAATTCATTTACAAGGAAATGATTTATATGCAATCGCTGATTTAACAAGTGATTTAGTTTACTTTGAAAATATATTTAATAATGCTTCAGGAATGATAACTCCAACAAAAAGAGTTACAATAGAAGGATTAGTTAGAACTCATGGTATAACACATTCTTCAAGTGATAATGTTATGATATTAACCGATGTAGCAAGCGCTGCTTCAGATTCGGATGGCGGTTTAGTGATTATCGAAAATTTTTCAAGTGTGTTTAGTTCAACAGCAAATATGGGAACAATTGCTATGAGTAACCAAAAAAGAATTTATGGACCAAATAGCACACTTGGAAATCCAGTAGACGTTGCTTACGATAGCAATACAAATAGAATTTATGTTGCAGAAAGAGCTAATGGTGGAGGTAAAGTTTTAACTTTTTCTTATCCTTCAATGTCTGGAGATGTAATGCCAATTACTTCTAGATTAGAACCAGGAGTTGCGAGTATATATCTGCTTAAATAAATAAATAAATTTAATTTAAATAGGATGCTTTAATATTATGGCATCCTATTTTATTTGGCTATACTTTTTGAATTTACCATTTTTATAAAATATAACAATATAATCAATATCAGATTCTATAAAAGTTTCTGATATTTTTTTTTCATTGCTTGCCAAATCATTGGCTACATAATTAGTTTGAGTAGGAACAGGAACTTCATTAACATCACTAAATAAATCTTGAGAAAAATTATCAGTAATCTTTAGCTTTTCACTTGAGTCATTATTAATTGGTTTTACTATCTCATTTTCCAAGTTAGAAATTTTTAAATCACTTTTGGGAAACGTACCAATTCCATTTAATAACCAATATAAATCAACTTCCTCAAATACTTCATCTACTTTTAAAATAAAATCTAAACTAGGTTTATTTCTACCAGAGAGTAGGTGAGATAGACT
>JAIXHM010000138.1 GCA_030145825.1 Flavobacterium sp.
TATAGGTTATAGCCCCAGTAGTAGAGGGTCCAGTCCAGTATCCTCCAAAACCACTATAAAAAGCTGACGGATAGCAATAGTTATAATTAGCATTTAAAGGTGCAGCTGATAATAAATTACCACTAGCTGTAATGGTAATGCCATCAACTGTACAGTGATCTTCAGGTAAAAGTAATTCTACAGGTACAAGTTGACCTGCCGAATTGTAAACCATATTAGGGGCAATTTTCTCAGTACTATTTTTAGTTACTTGAGAATACCCCCCCATAAAAAATAATAAATAAAAAGAGTAGAATTGTTTTTTTCATAAATGAAAAATATTAAAGTTATATTTTCAAATATAATAAAAATTCTTAAACCGTTATTTTTTTAAAAAATCATTTTCGTCTTTGTTTTAATGTTGTTTTCGTCTGTAATAGAAATTAAGATTACAGCGTTTGTCTTTATTAGACTAGTACTTTCAAATTTTGTATCGTCAATATTCGATTTTTGAAATAACAATCTTCCTTGAATGTCAAAAATTTCAATATTTTTAATTTTGTTCTTACTACTGTTGAATAGAATAGTGTTTGACTGTGAATATACCAAAATTTGATTATCTGATACAGTAGAATTTGGAGTTGCTTTTTTGTAAACTATTTCAAAGCGAGTGTTATCTATACCTTCGTTTGCAATAAAACTATAAGTAAAATCTTTTAAATTAGTAATGCTTCCTGTTAATTTATCTTTTAAGTAAATGGCTTGTTCATTTGAAAATGTACCCTCAGTTTTAGACAAAGAAATTGTGAACATTCCTTTAGTATTGGTTTTGAAACCTAAAGAAATTTTATCTTCACTATCAAAAGGGAAAGAACGACCTTGAATTACAAATTCTTCATTTTTAATTAAAGAACTTATTGAAGCTGAACCGTTGTTAAACAATTTTCCATCATAACCAAAATCCACTTCATTTGTTGCATTTTGGACATAGCCAACAAGAATCTCATTTTGCGGAGACTCTCCTTGTTTTAAGTTTAGCCAAAATTTATCATTATCAATTGAAGTTTCTTTATTTGTAGCAGCAATCTTATTTATAAATTGATTGTTACTTATTTTATTTCGCATACTATTCGTAAAATACATAGGTCCTGTTGCCAATGAATTTACATAGAAACCTTGTCCTGTTTGTACAAATGTATCTGGAATTAAGCTTCCATTTACGGCAGCAGTTCCGCCAGTTAAGTTACGAGTTGCGAAATTATTTAATGGATAAATTCCGCCAGAAGGATCATTAGTATTGGTCCAAAAATATAAAGTACCATCAATTGTGTTTATATTTCCTTCAATTAACTCTTGGATATTTATAGGTGATGGATAAGGGTTTCCAACCAAGTTATAACCTAAGTTTACTCCACCATTAATAGTATTTGGATTAATTCTTCCATTGTGAGGAGTTCCTAAAAATGAACCTGTCCATGAAGTTAGAGTTGAAGGAGTTGCATTTCCCGCTCTAATCATGTAACCTTTGGCAACCGTAAAACTATTTGCGTTTGGATCTACACTGTTATATGCAGTTGGAGTTGTTGTCCCTGTAGGTATATATTCGTAAAATCTATTATCGAGTGTGCCAGGAGAAAAGGCTTTTAAGTTTTGATTTGCTACAGGAGAAGACCAAGCAGTATAGTTCAATCTTTTTGTAGTTATATTTCTTTTCATTTGCGCTTTTCCACTATTTGAAATTTCTTCTATTTGATAAATGTTAGCGTCGTCATTCATAACTAATTGAGCCGTGGTAGCAATGTTTATGCCGCCTCTAACGGTTAAATCATGAGTTGGTAAAAACTCTACAATAGTATTACCATTAATAGTTATAGAACATGCATCAATATCAGATGATGAAGTATAATTACCTGTAAAGACTACTTGTGTATCTTCATTAGGCAAACCATTACTCCAAGAACTTCCGTTCCATGTTGTAGTATTTGGACATTTTAATTGTATATTATTTACAATTTCATCCATTGCAAATGTCACGTTTGAATTTGTTAAGGTTACGTGATCTTCACTTGCTGTTGGCATATAAAAAGCATCGAATGGACTACCACTACTTGTATTTATTGAAGCATACCAATCATTAGTACTTGTTACGGCTACTGAACTTCTTGCCGGTATGAAGTCAAATTTTTTCAAGGTCATAGCATTTAAGAACCTAGTTAAAGTAGGGTTTGGACCTGCATCTGCAGCTAAACTTTCTAAGTTAAACAAACCACCAGGAGCCGAGTCTAAACCAGCTGTGTATGAAAAAGAACGCGCATTTGTTTGTCCTGTTCCTATGGTTAGCCAAAAGAATGTCCAAGCTTGCTTTCTTACACGACTTACTCTAATGTCTCCGTTAGCAGCGGGAGTGAAATTTAAATCTAATAATGCTCTAGTAAAACCTGAACTATCTGGAACATCAAGATTAGATAAAATAGCAAGTCCGGGAGAACCTGTCATGGCTCCATTATTTGCGCCATTAGATATTGCAATTTTTCTACAATTTTGTGGAAAGCCCATCGTGTTCAATTCTGTTTGAAAAACATTTCTATGAGTTGGATGTCCTGTGGGTAATTTTGCAGCAGAAGCTTGGTCAAAATCGGTTAAACTTCCACCAAGTAAGTGTCCTTCAAAATGATCTATTAACATTTCTCTTGCAGCTGGACTTTTTAACATAGAATCTACAATTGCTCTTACTGTTAAATCAGCAATATCTCCATCATAAGCTATATAGTTGAACATGTGTTGCATACCAATTGGAACATTGGCACCTAAATGAGGGGAATCGAATGATAACCACAATCTTGTATGATGATCCATTCCGTTCATTTCCATATAACGTAAAGCATATCTAGATATTAATCCTCCCATACTTGGGCCAATAATTACCAGTTCTTGATTGCCAACTTTATTTGCATTTAAGTAATTGATTAATTCCATCATTACTCGTGCATTACGTTGAATGTAATCAACTCCACCATCAATATTTGTTACTCCATCAGGTCTTGTGTACTGTGGAAAATTTAATACTACAACATCGTAACCAAGATCTCTAACATTGTTACCTAAATTTTGAACAGGATTTCCATAGTTTAGTAAGTTATAAATTGAATTCACATCTCTGCCATCAGCAGGATCAAATCCATCACAAACTAAAATTATTTTATCTAATAAACCGGCTTCATTATCATAATAGATTTGAAATTCACCTACACCTGCATGAGCGGCAGATTCGGCATATCCTTGATAAGTTAAACTTGAGGTTATAGTTGTTAACGGACTTATGGTAGATGGTGCAACTTTTGAAATGTTTTTAGAATAATCTAAGCTTTGTGCTTTCTCTTTTATTTTAAAAATCACTTTGTTTTTATAAACGTTTCCATTTGAAAGGGAAATTTTAAATTCTATTTCTTTCTCACCAATTGAGCCAAAATCAATAGTAATATTCTTATTTTTTTGAAGTAATTGAAAACCTTGATTGTTGAAATTTGCTTCAATTTTTTGGATAGAATTTTGTGTGGTATTAAAAATTAATTGATTATCTAATTTAAAAGTTACTATCGTGCCTTTAATTTCTTTAATTAGTGGAGATGCAAGTCCAATTTTGTACTCATTAAAATAATTAAAATTTGATGAAGTAGGTACATATTGACTATTACTATTTAATTGTAGTAAATTTTGATCTTTTACTTCGGGTTTTAATTTTTCAAATTCACTTATTAAAATAGAAATAGGAATTATATTATTTGAAAATCCTTTCTCTGTTTCAATTTCTAATAATTCTAAATTTGGTAATCTATTTAAATAATCGGCACGTTGAATCTCATAGAAGGCTTGTTTATATAAAACTGAATTTAAAGTTTTATCACTTCCATTTGTTAAATCAGCAACTGGTGAAACACGATCGTAAATAATTTTAGTTTTTGAAATGTCTTTTACTAATTCAAATAGTTTTTTAGAATCATATCCTTGTTCTTGAGCAAAGATTGAACAACTTATAAAAGTTAATAGTAATAGTGTAATTTTTTTCATAAATAACAGGTTAATTTATTATGCATGCATAATATATTCGGAATACAATTTATGAAAAAAAATATTATTAGAAATTTTTTAAGTAAAAATCGATAAAATGCTAAAAATTATCGATTAAATTAATAAAAAAGCAGAGTTGAAATTTTTCAACTCTGCTTTTTAAATAAGTATATTTTTTATTTACCCTAAAAATGGATAACGATAATCTTCAGGAGTTACAAAAGTTTCTTTTATTGTACGTGGAGAAACCCAACGTAATAAATTTAACATAGATCCAGCTTTATCGTTTGTTCCAGAAGCTCTAGCACCTCCAAAAGGTTGGTTTCCGACAACAGCACCCGTTGGTTTATCGTTTACATAGAAATTACCAGCACTATTTTCAAGTGCAATTGTAGCTTCTTCAATAGCATATCTGTCAGTGCTAAAAACAGCACCTGTTAATGCATATTCAGATGTAGTATCAATTAATTCTAAAGTTTCGTTCCATTTAGAATCTTCATAAACATAAATAGTTACAACTGGACCGAAAAGTTCAGTCTCCATTGTTTTGTATTTAGGATTTGTAGTAACAATTACTGTAGGTTCAATGAACCAGCCTTTAGATTTGTCGTAACCTCCACCTAAAATAATTTCTGCATCAGCATCTTGTTTAGCCTGATCAATATATGAAGCTAACTTATTGAATGAACCTTCATGAATTACAGCCGTAAAGAAATTAGACATATCTTCAGGAGAACCCATTTTCATTGAGTTAACATCAGTTTCTAATTGTGCTTTAACAGCTGGCCATAAACTACTTGGAATATAAACACGTGAAGCAGCACTACATTTTTGGCCTTGGAATTCAAATGCTCCACGAACAATTCCTGTAACTACTTGTTTAACATTTGCAGATGGATGAGCTAAGATGAAATCTTTTCCACCAGTTTCTCCTACAATTCTTGGGTATGTTTTGTAATTATGAATGTTAGTTCCAATTTTTGCCCATAAATCTTTGAATACATGAGTGGATCCTGTAAAATGTAAACCAGCAAAATCAGGACTAGCCAATAAAGTATCTGTAATCATCACAGGGTCACCATAAATTACATTAATTACACCATCGGGTAAACCTGCTTCCTTGAAAACATCAATAATAACTTTTGCTGAGAAAATTTGGCTATCACTTGGTTTCCAAACCACAACATTACCCATCATGGCTGCACTTGAAGGTAAGTTAGCTGCAATCGCTGTAAAGTTAAATGGTGTAATAGCATAAACAAATCCTTCTAATGGTCGGTGTTCAAGTCTGTTCCAAACTGAAGAATCAGAAATTGGTTGATCATTATAGATTTGTGACATATATTCTACGTTAAAACGTAAAAAGTCAATCAGTTCACATGCTGCATCAATTTCGGCTTGGTGAATTGTTTTAGATTGAGCAATCATTGTCGCAGCATTTATTTTTGCACGGTAAGGACCAGCAATTAATTCTGCAGCTTTTAAGAAAATTGCTGCACGATTTTCCCATGTCATTTTAGACCATCTTTTTTTAGCTTCTAATGCAGTTGAGATAGCTTTTTCAACATGAGTTTTTTCAGCTAAATGATATTTTCCTACTATATGTTGATGATCGTGAGGAGCTGACATGTTTTGTGTGTTGCCAGTTCTTATTTCTTCGCTACCTATATATAGAGGTACATCAATTTGTTCGTTCCACATTTTGCGGTAAGCAGCTAAAACTTGTTCTCTTTCAGGAGTTCCAGGAGCATATGACTTTACAGGTTCATTTACCGCTTTAGGAACATTAAAAAATCCTTTAGACATAATATTGTAAATTAAGAATTATATAATTTTGATGTACAAATTTACTAAAAAAATATAGTTTTTTTAGTAATAAAAGTAACTGAGTAAATTTTTGCAAGTAAACTAATTAAGCGCAAAAGGAGCACTTAACTTAAATGTTGGGATAACAACTTGAAAACTTTTTGTAGAAGTGAAATTAATCATGTTATAATGACCTTTCATTGCTCCTATTGGAGAAGCTAACAAACAACCCGAGTTATAAACGTGTTTATCACCGGGTTTGATTACTGGTTTTTTCCCCACAACACCTTCGCCATCAACTATTTCATTGTTATTGAGTGCGTCGAAAATTTCCCAATGTCTTGAGGTTAATTGAACTGAATCTTTACTTTGATTTTCAATTGTTATTTGGTAACTAAAAGCATAGTGAATCTTGTAGTTTTTAAAGTAAGTGCCTTCAAAACTAGTAGAAACAGAAATTTTTATGCCTTTTGTAATTTGTGTTACCATTATTTTATAATTACGCCTAGTATAAATGCAATAAATGTTACGAAAAGAAAAGCTATTGCAAACAACGGATGTAAAATTAGTAATTTAAATATTGTAATCCAACGACTAAACTGATAAAAATTTCTTAAAGAACGGTATAAATAGTAGGGGAATATTATTAAAAAAAATAACATACTTACAGTATCATATAAATAGTCGCTAAAAAGCCCTACAATATTAAAGAGTATGAAACACATAAATACAAAAGTATAGAACGTGTAAACAAATATTAAATGTTCAGTGTAATTGAGTTCTTTTTTATAAAAAACTAACCAGAATATTATTGTAATAAATGGTAAGGATAAAAAGATTAAGAATGGAAGTTTTTCGTAGAAATAGTCTAAAATTTCATCTTCAATTTCGTTAGATTTAAAGGTTTTAGCTTTTGAGTACAGAAATTTGTTTAATCGATCTTTTTTGAATTTAAGTGTTTCTAAAGCTTTTTCAGTTGAAAGATTTGAGTTTTTGTTGTAAAAATTCCTGAAGCTAAGTATTTTATATTTTATTAATTTGAATGAATTTTGACAATTGTCTTCTAATGTTTTTTCTGAGTAAATAGAATCGGTGTGTAAGTCTCTAAGTATTTGTGTTTTACTTTGACCTAGAAAAGTTGTTTTTGTCGTTACACTATCATTAATTGTTTTCTCAATCTCATTTTGGTTAGTAGGTTCTTTGTAATTTCCTTTGGTTAAATTGAAGGAAATAAAAA
>JAIXHM010000139.1 GCA_030145825.1 Flavobacterium sp.
ATCTAAAGCTGTTTTTCCATTATCGTCTTTAACGCCTAATTTAGCACCTTTAGAAAGTAAAAACTTAACCATCTCTACATTTTGATATCTTGTAGCCATCATTAACGGAGTAATTCCTCGCTGAATTTTGTCATTAATATCAGCACCATACTCCACAAGTTTTTTTACTAAATCTATATCTCCTTTACTAATTGCAAAACATAAAGGTGTAGCATCAAAAGTTGTAACAACTTCAGAATTAATTTCTAAATTATTAGAATTAACTAATTCTTTTGCATTAACAGTTTGTAATCCTAAACAAAGTAATGCCATTCCTAAATAACTGATCGTTTTTTTCATTTTTAAATAAATTTAATTTTGATTAATGATTGATTTAAAGGTAAGACGTGTTTAAAATTATTTTGTTACCCGAAAATAAAAACTATAACATTTAATTAACAGATTATTAATCAACTAGCTAGACAAAAGTCTATTTCTACCTTTGAATAAATCTACTTTAAAACTGCTATCAAATATTAAGGATAAAAAGCTTTTAAATTATTCGCTATCCTATAATTATTAATTATCTTTGTCGGCTTATTTATTTTAAAAGAAATGAGATTACATAGAAATTTATGCTTTACGGTTATCGATTCATTAATGGCTATCTTTAATGAAGGTGCTTATGCTGATAAAGTAGTAGCAATTGCATTAAAAAAAGATAAACGTTGGGGAAGCAAAGACAGAAAATTTGTTGCTGAAACGATTTACGAAATAGTTCGCTGGAAACGTTTATATATGGAAATTGCTGAAGTAAAAGAACCTTTTACAAGAGATAATGTTTGGAGAATTTTTGCAGTTTGGGCAGTATTAAGAGGAATTACACTACCAGATTGGAAATATTTTGAAAATACTCCTGTTAGAAGAATCAAAGGTAAGTTTGATGAATTATCTAAAATTAGAAAATTTAAAGAATCTATTCCTGATTGGATGGACGAGTTAGGTATTGCTGAACTTGGAGAAAAAACTTGGAGTAAAGAACTTAGTGCTCAAAACCAACAAGCTGAAGTTATTTTAAGAGTTAATACACTTAAAACTACTAAGGAAAAGCTTCGCGCTATTTTAATGGATGATAATATAGAAACTGAATTCTTAAAAGATTATCCAGATGCATTAATTCTTAAAGAAAGAGCAAATGTGTTTTTAACACAAGCTTTTAAAGACGGATTATTTGAAGTGCAAGATGCTTCTTCTCAATTAGTGGCATATTATTTAGATGTTGAACCAGGTATGCGTGTTGTTGATACTTGTGCAGGTGCTGGTGGAAAAACCTTACATCTTGCCTCATTAATGAAAAATAAAGGACAGTTAATTGCAATGGATATTTATGAAAGTAAATTAAAGCAATTAAAGACAAGAGCAAAAAGAAACGGTGTACATAATGTGGAATTTAGAGTAATTGATTCTACTAAAGTAATTAAAAAATTACATGAAAAGGCCGACCGTGTTCTAATAGATGCACCTTGTAGTGGACTAGGTGTTTTAAAAAGAAACCCTGATAGTAAATGGAAATTAAAACCTGAATTTGTTGAAAACATTAAAAAAACACAAGCTGAAGTTTTAGAAAATTATTCGAAAATTGTGAAGCCTGGTGGAAAACTAGTTTATGCAACGTGTTCGGTCTTACCATCTGAAAATCAGGAACAAATTAAGCATTTCTTAAATTCTGAATCAGGTAAAAATTTTACCTTTGTAAAAGATCAAAAAGTATTAGCTCATGAAAGTGGTTTTGATGGTTTTTACATGGCTTTACTTGAACGAAAAAAATAAAATTAGATTATCATGAAAAAAAATTACACTATTTTAACCTTATTCTTTGCATTAATTTCAGTTGCTCAAATACCTACTGGATATTATGACTCAGCTTTATTACCAAGTCCTCTAACAGGATACACTTTAAAAACTCAATTAAAAAAAATAATTGATGATCAAGCTGATGGTCTAACTCCAGAATATCTACACGCTGATCAAGGATACGGCGCATTATGGACTTTGTACGCAAATAACAATGCTTTCCATGATATTTATTATGAAAATGACAATACTATATTAGACATGTATTCTGAGAACCCTACTGGTACAGATCCTTATAACTTTATAGTTTCTACTGACCAATGTGGCTCATATACTGGAGAAGGTGATTGTTATAATAGAGAACATTTGGTTCCTCAATCTTATTTTGATCATTTTGCAACTAACCCAATGAAAAACGATCCTTTTCATGCAGTGCCTTCTGATGGTTCTGTAAATGGAGCTAGAAACAATTTACCATTTGGTGTTGTTAATTCAGCAAATTACACGTCTCAAAATGGTTCTAAAAGAGGTTCTAATTTAATTAATGCTTATTCTACTTATAATGGAACAGTGTTTGAACCACTAGATGAATTTAAAGGTGATATTGCTAGAAGTTTCTTTTATTTTGCAACACGTTATGAAGATTTAATGGATGATTTTTATTCTGGAGCAAATGCATCTACTTGTGAAGCTAAAAATATGTTTGATGGTTCAATTAATAAAGTTTTTTCTGATGCTTTTATTTTAAGATTGATAAAATGGCATTTAGATGATCCTGTTTCTCAAAAAGAAATTAATCAAAATAATGCAATTTTTGCACATCAAAACAATAGAAATCCTTACATTGACCATCCAGAGTTTATCTGTCAAATCTATCCTACTCAATGTACACAAATTGCTAATTTAAGTACTAATAGTTTTGCAACAAATTATATATCTGTATATCCAAATCCGAGTAATAACGGTAATTTTACAATAAATTCAACAGAAGATTTAACAAGAATTGTAATCTATAATATTAATGGACAATTAATTCAAGAAGTAAATAATCCTTCAAAAATTAATGACAATTATGAAATTACAGGTTTAGCTTCAGGATTTTATTTCTTAGAGTTAAACAATAATTCTGCTAAACAAATTAAAAAGATAATTGTAAACTAATACACTATTTTAGTTATACAATTAAAAAAAGCATCAACAAAAAGTTGATGCTTTTTTTTACCAATTAAACTAATAAATAGCTGCCAAATTTTAATGACAGTTTGCTTCGCTTTGTACAAATAAATCAATTGTACCTGGAGAAATATATGGTATATTTAAATTAAGTCCTCTTAATATAAATAACACTCCAATAAAAACTGCTACAAAAGGAATAATGCGTTGTATTTTAGATCTAAAAGATACGGTTACTATGTTCGATAAATAAACCACAATACTCATTAAAGGAATAGTTCCTATTCCAAACAAAATCATATACAAAACGCTCATTTGGATTGAATTCATGGCTAAGGCTCCAAAAAGTGCTACATAAACCATTCCGCACGGTAAAAATCCATTTAACAAACCAATTGTAAATAAAGATTGAAATGATTTCTTTTTAAATTGGTTACCAAGAGAACTTTTAACTTTAGAAATAATTTTATAGATAGGTTTAGAGAAATTATATTTTGCAAACTCCTTTTCGGGTATTACAGCTACAACAATCATAAAAATTCCAACAGTAATTGAGAGTTGTTGCTGAATTCCTGCCAAAAAGAAACCTTTTCCTAAAATTCCAAAAACAAATCCTAAACTTCCATAAGCCGATAATTTTCCTAAATGATACGTTAGTATTTGTAAAACTCTTTTTGCTTCATTGCTTCTGTCTACTGGTAACATCATGGCAATAGGGCCACACATACCAACGCAGTGCAAGCTACTAACTAAACCAAATATTAAAGCAGTATAAAGCATTTTGTTTTTAAAGCTTAAAAATAAATTGTTTCTTTGTTTAAATAATCGGTCGATTCATAAGACCAATCTACAGTAATGTCCCAAAGACCGCCATCCAAATTACTTTTAGGTATGAGCAAATATGTAGTAGAAATTGAAATAGGAACTTCAAAATCTAACTTTTGGTTTGACGGTCTATAAAGGGACACTTTGCCTTTAATAACTTCTGGTTTAAATGTTTTTGGAAAAGAAACTACAATTCCTTCATCTGTTTTTGTAACCTCTAGTTTAGTTTCTAATGCGTTTGCATTTTTTTGTTTCTCAATATCTGATTGAACAGTTGCCTCTTTTTTATAATATTCGGCTGTAACTAATTCGTTATCATATTCTGGATTCGATTGCACTTTTATTACAAAATACAGAATAAAACTTATAAAAAGTCCAAATGCAATTACAATTCCTGTTCCCCAATTTATTTTCATTTCATTTTTTTTTATGTTAATTAAAGCTTCTTGGTCCTAAGAAATTTGTAGAAATAGTTTCTATTAACTCAGTTCCATCATAAACTTCAATTTTAATTTTAGTTTTATCTCCAGTTAAAAAAGCAGGATGAATTTCAATAAAAAATGTTCCTTGACCTAATCCTTGTTCTTTAACTTTTACAAATTCGTTCCCAACAGGTATAAGTTGACCTTTTGGTTCTACTAATTTAAAATGAATACTATCTAATTCTTTTACCGTTTTATTTACAACTTTAAAAGTATAAACATTGCTAATATTTTCGCCTTTATGCTGAAAAGTTTGTCCAGGTAAGCGCAAAATAGTAGCTTCAACCTCACCTCGTAAAAACAACATACTGATTAAAGCTACAATAAGTAATGAAAGAACAATTATATAGCCTTTCATTCTTGTTGTTAACTTAAACTTTTCTTTGTTGGTTATTTCATCTTCACTTGCATATCGAATTAATCCTTTTGGTAAACCAACTTTTTCCATAATAGTATCACACTCATCGATACATGCGGTACAGTTTACACATTCTAACTGAGTTCCATTACGGATATCAATTCCTGTTGGACAAACAACAACACATTGGTTACAATCGATACAATCTCCATAACCTGCTGCGGTTCTATCTTCTCCATTACGCCATTTTTTTCTTCCATTTTCTCCTTCTCCTCTTACATGATCATAAGCGACATTAATAGATTTATTGTCTAATAATACACCTTGCATTCTTCCATAAGGACAAGCAATTATACAAACTTGCTCTCTAAACCAAGCAAAAACAAAATAGAAAACTAATGTAAAAACTAATAATGCAATTAATGTGTGTAAATTTTTAGCTGGACCTTCAGTAATCATTTTAAGAAGTTCATCGCTTCCTACTAAATACGCTAAAAAAACATTGGCTATTCCAAAAGAAATAAGGAAGAATAAAAACCATTTTATAACACGCTTTCTTATTTTTTCTGCATCCCATTTTTGTTTTGCTAAACGTAATTGAGTTCCTCTATCACCATCAATCCAGTATTCAATTCTACGGAAAACCATTTCCATGAAAATAGTTTGCGGACAAAACCAACCACAAAAAATTCTACCAAAAGCCACTGTAAATAAAGTTAACCCTACAACTCCAATTATCATTGAAATTACAAATAAGTGGAAATCTTGAGGCCAAAAGGGAAAACCAAAAATATTAAACCTTCTTTCTAATACATTAAACATTAAAAATTGGTTCCCATTAACTTTTAAAAAAGGGGCCGAAATAAGAAAAACTAATAAAACATAGCTTAAAATTTTTCTCTTTTCATAAAATTTACCAGAGGGTTTTTTAGGAAAAATGTAATTTCTTTTTCCATCTTTAGTAATAGTACCTATACTATCTCTAAAACTTTCATCTGGAAGATTAATATCTGACATGGCAATTTTTAATTAAGATTAAAAAGGATTTGAGAAATCTCAAATCCTTTTTAAAATATTATTATTCAGTTTTTGTTGAATCTACAACAGTTTCTACAACTTCTGTAGTAGCTTCGGTTGAAGGAGCTGCACCTTCCTCTACCCATTCATCTCCTTCTGCTGGTTTTCCATCTTTTGGATTTGAACCTTGTAAAGAAAGCACATAACTTGCTACTTTTTGAATTTCTGTAGGTTTTAAAGATTCTTTCCAAGGCACCATACCTTTTCCAGAACGACCACCTTCAGAAATAGTGTTGAATACATTTTTAATACCTCCGCCAAGAATCCAAAACTTATCTGTTAAATTAGGACCAATTGCTCCTCCTGCATCCGGACGGTGACAAGCCACACAATTTGACTCAAATATTTTTTTACCTTCAGCTAAAGCTGTTGCATCTGTTAATAGAGTAACTTTTTCTTTGTCCATTAAATCTGGAGCATTTTTAAGATACTCTTGAACTTGCTTGTCACTTTGTTCCATTTCTGCGACAAATTCTTCAGCCTGTGTATAATCTCCCATAATATGGAAACGAACTAAATAAATAATAGCAAAAACAACACAAGCATAGAACAAACCTACCCACCAAGGCGGTAATACGTTATCTAATTCTTTAATACCATCGTAATCGTGGTCTAACATAACGTCTTCTTCTTGATCAATATCTTTTGAGCGCGTAAGCATTTTCATCAATTTACTATCAGCAATAGAGACTGATTGCGCTTCTTCTAATTGTTTTTTCTGTTCGTCAGTTAATAAATGATAGGTTACTTTATCAACAGCGCTTACTACAATTTCGATAGCGATTAATAGAAATAAAAATACTCCTAGAAACAGTGCTACCATAGGGTACTCTATAAACGCTGGCTTATCACCAGAATCTATGAAGTATTCCATTCCTGCCATAACCACAGCAAAGATTAATGGAACTCTTATATATGATGGAATTAATTTTTTCATCTTACTTATTTTTAATTTTCTTTAAAAGGTAAATCACTTAATTCGTTTATTTTTTCTTTGCTATAAGTCATAGCCCAGATAAAAAATGCGACGAATACAACAAAGAAGATGGTTAAAGAGATTATGGGATAAACCTCAACATCTGTTATTGTCTCTAGATTATGTTTAACAAATTTTAGCATAACAAATTAGTTTAGTTCTTATTTGAGTTTAATATCTGTACCTAATCGGTGTAAGTAAGCAATTAGTGCTACTATTTCTCTATCCTTCTTAGGATCATGGATGTG
>JAIXHM010000140.1 GCA_030145825.1 Flavobacterium sp.
CATAATCATATTATATTGATAAGGCAGAACATTAAAAAGATTTAATTTTTCTTATTCAGGATTAGTAAAAACATGAGCGCCATAAGCAATATACTCACTTTCTAAATTGTATTTTTTTTGAATATAACTTTGTATTCCAATTGAATCAGAGATTAAAGCATTACTCTTTTGAGCAGCTAATTTTTCTGCCCATAACAATAATTTTCGAATTGGTTTTGAATATTTAGTTCGTTTCCATTCCAAACCATCCATGTTTGTAATTACAATTGCCTCTTTAGGGTGTAAACCAAACCAAATCGAACTGCTTGTGTATCCTAATTGAAGTATTATATCGAAATTTCTTTTTCTAGCATCTAAAATACAATTTAAATCATAAATGTATTGACCTGCCGTTCCAATGATATACTCAGGATCGTAACAATGTATTATTTGTACTCCTTTAAAATTACTTTCTTTATAAGGGTGCTTGTGAGAATTATAAACAAAAATTTCATGATTTTGATTGGCTACATATGTTGCAAAATATTCTGCAAATTGTTCAAATCCACCATAATAATTCGGGATTCCTCTTGTTCCAAGTATTCCTATTTTCATGCTACAAATATAGCTTTAAGATTCTTTAAGAAGAATTTCTTGTATTAAATTACAATACTTTTCTAAAGAAAAATTATGAACGGCTCTTAAAAAACCTTTTTTACCCATTTCTAATCTTAACATTTCATCAGTAATTAACTTTGTAAGTGCTGTAATTATTTCTTCTGTTTTAAAAGGATTAATTAACAAACCTGTTTCTTCATTTAAAACAATTTCACTTACTCCTCCAAAATTTGAAGCAATAACTGGTTTTTGTTTCAACATTGCCTCAAGTGCAACAAATCCAAATGATTCTGGTATTAAAGAAGGAACAACGGCAATATCTATAATCGACCAAATTAATTCAATATTATCTTGAAACGGTAAAATAATAATCTTTTCCTCTAATTTATAATTTTCAATAATCTGATTAATGCTATTTAAATATTTTTCTTGATTGGGTGATGTTGTCCCAACAATTAGTAACTTAACATGATCGTGTTTCTCCACAATTTTAGAAAAAGCCTTAATTAATTGTTCGTGTCCCTTATTTTTATTTATTCTACCTACGAGTCCAATTAAAATAGAATTTTCTAACCCAGTTAATTCCTTTTTATATTTCTTTATTACCTCAAGTGTACAATTATTTTCAAAAGGCTCTAATCCATTATAAATCAATTTATAGTTAGCCTTAGAATTTTTTGTTTGAGATTGCCAATACTCTTCTGTTGCAATTGAATTATAAATTGTAAAATTATTATTCTTAGAGTTTAGCAAAAAAGCATATAATTTACTCACTAATTTTGGTTTTAAAACAATTTCATGTACATGCCATACATGTTTTTTTGCCTTTACTAAAGAAAAGAAATAGCCTGCTAAAACTGCAAGAGTATTTGAATAAACTATATTGAAATTATATTTTTTATCTAACTTAGATAATGTATAATAACTTTTTAAAAAATCTCTAATTGTCTTAAAAAAGTTTTTTATTGTAAATATTCCTCGATGAAGTTTAATAACTGGCGCAATAAAAACTTCAATGTTATTGTTTTTTAATTCGTAAAATAAAGGTCCTTCATTAGGAATAATTACGACAGGATTTATTTTGTATCTATCGATATTTAATAGAAGCTTTAAAAGTGCTTTATCAGAACCATATAATTCTGCCGATTGATGAATAAAAAGCACATTTTTCATAATTAATTAACTTGCAATTTATCTTCTAACTTTTCTATAGCTAAAAATCCTCCTAATACGAAAAGAATTAAGTTTGTTGGATTATAAATGCCACTTATAATTAATGATGTGAAAAGATAAAATAATCCTATACTTCTGATAATTCTAGTAGAAAATAAAATTTCATTTTTATCCTTATTTGTTTCAAATCTCATTAAATTCAATAGAAAAGAAAAATATATTAATAACCCTATTAGACCTGTTTTATAGAGAACAAAAATATAACCATTGTGTAATCGAGAAATTTTTTTCATCCCTTTTTCGTCTAAGGGTGCTTTAAATTTTAAATTAACTAATGACCCAAATCCGTTACCAAATACATAAGACGATGGGTTTTCATTCATTAATGCAAAAGCTCTTTTTGCCTCATAACCTCTCCAATGATCCCAAAGGTTTTTATGGTTTTCTCTATTAATTTTAGTTTTAAATATTTCTTCAGGTGCAATTTTTATTTTGTAAAGCAATGCTTCATAACCCTTTGAATTTCTCTCTAATTTAATTGAATATAAAAAGGTATACATTAGAAGGACTAAAACAACTAATCCAAAAATATATTTCAATTTATTTTTAGTTAGTGTTAAGTAACCAAAAATACTAAAGCCTATTAATAAGAACATTATGAGCATTGTTCTAGAAAAATATAAATATATTGAAAGTAAAAGCGTAAACAATATTAAATATTTTAATACTCTCGAAACAATTAATGATTGTTTGAATTTCTTTTCATAAAATATAATAATGTAAAAAGCAAAAATTTCAACGAAATTATCTAAACCAAAATCACCTCTAATTTCGCTAATTCTTTCTGAAATTTTACCAAAAATTAAAATACCACAACAATGTATTAAAGCTGTTAAAAAAGAAAAATAAACTATTGATAAAAGAAAATTTTCTTTCCTCTTTTCCTGTTGAAATAAAAAATAACCGAATAGTATGGCTAATATTGGTCTTATAAAATATAGAATATCTTTAACTATAAATTCAAATGTATAATCATTTATTAAAAGCCCAAAAAAACCTAATATAAAAACTAAAATAATGGGTTTTATAATTTTAAAAACTTTCAAACTAATCGTTTTCTTCGATTCAAAAAAAAGTCCAACTAAAAAAATTAAAAGCAAAAAAAGATTAATTTTAAAAGAAGGTATGTATCTTTCACCAGCAAGAATTAATACAAAAAAAAGTGCTCTTAAATTCATTTTTTTTCAAATGTGTTCAAATATAATTAAATAAAAAGCACTTCTAAAAAATTAATTAAATTTATATTTGCAAAATAACATCAAAAAAACAATGAAAGTAGCATTAATTACTGGAATAAATGGTCAAGACGGTTCTTATTTAGCTGAATTATTACTTGAAAAAGGATATGAAGTTCATGGTATTATTAGAAGAAGTTCTACCTTTAATACTGAGAGAATTGAACATTTGTATATTGAAAGTTTATTACAAGACTTACATAAAGAGAAAAAAATAAAATTACATTATGGTGATATGACGGACTCTACGAATTTAATTCGTTTAGTCCAACAAATTCGTCCTGATGAAATTTACAACTTAGCAGCACAATCGCATGTTAAAGTATCTTTTGATATGCCAGAATACACTGCTGAAACTGATGCTGTAGGAACTTTACGTTTGTTAGAAGCAATTCGTATTTGTGGATTAACAGAAACGACAAAAATTTACCAAGCTTCAACATCTGAATTATATGGTAAAGTTCAAGAAATTCCTCAAAAAGAAACCACTCCATTTTATCCAAGATCGCCTTATGGTGTAGCTAAAATGTACGCATATTGGATTACTAAAAACTACCGTGAGTCTTATAATATGTATGCTGTTAACGGAATTTTATTCAATCACGAATCAGAGCGTAGAGGAGAAACTTTCGTTACCAGAAAAATCACTTTAGCCGCATCACGTATTAAGCATGGCATCCAAGAAAAATTATACTTAGGAAATCTTGATGCACTTCGCGATTGGGGATATGCAAAAGATTATGTTGAATGTATGTGGTTGATGTTACAACAAGACAAACCAGAAGATTTTGTTATTGCAACAGGAGTTCAATATTCGGTTCGTTATTTCTGCGAATTAGCTTTTAGAGAAGCTGGTATTGAAATTGAATGGAAAGGTGAAGCTGAAAATGAAAAAGGATATTGCAAAGCAACAGGGAATGTATTAATTGAAGTAGATGAAAATTACTATCGTCCTGCTGAAGTTGAAACTTTGTTAGGCGATCCAACAAAAGCAAGAACTGTTTTAGGATGGAATCCAAGTAAAACTTCAATTGAAGAATTAGTAAAAATTATGATGAAGCACGATTTAGAATACGTAAAATTACCAAGAGTATGCTAAAAACAGCTAAAATATTTGTTGCTGGTTCAAGAGGAATGGTAGGTTCTGCAATTGTTCGTAACTTGGAACAAAACGGATTTACCAATATCATTACTAAAAGTTCTAAGGAACTTGATTTAAGAAATCAACAAGCCGTTTTTGAATTTTTCGAAACCGAAAAACCAGAATATGTTTTCTTAGCCGCTGCAAAAGTTGGTGGAATTCATGCTAATAATACCTATCCTGCCGAGTTTATTTATGACAACATGATGATACAAAACAATGTGATTCATGCTGCTTATTTAAACCAAGTTGAAAAATTATTTTTCCTAGGAAGTTCGTGTATTTATCCAAAATTTGCTCCACAACCTTTAAAAGAAGAGTATTTACTTACAGGTGCTTTAGAACCAACCAATGAAGCATATGCTATTGCAAAAATTTCAGGTTTAAAAATGTGTGAGTTTTACAAAAAACAATATGGCTGTAATTTTATATCGGCTATGCCAACTAACTTATATGGTATAAACGATAATTTTAATTTACAGAATTCTCATGTTTTACCCGCTTTACTTCGCAAGTTTATAGAAGCTAAACAAAACAATGCTTCAGAAGTAGTTGTTTGGGGTTCTGGAACACCTATGCGCGAATTTTTATTTGTAGATGATTTGGCAGAAGCTTGTGTATTCTTGATGCAAAACTACAACGATGCTGAAACCGTAAACATTGGTACTGGTGAAGATGTTACTATTAAAGAACTAGCAGAAACTATTAAAAAAACAGTTGGTTTTGAAGGCGATTTAGTTTTTGATGCTACAAAACCTGATGGTACACCAAGAAAATTATTAGATGTTTCTAAAATCAATAACTTAGGTTGGAAACACAAAGTAAACCTGCAAGAAGGAATTGAAAAAACCTTAGATTGGGTTACAGAAAACGATTTTAAAATGTTTACTTAAAATAAATGCACAAAATTGCGAAAATACTCTCAAGTCAAGCATCACAAAGTGCCATATATAAAGCCTTAACTGGCTTTTTTATGTTTTTATCTATTTCTGTTTTGGTTCGGTTTTTAGGTGAAATTGGATATGGTGTTTGGGTTTTAGTGTTTGGTTTTTTTCAATGGGGTCTATATTTTGATTTTGGTATTTCAAATGTTCTAAAATCTAAAATTCCAGAATTAATATCAACACAAAAAGAACATCTAATTGAAAAATATGTTTCACAATCGTTTTTTTTAACTCTTATTATTAGTTTGCTATTCCTATCGATAGCAACTGTGTTTATATACACTAACAATTTGTCTTCATTCTTTAATATTAATTTAGAAGACCATTTTTTAAAAAGCATTTTCATTTTGAATGCTATATTTTTTTGCATTAATTTCCTATTATCAATTAATAAATCATTGTACATTGGAACATTAAATCCAAAAATTTCAGAAAAAGGTGCTACATTAACACAAGTTATTTTTTTTATTGCGTTACTCTTAATTTTAACTTTCTTCAAAAACTTTTCCATCACTCATAAATTACTTTGGATAACTATAATAAACGGCTCAAGTAACTTATTTATAAATGGTTACTATTTAATTGCATTTTTAAAAGATAAGAAAATTAAATTATTTGCATTTAACAGATTTGAAAGAGATATTACGAAGCAAATATTACAAAATGGATTAAAATTTATGTTAATTCAGTTATTTATGGTTGTTGTCTTCTTTTCTGACCCTTACTTTATTGCATATTACTCAGGTCCAAAAGATGTTTCTATTTTCGATGTTTTAAACAAATTATATCAATTACCACTTCTAATAATTTCATCAGGTTTGGCGAGTTTTTGGCCTTTTTTTGCGCAAAAATTTCATGAAAATGATAAAAATTGGTTCTTCAGTACTATTAAAAAATTCAATAAATTATTCTTAATTATAAGCCTAGGAATACTTTTGTTTTCTTTTATTATTAAGTGTATTCTTAATATTTGGGTTGGAAAAGAAATATCTGATGCAGTAAAAATTACATTTATAACTACAATGAGCATCATTGTTTTGACTAGAATATTTATTAATTTTTATACTAATATCTTAAATGGCGCTAACAGATTAAATAGTCAATTATATGTAATGGGATGTACTGCTTTGATTAAGATTCCTATTACAATTTATATTTTAAAGAATGATTTTGGACTAGATGGCATATTTATTCAATTATTAATTTATCTATTAGTTTGGTCTATGATTTTTAAAAATCAATCGATTTCAATTATAAAAAAATTAAAAAATTAATGAAGAAAACTCCCTTTTTTTCTGTAATTACTGCTAGTTATAATAGTGAAAAAACAATTGCGAGAACTATTGAATCTTTACTAAATCAAAGCTTTAGTAACTTTGAATACATTATTGTAGATGGTAATTCAAAAGATAATACATTGACTATTATTGAATCATTTGCTTGTAAATTTAAAGAGAAAAATATTTTATTCAAATATGTTTCGGAACCAGATAAAGGGATTTATGATGCCTGGAATAAAGGAATTAAAATGTCTGAAGGTGAATGGATCAGTTTTCTGGGTTCTGATGATTATTATTTAAATAATGCCTTAGACATATACTACAAGAATATTATTAAAAACGATAAATCTTTTAATTATATCTCTTCAAAAATTGAAATTATTGATGAAAAAAACAAGAATATAAGTATTGTGGGGAAAAAATTTGTTTGGAAAAATATGCTAAGAAATCTGGATCTTGCCAAAGTAGGTTCCTTTCATAGAA